>JBKBTZ010000085.1:0-10461 GCA_046290825.1 Limisphaerales bacterium
GAGCCAGCGCGGCGGCCACGGCCTTGTGCGGCGTGGCGAAGGGGGCGTTCGAGGTGCCAGGGTTGCTGTCGCTGCCCCAGGGAGCGACGAAATACTCGGCGGCATCCAAGCGCACGGTGCTCCCGAGAATTCCGGCCGAAACCCAGACCATTAGGAACGGGCAAAGGCCGAGGCGTAGCGGCGAAGACGGCATAGGTGGAACACTAGCAGCCTACCGAATCCGCCCGCGCTGTCATCCGCCCGCCATTGCAGGAGTGAATGAATTTTGCGCACAAAGGCGGGTTGGGCCGTTTCTTTTTGGCGGGACGGACGTGCCCAAAATTCACCCGCCGGTGCAGAAGTTGTCGGGATGACAAACTCACCCCGGAGGACTAGATTGGCTCGTGAACCCCGCTGGTCTTACGCAATCGTCCGTCGAGGATCAGCGCCACAAACCACCACCATGATCAACAAACTCGCATCCCCACGCCGGTCCGCCTCCCCCGCGCACGGCTTCACCTTGATTGAGCTGCTCGTCGTCATCGCCATCATCGCGATCCTGGCGGCGATGCTCCTGCCCGCGTTGGCTTCGGCCAAGGAAAAGGCCCGGCGGACCAAGTGCGTCAGCAACCTCAAACAAATCGGCGTCGCGTTCAACATTTACGCGGGCGACAACAACGATTTCGCGGCCACCACGCCGCGGGATGACAATTACCGGGATCCGGTGACCGGGATGGTGCATGGCAGTTCCGCCGGCATCTCGTTGTGGGATGTGCCGCGCAAGGCGGCGGACGAACTCGCAAACGCCGGCGGCCAGCGGAACATCATGTATTGCCCCGGCTACATGGCGGCGGTGGCCAACGAGGACCACTGGTGGAACTACAACACCACCGGCTACCGCGTGACGGGCTACCTCTTCCTGATGACCCGGATGACCAAGAGCGGCACCGCCGACGTCGAGGATACGACCCGGCCCGTGCGGATCACCATGCCGGTGGCCCGGCCGTTTGTGACCAAGCTGTCCATCGCGCCCAGCACCCGCTACAACCTGTCGGAAACCGAGCTGGTCGCCGACGTGGTCATTACGGAAGGCAGCGGCACCACCCCCGCAACCGTGGGGAACGACCGGTTCACGGGCATCACCAGCGGCAACATGGGAACGGTGATTGGCGGCAAGGTTTTCCCCGGCTTCAGCTCCAGCCACATGAGCAAAAACCGCCCCGAGGGCGGCAGCGTGCTCTTTCAGGACGCCCACGTGGAGTGGCAGCGGTTCCAGCGCACCGTAGCCCGCGCCACCTGGGACCAGCGCAAGTTCTGGTTCTGAACCGGTTTCCCCGCAGTGCGGTTGCCCTCTGCAATCTTTCGCCGCACCCGTCCGCCGTTTGACGGGTGCGGCTTTCTGTAACCCCCCGTCGCCTTGCCGTTCATGCGCCTTCATCGCCGCTGCCTTGTCCGCTTCAGCTTTCTCGCCGTGGGCAGCATGATCGCCCTCAATTCGGGCGACAGCCTTCGGGCCGCCCTGCTCGCGCACGAGCCGTTCACCAACGCGCCGGGCACCCCGCTCCTCGGCGCGGGCGGCGGCCACGGCTTCGCCGCCGGGTGGCAAACCAACAGCAGCAGCGGGGTGGCCACCAACACTGGCTACGGCCTGACCTACGCGGATCCACTCGGCAACCAGCTTCAAGCCGTCGGTGGTGCCGGTTTCTTCCAAGGCTCAACATCGGGCAGTGCCGCGATGCAGCCGGTGCGTCCCTTCACCTTCAGCCGGGGCACCAACGGCACCGACGGAACAACCACCTGGATCAGTTTCCTCATCGCCCGGCTGGGGCCGACTGGCACTCTTTCCGGCAACCCTTACGGCCGCGGCGCCAATGTGCCGCACGACCTCGGCACCGCACAAAAGCTCGCCATCGGTAACAGCAGCGGCGCGGCCACCAACACCGTCGGCCTCATCCCGCAGGGCGCGGCAGCCAACCTGGTCAGTTCCAGCAACATTTTCGGCGGCGCGACCAACTTTGTGGTGGTCCGGATTGATCATATCCCCAACGGGCTGGACCGCGCCTACCTGTGGGTGAATCCGCGCCTGGATGTCGAGCCGGCCCTCGCTGATGCCGGGGCTGTGTCCAGCAACGCCTTTGACTTTTCGTTCGATCGGCTTCGGGTGTTCGCCGGCGGGCAGAGCAGCGCCCAGCAGCCTTACGCGGAGTTGATTCTGGACGAGTATCGCCTCGGAGAAACCTTTGCCGACGTGGCACCGCACACGCCGCTCACCCCGCCGCCCCCACTCGCGCTCGTCATCACGAACCTGATCGTCGCCCCCGCCACCATCACGGTGTCCGGCCTCGGCGGCACCAACGGTGGGTGGGCGCAACTGCTGACCAGCACGGACCTGCTCGCGGCACCGGGCACGTGGTCCATCGTGGCCACCAACCCCTTTGATCCGGCCGGGCGCTTTGCCCTCACGAATTTCGCGCCGCCATCCGACGCGGCGCGCTTTTTCCGCGTCCGGGCCGTCCCGCCGCCACCGCCGGTTCCGCCCCTGATTTTGACGCAGCCCGTCAGCCTGGTGGTCACCCAGGGGCACACTGCGATTTTTGGCGTCAGTGCCGACGGCACCGCGCCGCTGGCGTATCAGTGGTTTTTGAATCTGACCAACCTCCTGCCCGCCGCCACAAATGCAACGCTCATCATCCCCAACGCCCAGCCCGCCGACGCGGGCGGTTACGCCGCGCTGATCAGCAACGCCGCCGGCTCCGTCACCAGTGCCGTCGCCACCTTGACCGTGCTGGTGCCGCCTGCCATTACCACGCAGCCGCAATCCCAAACTGTCACCGTCAGCAACAACGCGACCTTCACCGTGGTGGCCACCGGCACGGCGCCGCTCACCTACCAATGGCGCTTCAACACCAACACCCCGCTGACGGGGGCTACCAACAGCACCCTCGCGCTCAACAACGTCCAAACCAACGACGCGGGCGCCTACCAGGTCGTCGTTGCCAACGCCGCGGGCGCGGTGACCAGCGCCGTGGCCGTGCTCACCGTGCAACCGCCCCCGACCAACGGCCCGGACTTCAGCCTTTATGGTTTCGGCGCGCCGACCACCGGCGGTGGAATGCTTGCGGAAACCGACCCGGGCTACCGGAAGGTCTATACCCCCGGCGATTTCCGCCTCGCCCTGACCAGCGGCACCGTGAAGGTCATCGAAATCATGAACGACCTGAACCTCGGCTGGAATGAGATTGGCGCGACCAACCAGACCGGCCGCTTCCGTTCGAGCACCGCTCCCTCGCTGCATCCGGTCCTCCTGGCCAGCGGCGTCACCACCGTGGACATTCAGGACAAGAACGGCCTCACCATCTTCTCCGCCCATGGCGCAACCATCCGACACGCCGAGTTCAATTTGAAACGCGCCCACAACGTCATCATCCGCAACCTCAAGTTCGACGAATTGTGGGAGTGGGATGAGGCGACCAAGGGCGACTACGACGCCAAGGACTGGGACTTCATCACCATCGGCGATGGCGGCAACTGCACCAACGTCTGGATTGACCACTGCACCTTCACCAAAGCCTACGACGGCACGGTGGACCTGAAGGATGGCGCGAACCATGTGACCATCTCGTGGTGCCGTTTCCTTGCCGACGACGGCGCGCCGGGCGGCTTCGTCTGGCAGCAGTTCAATTACCTCGAGACCAACAACGCGGTCAGCAAGCCGATGTATTCCTTCCTGCGCAGCAACGGCTTCAGCATGAACGACATCATCGCCATCGCGCGGTCCCAGAAAAAGGGCCACCTCGCCGGTCCCACCGAGTTTGACCCCGACAACGCGAACATCCGGCTCACGCTGCACAACAATTACTACCTCGACCACCAGGACCGCCTGCCCCGCCTGCGCGCCGGCAATGCCCACGTCTTCAACGTCTATCTCAACAACACGGCCGCCCGCGCCGCCAAGCTGTTGCGCGACGCGAAAGTGGCCGCCATCCCCGGCGGCCTCGGCACCTACAAGTTCGATGTCACCCTGAACGGCGCGATCTCGACCGAGGGCGGCGCCGTGCTGGTCGAGAAATGCCACCTCATTGACCTCACCAGCCCGCTCCGCAACAACCAGGTCAGCCCAACCAACGCCGCCTACACCGGGAAAATCCGCGCGGCCGACACCATCCACACACTCGGCTCTTCCACCTTCCGCGGCGACACCGAAAGCCCCGGCAGCACGCTCGTGCCCGTGCCCGCCCCGATTATCCCGTTTTCCTGGAATGGCTTTTCGTCGCTACCCTACACCTACCCCCTGCGTGACCCCTCCGAACTGGCCACGCTCCTCACCAATGGCAACACCGGCGCCGGCACCGTCACTTGGGCCAAAACCAACTGGCTGAAGACGGTGTATCCGTGAACCGGCCGGATCCCGCGCGACGGAAAATTGGATTGGCTGGTGCCAGCTTAACCGGCAAGCCCGCGCCGATTCAGCCGTCCGCCAGACTGGCCGCTTGGTTTAGGACGGTAATCGCCCGCGCGATTTCGGCCTCCGTTTGATAGCCGTGCGGCGCGGTCCGCAAATAGCCGCCGCGCACGGAAACCGTCACGCCCCCCGCCGCCGCCCGCCGGGCCACCTGCTCCGGCTGTTCCACCCGCCACGAAAGAATCGGGCCGTCTCCCCCGGGAAAAACAACCGGTTGAAACCGCGCCGGGTCCAGTCCCTCGCGAAGCTGGCGACGGAGCTGCACAGCGCGGGCGGACAGCCGCTCGGGCGTTTCCCGCAACGCCAGGTCCCGGACGCACGCGGCCAGCGCCGCCGCCGCCGCCATGCTGGCAGTGCCGTATTCGAAGAACCGACCGTCCCGATGCGGCCGCCAGGCGAGGTTCAAGTAGTCCTCCCCCTGCTCCATCAGGTCCGCGCCCGCCATCGTGCAGCGCAGCGCCGACCGCAACCTAGGGCTGGTGTAAAGGACGCCGGTGCCCACGGGGCCGAGCAGCCATTTCCACCCGGAAGCCGCCACCGCATCCACGCCCAGCTCCGCCGGGCGCACGGGCACGATGCCGAGGCTCTGCGCCGCGTCCACAATCAGCCACGCGCCGTGTTCCCGGCACAACCGCCCCACCGCCGCGAGGTCCACCATGAACCCGCTGGTGAACTGCACATGACTCAACGCCACCACGCGCACCCGCCCTCCGCGCAGGTGCCGCTCGAGGTCCTCCAGCTCATAGCCGCGCGGTTGGCCCTCCGGCAGGCCGCTGCCGCAGGGCCGGTCGGGCAGCAAATCAAGCTGCGCGCCGCGCGCCTTTTGCAGGCACCACGGATAGTGATTCGACGGGTATTCATGAACGTAGCTGACGATGCGGTCGCCCGGCTCGAGCGGCAGGCCGTTGGCCACCATGCTCAGCCCCTCCGAGGTGTTGCGCGTGAAGGAGACATCCGCGGCCGGCACGCCGAGCAGTTCGCCCACGGCCGCATGCAACGCGCGGGTCGGGTCGCCCAGCCGGGCAAAAACGCCCGCGCCGAACCGCATTTGGGCCTCATCCCAGGCGCGCGCCGCCGCCGCGCCCGTTGGCAGGAGCGGCGCGATGCCGCAGTGATTCAGGTAAACACCCTCCGCCTGCCACGGATAACTCGCCGCCGTCGAAACGTGATGGCCCTCGCTCATGCGGATGGTTTAGCCCCGGGTGCGCCAGACCGCCAGTTCCTTGCCCGCAAGGTCGGTCATGGTGAGCGTGAGTTCCCGCGCCGTGGCATGGCCGCGAATCAGCGTGGCCGTCTCGGGCCGGGGGCCGCCGCCAACCATCTGCGCGTAAGGCTTCTTGGCGTCCGGCGGGAACAGGGCATGGCGGTGGGTGTGCCCGGAGATCACCGCGTGGAATTTCCCCCGCACGAGCAACGGGTGCCACTCCGCGCGCGGATCGGCGGGCTGGTTGGCAAATCCACCATCGCCCCGGTCGCCCACCCACCAGACCGGAATGTGCATGAACGCCACGCGGAACCGGGCGCGCCGGAATTGCGGCTTCCGGATTTCCTCCGCCAGCCACGCCGCCTGCTCGCGGTGGAAGGCCACGTAATCGCCCAGCCCGGCATACACCGGATGGTCATCCGGCTTGTCCTCGCCCGTGTTCAACACCACCCCCGCCAGCGGCCCGTGGGCAAATGAGTAATAGGTCCGCCCGTCCGTCGTGGCTTGGAAGCGCTCCAACCCACGCGCCGCGGGACCGCGGTCATCATGATTGCCGCGCACAAACAACAACGGGGTGTCCCGGCTGAACGGCTGCCCGCCCGCGCCCAGGTAATGGCGCGCCATGTCCGCCTCGCGGTAGTTGTCGTTGGTGATGTCGCCGTTCCAAACGTGGAAGTCCGCCGGTTCCCGCGCGGTCAGCGCCATCAACTGCGCGAGCGTTGCGGCGTTCTCGTGAGTGTCGTTCCAGACGGCAAACCGGGCCTCGCCCGCCTTGGGGTTCAACGGCTGAAAGTGGAACACGTCGGTCGCCACCATCTCACCCCGCCGGATGTTGTAGGCGTTGCGGAAGTCAATCGCACAGGCGTGAACCCGGTAATAACACGGCTGGCCCGGGCGCAACCCCTCGAGCCGGATGGCGTGGGCCACCGCGTCAAACGGCTTCAGCCCGTGCCGCGCACCGGTGGCCACGCGCCCCAGTTCCGGCGTTTCGCCATACTCGACCCACGCGGTGCTTGGACCGTTCACCCCGATGGCAATGGTGACGCTGGTGGGCGAAGCCCCCTGCACCGAGGGCGCGGTGGTGAAGGCGAGTCCGCCGCCGGTGGCCCGGGTTGGGGCAGCGGCCGTGGTGTTGGTGGTTTGCGCGAGCGCGGGCCAGGCCGAAGCCAGCAGGCCCGCCACGCCGGTTTTTTGGAGGAAGCGGCGGCGGTTCATGGCGGGAGTGTAGGCGGGAAGGCCGAAATCCGAAGCCCGAATCCCGAAAAACCAGGGCGTGACCGGCGGGCGCACTCACCCGCGTGGCGGGCAGAGGATGGCCCGCCCTACCTGGTCATGGCAACGCCACCGCGTTGGGATGGAAGAC
Source organism: Limisphaerales bacterium (assembly GCA_046290825.1). Taxonomy (GTDB): domain Bacteria; phylum Verrucomicrobiota; class Verrucomicrobiia; order Limisphaerales; family DSYF01; genus JBKBTZ01. The sequence goes on from JBKBTZ010000085.1 coordinate 7,009, forward strand.
GGCTTCGCCGCTGCACTCTACCGCTGGCGGGCCAGCCGGACCGGATTCTGCCCCGCGCGAAGCGGGGTGAGCCGGAATTCGTAGGCGTAGTCCGCCGGGGGAATCATGAATTGCGGATGCGGCGGCGCGCCCCAACTGTCGTCCCCGCCCACGCCCTGCTGCCGCCAGTCGAGGTTCAGCACCACGAAATCGCGATGTGGCAACGCGTGCGGGTGCTTGGCCGACTGCAAATCATCGGTGGTGTGGTGCAGCGCGTTCACACTGAGCAGCGGCAGGCCGGTGGCGAGGAGGCCGTTGCCGCGCGCATCGGTGAGCGCCACCCAGCGCACGTCCACCTTGTTGCCGCTCTCGCCGGGTTCGGAGTAATGCCAGTAAAACTGCTCGCGCACGGTGCCCCGATAGACGCGCACCTTCGCGTCCTGACGGTCAATGTAGGTTTCGTGCGGCCCCGGACCGAACCAGGCGATCCGATTGAACCGCGCGGGCAACACCATCTGCATCCCAACCTTGGGCAGCCGGGCGAGGTTGGTGCGGCCCGGCTGGAAGGCCGCCGCCACGCGCACCGCGCCATCCCCGGTCACGGTGTAGGTGGTGGTCCAGCGCGGGGTGGCGCGGGGCAATTCCAGCCGGTGCGCCACGCGGATGATGGCCGCGCCGCCCGCCTCGACTACGTTGAACTCGTCCACCTTGGCCGTCTCGTGCGCCCGCCGCCAGACGCCTTGCGAATTCTCCATCTTGCGGCCGCGGTCGTTGTCCGTCGGCGCGCGCCAGAAATCCGGACGCAACGGGGATTCGATCAGCTCGGTGCCACGCGAGCGCCACGACTTGAGCGTGCCGCTGGCGGTGTCGAAGGTGATTTGAAAATCTCCGCCGCGCACCACCACCTGGCCGGCGCTGCGCTCGACCTGCGGCGCGGCCGCCACAGCGGGGACCGGAGGCCAGGGCGCGGCGTCGGGCAGCTTGAATTCGTCCCACGCGATTTCGTGGCCGGCCTTCGCCCACGGCTGGCTGCATTTGAGGTGGTAGCTGACGGTCAGGAAGTATTCGACGCCGGGCGCGGGCGTGAACGGCTTCACGGGCACGGTCAGGTCGGCACTCTCGCGGGGCGCAATGCGGGGCATGGGCAGCTTGCCGAATTGCAGGCGCGCACCATCGCCGGTGAGTTCCCATCGCACTTCGACGAGGTCTGCCGGGTCGAGGAAATCAAACCAGTTCTTCACGCGGACCACGCGCCGGGCGAGGTCCACCGGGCGGGTGTGCAGGAATTGATACACGTGTTTGACCTCGTGCAGGCCGGGATGCGCCTCGCGATCGGGGGTCACCAGACCGTTATTGCAGAAGTTGTCGTCGCTCGGAGCGTTGTGGCCGAAATCGCCGCCGTAGGCCCAGAACCACGGCTGGCCCGGTTTTACCCGCTCGAAAGTGCGGGCGGCGTTGCGGGCGATGGGCGTGCGGAGCGACTGGTCCACCCAGTCCCAAATGAAGCCGCCCTGCAGGTAGGGTTTGGAATAGATCAAATCCCAATAGAGCCACAGGTTGCCGCTGCTGTTGCCCATCGCGTGGCTGTATTCGCAGAGGATAAAGGGCCGGTCGCGGGTGGGCTGGGCGGGCAGTTTGAAACCCCAGCCCGCATCCAGCGCCTCGCCGTCGGCGTATTTGCGCAAGTGTTCCGGCGGCGAATACATCGGGCAGTAGATGTCCGTGTTGCGGTCGAAGCCGGCGCGCTCGTAATGGACGGGGCGGCTGGGGTCGCGCTGCTTGATCCAGTCGTAGGTGGCCATGAAGTTCGGCCCGTTGCCCGCCTCGTTGCCGAGCGACCAGATGATGACGGACGGATGATTTTTGTCGCGCTCGACCATGCGGATGGTGCGGTCGAGGTGGGCCGCCTTCCATTCCGGGAAATTCGCCAGGGACTCAGGCCCGTAGCCCATGCCGTGGCTTTCGATGTTGGCCTCGTCCACGAGGTAAAGCCCGTAACGGTCACAGAGGTCATACCACGCGGGGACATTCGGATAATGACAGGTGCGGACCGCGTTGATGTTGTTCTGCTTCATGATCTGGATATCGCGGATCATGCCGGCCAGCGTCACCACCTGGCCGAGGTCGGGATCGGTCTCGTGGCGGTTGACGCCCTTGATGAGAATTTTCTGCCCGTTGACCAGCAGATGGCCGTCTTTGATTTCCACCTTGCGGAAGCCGACGTTGACCGGAATGACCTCGAGCACCTTGCCGGACGGGCCTTTGAGCGAGAGGAGCAGCTTGTATAGGTGCGGCGTCTCAGCGGTCCACTTGAGCGGGTTCGAGATGGTCGTGCTGACGCTGGCCTGGCCGCCGCGCCCGTCGGGATGCACGTCAAGTTGGAGGGTCGGACGCGCGACGGTCTTGCCGCGCGGGTCGCGCAGTTCGGCCTCGACCGTGACGCGGGCGGGCGCGGCCAGCTTGTTTTCGACTTCGACGCTCAAGGTGAGCGCGCCGTCGCGGTAGGCGGCGTCCAAATCCGCCTTCACCTCGAAGTCGCGGAGGTGCAGGGCGGGCGGCGACCAGAGATACACGTCGCGGAAAATGCCGCTCATCCGCCAGAAGTCCTGGTCTTCGAGATACGAGCCGTCGCACCAGCGGAAATTCTCGACGGCCAGGAGGTTCTCCCCCGGCTGGAGGTGGGGCGTCAGGTCAAACTCCACCGGCGTGCGGCTGTCCTTGCCGGTGCCGATATAGTGGCCGTTCAGGTAAAGGTGGAAGAACGAGTTCACACCGTCGAACGTGATGAGCACGCGGCGGCCCGCCCACTCTTTGGGCACGGTGAAGCTTTTCCGGTAGCTGTTGACGGTGTTGTTGGGATCGTCCGCCGGGACGTGCGGCGGGTTCCACGGCTTGGGCCAGGGATACGGGATGTTGACGTAGATGGGGATGCCGTAACCGTGCATCTCGACGTTGGCCGGCACCGGAATGGTGGCCCAACGGGAGTCGTCGAAGTCCGGCCGCCAGAAGCCGTCCACGCGGGCCAGGTGATTCGAGGCGTAATGGTATTTCCAGGCGCCGTTGAGCGAGCGGTAGAACGGCGATTTGACGCGCTCGGCGTTGTCCGTGTGCTGGATGCGCAAGGCGGTTTTGACGTCCGGACAGATGACCATCGTGGCGCGCGGCGGCAGGGTGTTGCGGCCGGTCAACTCGGGATTCTGCCAATCATCGGCCAGCGGCAGGGCCAGGGCGGCGAGCGGGGCGAACAGGGCAGTGCCAAGCAAGGTGGAGCGAATCATGGCGGGAAGCTAACAACCGGGACCGCCCGCGTCACTATCACCTTTTGATGTGATGGACACCCATACGGGTAAGGGGAAACAGAGGGCGGCGTTGGCGAACAAACTTTGGGGAAACATCCAACATCCAACATCCAACATCCAACATCCAACATCCAACATCCAACATCCAACATCCAACATCCAACATCCAACATCC
>JBKBTZ010000085.1:10560-14630 GCA_046290825.1 Limisphaerales bacterium
CAACTACCAACATCCAACTACCAACGCTCAAGATCCAAAGATCCGGCAGCGAGCGCTCACGGATGTTGGACGTTGGATGTTCGATGTTGGAGGTTTTTTTTACCACGGAATAAGCGGGACACGAATCCCGAGGCCATCTCTCCCCTTCCCCGCCTACTTCCGCTGCGTCGAGGCGCGCACCGCCAGTTGCGGCTGGAGCACGACATGCTGGCGCGGACGGTCGGCTTGTTCGAGCCGTTCCTGGACGAAACGCCAGGCCGTCGCGCACATCTCCGCCACCGGCTGCACCAGCGTCGTCAGCGGACATTCGAGGTATTCGGTGTCCTCGATCCCGTCGCAGCCGACCAGCGCCACGTCCTGCGGCACGCGCAATCCGAGGTCGCACAACCCGCGATAGATGCCCAGCGCCGCGTCATCCGAGTGGCAGAAGATCGCGTCGGGCCGCCCTTCGGCCTTGATGTATTCCTGAATCAACCGACGGGTGACGGGCTTCTGATTACGGGTCAGGGGATAGTAGATGAACTCCGGCGTCCGGCCCGCCGCGCGCATGGCCTCGACATAACCCAGCCGCCGGCTCTCGCCCGGCTGGTCCTTGCGGACAAACGTCGCGTGCGCGATGCGTTGGAACCCGGCGTCCAGCAGATGTTTCATCACGGCAGCGGTGCCGGTGGTCAGGTCCACCTCCACGCGGTCCGTCTTGGGCGAGCAATACGCGCCCACGCTGACGACGGGCGTGGTGTTGGTCTCGATGCCCTCCAACTGCCGCTGCACCGCCTTCAGCGCGTCCACGGCGATGATGGCGTCCACCGGCACGTGCGAAAGCACCTGTTGCGCGTCGGCCGCTTCGACCTCGGCGATGATCAACTCATGCCGCGCCTCGCGCGCGAGCCGCCCCAGTTCGCGGGCCACCTGGGTGTAATGCGTGGAAATCTGGTCCGGAATCCACAGCGCCACGATGCCGGTGCGCTGGCGGCGCAAGGCGCGGGCGTGGGGATTGGGGCGGTAACCCATCTCGCGCGCCGCGGCGAGGATCCGCTGGCGGGACTTGGCGGAGACCTGCGGGTAGCCGGCCAGCGCGAACGTCACCAACTGGCGGGAGACCCCAAGTTTGCGGGCGATTTGTTCCTGCGTGACCATGTGCGAAGCCTCCGCATGTGAACCGGTCGCCGCCGCCAAAGCAAGCCTGCGCTGGGGAAGGGCAACGGCGGGGGGGTGCCTCGTAGTTGGTGGCAGGAACGCGGGCTGCGACGCCGGCGCGCGGACGCCCTCGTCCGCAGCCACGTCCAGCAACCTGGCATGCTCACATCATCCGTGGTCCGGCGGAGAGAATCCGCTTTTTGAGGCCATGCGCCCCGGGGATGGCATGCCCAACCAGACCGGGCACCATCAAAACTTGTGCGGTCGCAGCACGCGGACGTCGGACTCGAAGGCGATCATCGCGTAGCGGGGGAAGAAATCCTGCTGGAGCCGCGTCAGCAGCCGTTCCGCCACATCGGGCGGGACGATGACCTCGATCTGGATGTTGGCGAACTCGCGGATGTCGGCGGGGCGATGCCCCCGCGCGCCTTCGCCCTCGACGTCAAAGAGGGTGAAACCATGTGCCCCGCTGTCCCGCAGGAGCTTTTTCACGGCCTCCTGGGCGTAGGCCTCGCAGACGATGGTGACGAGCTTCATCGGATGGGTGTTCATGGCTCAGGCGTAAAGGCGGCGCGCCATCTCGAGATAGAGCGGAATGCCGAGGGTGATGTTGAAGGGGAACGTGATGGCCAGCGCCGAGGTCAGGTAGAGCGTCGGGTTCGCGTCCGGCAGCGCCATGCGGATGGCGGCGGGGGCGGCAATGTAGGAGGCGCTGGCGGACAGCACCCCGAGCAGCGTGGCCCCGCCCAGTTCGAGGCCGGTCAGTTTGCCGAGCAGCACGCCGAGCGCACCGTTGACCAGCGGAACCAGCACCCCGAAGCCGAGCAGGAACGGGCCGACCCGCCGCAAATCCCCGAGCCGACGACCAGCCACGATGCCCATTTCCAGGAGGAACAGCGCCAGCACGCCCTGGAACGGCGCGACGAAAAACGGCTCCACCTTCGCCATTCCCGATTGCCCGCACAAACCGCCCACCAGCAGCGCGCCGACGAGCAGGAACACGCTGCGGCCAAACAGCGCCTCATGCAGCGCGGTGCGAAGCGAAATGGCGTCCGGGCGCGCGGCTCCGTTGCCCGCCAGTTTGCCGAGCAGCACCCCGACGAGGATGGCGGGCGATTCCATCACCGCAAGGAAGGCGGTGGCGTAATCCTCGAACGGCTGGCCGATCGTCTTGAGGTAGTTGGTGGCGGCGATGAACGTCACTGCGCTCACCGAACCGTAATGCGCGGCGATGGCGGCGGCATCTGCCGGGGCGAGGCCGCCCACCCGCCGCAACACCGGATAGGTCCACAACGGAATCAGCGCGCCCAGCCCGGCGGCCGCCAGCGCGGGCAGCCACACGCGCGCCAGACCGGCCTCCGCGATGGCCACCCCGCCTTTGAAGCCGATGGCCACGAGCAGGTAAATCGTCAGGCTCGTGTAGAGCGGCTCGGGAAACTTGAGTTCGCTTTTCACCAGCGCCGCCGCCAGCCCGAGCGCGAAGAACAACACGGCGGGCGACAGCAGGTTGGCTTGGAGCGCGTGGAACAGATCCATGTTCATCGGTGGCGGCGCTGGGTAATGGCGTGGGCAGCCTGCGAACGGACAATCAACTCCCGCACCAGCGGATGCGGAAAGCGGCGGGGCGGCGTGATGGCGTAAAACGGCTTGCTCAGCCCCGGCACCCGGCAAACCTCGCGAAGCTGGCCGTCTTTCAACTCATCCTTCACCACCACCGGCGGCACGAGCGCCACGCCCACCCCCTCGCGAGCCAGCAGGCGCAGCATGGCCATGTCGTCCACCTCGGCGGCGATGTGTGGCCGGATGCCCGCCCCGGCCAGCAGCGCGTCGAACGGCCCGCGCAGGGAACTCTGCTCCCCCGGCAACACCAGCGGCACATGCCGCAGATTGGCGGGAAAAGGCCGCCGCGCCACCTTCAACCCGCGCGCGGCCACGAGGCTGACCGGGTATTCGGCAATCCGATGGGAATGCAGCCGCTTCCCGGCGTCCCCGGCCACCGGTTCGGTGGACAGGATCACATCCACAGCGTAGGCCTCGAGCTGCACGAGCAGTTCGCGCAATGTGCCGGAGCGCAACACCACCTCGACCTGGTGCCCGGCCAGCGCGGGGCGGATGAATTCGAGGAAGAAATTCCGCGACAGGTTGGCCACGCCCGCCACGCGCAGCACGGGACGCGGCGCGGTGCGATGGCCGGCAAACGTGTCCAGCAGTTCCTCGCCCGCCTTGAAAATGGTGTCGGCGTATTCCAGCGCCACGCGGCCCGCCTCGGTGAGTGTCAGCCCCTTCCGGTCCCGGGCAAACAGCGGCTGCCCCAGTTCCTCCTCCAGCGCCCGCACCTGTGTGCTCAGGGCGGAGGGCGACACGTGCAGCGACCGCGCGGCGCGGGTCAGGTTGCGCAGGTGCGCCACGACCCGGAAATACCGGAGGTGATGGTAGTTGAGCTGCGGCACGGCGCGGAAAGTAGGGGGTTCCAAAAAACAGAACGAACATTTTCTTTTTGTCGAATTCCCCCGCGGCGGCCCCGCCGCTACACCGGCGGCGCATGACGCATTGCAACCTCATCCAACCCACGGAGGTGGACGGGATCGCGCCGCTGCCCGGCGTCCGCGACCTGTTGCACCTGGACGGTCATTGTTTCCTTGGCGACGCCGGCCTGCTGGCCGTCGCGCTTACCGAACCATCGCTGGCCCGCCTGCGCCGGTCCGCGTCGCCCACGCACTGGCTGCTGCCGCTCGAGCGACCGGCGGTGGCGGTGGCCGCCACCGCGCTGCCCGGCGAAGTCTTCTGGCTCGGCTCGCGCCCGCCGGAACACCTGCTCGGCGCGCTGGCCGCCGATGCCGTCGCGCAGGCCGTGCTCAACGCGGTGCGCCACGCCGTCGGGCTGCCGGGGCTGCCCGCCGAGCGCGACCTCGGCGGGCCGCTGTAGCGGCACC
>JBKBTZ010000086.1:0-14520 GCA_046290825.1 Limisphaerales bacterium
CCCCTTGCAAAATACTGAGATGCGCCCGGGCGATGGCGCGGCTGAGGCGGTTCACGGACAGGCTGGGTTTAACCGGCATCGCCCCTTTGAATGGCCGAATCGGCGGCCCGCTTGCTGTTTTCAGGCTCTACGGTGGGGCGTTGTCCCCGTCCAAAAGCCGGTGAGGCCCCCGGCGCTCCGTGTTTCTCTTCCCCGGCCCCTGCCGGTTTGAAAAACCCCGCCCGCTGCGGCACTGTCCCCGCCGCATGAGCAGAATCGTCGGCATTGACCTCGGCACCACCAACTCCCTCGTCGCCGCCGTGGACGCGGGCATTCCGTTTGTCATTGCCGACGCCGACGGGCGGCGGCTGACGCCGTCGGTAGTGCATTTCCCGGCGGCGGCTGGCGCGCCGGTGGTGGGCGAAGCCGCGAACCGGCTGCGTGTGCTGCATCCCGCCACCACCGTGTATTCGGTGAAACGATTCATCGGGCGGCGGCTGGCGGAAATCCCGGAGGAGGAACGCGCGGTGGCATATCCCCTGGCGGCGGGCGCGGGCGGCGGCGTGCTGCTTCCGCTGGCGGATCGTGCGGTCGCGCCGGAGGAGGTTTCCGCGGAGGTGCTGCGCAAGTTGAAGGCCGACGCCGAGGCGTGCTTCGGCGAGCCGGTGACGCGCGCCGTCATCACCGTGCCGGCGTATTTCAATGACGCCCAACGCCAGGCCACCAAACGCGCCGGCGAACTCGCCGGGTTCACCGTCGAGCGCATCGTCAACGAACCCACCGCCGCCGCGCTGGCCTACGGGCTGGACCGGCTGACCGAGAAATCCCGCATCGCCGTGTATGACCTCGGCGGCGGGACGTTTGACCTCTCCATTCTGGAACTGAACCAGGGCGTCTTCCAGGTGCTCGCCACCAACGGCAACACGCGCCTCGGCGGGGACGACATTGACCGGGCGGTGATGGAATTCCTGTCCGCCCGAATTGCCGCGCTGGGTGGGCCAACGCTCGCGAACGCGGAACCTAAAACGCGGAACCCTGAACAACTGGCGATTCTCGCCCGGCTGCGCGAGGCCGCCGAGGCCGCGAAAATCCGGCTTTCCACCGAGACCGAGGTGGAAATCTCGCTCCCGTTCCTGACGCCGGAATTCAGCTTTCAATACACGCTGACCCGCGCCGAACTGGAACGCCTCGCGCGGCCCATCGTCGAGCGAACGCGGTCGCACTGCCTCCGTTCGCTGGCCGACGCCAAACTGGAACCGCGCGCACTGGACCAGGTGATCCTCGTCGGCGGGCAGACGCGGATGCCGCTGGTGCGGCGGTTGGTGGCCGAGTGGTTCGAGTGCGCGGACTTCGAGGAAACGCGCGGCAACGTGCGGCTGGGAACCGAGTTTCACCGTCCGGCGGGGCCGCAATTGAACACGAGCCAGAATCCCGACGAGGCCGTGGCGTTGGGCGCGGCGATCCAGGCGGCAATTCTGGCGGGCGATTTCAAAAACGTGCTCCTGCTCGACGTCACGCCGCTTTCGCTCGGCCTGGAGACCTTCGGCGGCCTGATGAATGTTCTCATCCCGCGCAACACCACGATCCCCGTGAAGGCGGGCGAGATGTTCACCACCGCCGTGGACCAGCAGCGCGAGATGCTCATTCATGTGCTGCAAGGCGAGCGGGAGCGGGCGAAGGATAACTGGAGCCTCGGCAAGTTCACCGTGGAATTCGAGCCGGCGCCGCGCGGCGTGCCCCGGGTGGGCGTGCAGTTCGAGATTGATGCCAACGGCATCCTTCATGTCCTCGCCCGCGACACCAAAACGGGCCGCGAGAAAATTGTGAAGCTGCAGTCCGCCGTGGACGTGGACGACGCGGCGGTAACGCGCATGGTCGAGGAATCCGTCGAGCACGCCTTCACCGATTTGGCCGCGCGCCGGTGGATCGAGGCAAAGCTGAAGGCCAACGAACTGCTCTCCGCCACGCGCCAGAGCCTCGCCGACTGCGCAGCGGAACTCTCGCCGGAATACCGCGAAGCCGTCACCGCCGCGCTGGCCGAACTGGAGGCCGCGTTGGCTACCGAAAACACCACGACCGGCAGCGGCGACCTCCCCCGGCTGAAGAACGCAATCGCCCGCGCGGACGAGGCCACGCAACCGCTGGCGGAACTGTTGATGGACCGTGTGACCGAGGCCCTGCTGCGTCAGCGCGGGCTGGCAGGGTAGAACGTCCCCCAAAACCACAAAGTAGGGCGCGTCACTCTGTGCGCGCCGTCGCGGGCCGGAGGGATGCATTGGCATGTTCGCGGCGCGCAGAGGACTGCGCGCCCTGCCTCCCGCCAGGTTCAGGAGGTCAAAGTGCGAAATTCCATTTGGAGAAATTCTCTTCCGACAAAAGCGGAGTGACGAAGATCAGCCGCCACGCGATCGGATCGAACGCGGCAGGGGAACCATCACAGGATTTGCTTCAGCAGCGGCTCCAGCGCCTCCGCCCAAATCTGATAGCCCTTTTCCGACAGGTGGAGGTAGTCGGGCATCACCTCCTTGGAGATCGAGCCGTCGCCTTCAATGAGCTGCGGGCCGATGTCGAGGAAGTGGATCATCCGGCCATCGGCCAGTTTGGCGAGCGCCTGGTTGACCTGGAGAATCTTGCCGCGCTGGGGGCTGAACGTCTGGCCGCGCGGGAAGATGGCCACCACCACCACCTTGGTTTCCGGCAGCCGGGTGCGGAGTTCGCGCACGATGGCCCGGACACCGGCGAGGATTTCTGCCTCGGTGTTGTCGTCCTTGTTCGAGTTGTTCGTGCCGATCATCAGCACGGCGGCCTTGGGTTTGACCCCGTCGAGCTGGCCGTTCTCGATCCGCCACAGCACATGCTGGGTTCGGTCGCCGCTGACGCCAAAGTTCAGGCACTTCCGGTCACCGTAGTATTTTACCCAGACGGCGCGGCCGGCGTTTTCCCAGCCCTGCGTGATGGAGTCGCCAAGGAAAATGATGTCGCACGGACCAGGGTTTTCCCGCGCGCGTTGCAATACCTGTGCCTGCCGGTTGGTGATGTTGCCGGTGCGGGGAACCGGGAGGATGGCCGAGTTGGTGCGCTCCATCACGGCGCCCACCTCGTTGAAGGGCTGCGCGCGGAGCGCGAAGGCGGGAAACAGTAGGATGGCGCAAAGCGCGAGACGGAAAAGACTGCGGCAGGCGTTCATGTCCGCAGCCTGCGGCGAGCACCCGGCGTTTTCAATCTGAAATCGGGCCGGGCGGTGCCTGGGCCGCGACGATGTCCTCCGGGCGGACCTCGAGACATTCATCGTGATCCTCCCAGACAACGGCCGGGCAGAAATCGAGCAGGCGCGGCCCCAATTCGAACCCGGCCCGTGCCAGCAACACCTCGGCTTCCTGCGCGGCACCCTCGTAGGCACGGTCGTAATCCGGGACGGATTTTTGGCGCGCCTCGTCCCAGTGCGCCACGGCATGAACGGGCGCATAGGCGTCCGCCCAGGCGGCAAGGTCCTTGCGGACGGCGGCGGGGATTTCGTCAAACGGCAGCAGGGTTTCGTTGCAATGCAAGCACAGCAGCCCGTTCTCCTTCACATCGCGCGTTAGGAGGGGTAGCACGGGGGCGCGGCAGCAGCCGGCAATCGCGTAGGCGGCGGGCGGCGTGGCCAGGCGCTTGAACCAAACCTGCCGATCGTGCGCGAGCTGGGCGGCCAGCCGGTAGGTCTCCACCAGCGGGTGGGACAGTCGCCAGACCCGCCCCTCCAACTGCCCGAGGGTTTGGGCCAGCCAACGCGCCAGCGTGTGGTCGTCCCAGTCGCGGAACGCCAGGGCGTATTCCTTCCACAACACGTCCACTTCGGAATCCATGTCGGCCATCGCGCCGGAGGATGGGCGGGACGGACGGCTTTGTCGAGGGGCGCAATTTGACACCGTGCGCCCGCGGGGCTTTACTGCGCTCATGCAAACCGCCCCGCGCCTCCTCGCCGCCGCTCTTATCGCCGTCGCCAGTGCCACGTTCGCTGCCGACTGGCCCCGCTTCCGCGGCCCCGACCAGAGCGGCCTCGTCACGGGTGCGGGCCTCAACCCCAAGGCGTTGGAAGGCGGGGGGAAAATCCTTTGGCGCGCGAATGTAGGCACGGGATTTTCCTCGATTGTTGTCGCCGGAGGACGAGCCTACACGATGGGCAACCAGAAGCAGGATGGCGTGGACACGGACTTCGTCTGGTGCTTGGACGCCGCCACCGGCAAGGAAATCTGGAAGCACAGCTACGCCGAGGAACTCAAACCCAACCTCTACGAGGGCGGCCCCAATGCGACCCCTACCGTGGACGGCGGACGGGTTTATACCCTCAGCAAAACCGGCCGCGCGTTCTGCCTCGACGCCGCGAAGGGCACCGTGATTTGGGAGGTGGACCTCGCCAAGGAGGTCAACGCCAAGAAGCCTGAGTGGGGCTTCTCCGGCTCCGTCCTGATTGAGGGGGACCTCGCAATTTACAATGTGGGCGAGGCCGGCACCGCGTTGCACAAGGAGACCGGCAAGGTGGCCTGGAAATCCGGCCCCGGCGCGGCCGGCTATTCGCAGCCCGTCGCCGCCAATCTGGACGGCAAACGAGTTGCCATCCTCATGGCCGCCAGCGAGGCCATCGCCCTGGATCCCAAGACCGGCAGGGTCATCTGGCGTCACCCCTGGAAGACCAGTTACGACGTCAACGCCGCCGACCCGATTGTGAGCGGCAACCGCGTGTTTGTCTCCTCCGGTTACAACCACGGCGCGGCCGTGCTCGAGGTGAAAGACAATCAGGTGACCGAGGTCTGGAAAAGCCGCGTCCTGCGCAATCAGTTCTCCTCCTCCGTGCTGCTGGGCAATCACGTCTATGGCGTGGACGAAAACCAGCTCCGGTGCGTCGAGTTCGCCACCGGCAACGTGACCTGGACCGACCGCGTGACCGGCAAGGGCACGCTGCTCATCGCGGACGGGCACATCGTCGCCCTGAGCGAGCGGGGGGAACTGCTCATCGCGCCCGCGTCGCCGGAGGCCTTCAACCCCGTCAGCCGTGCGCAGATTCTGGGCGGCAAATGCTGGACCATGCCCGCGCTGGCCAACGGCCGCCTCTACGCCCGTAATGCCAAGGGTGACCTGGTGTGCGTGGAGGTGGCGGCGAAGTAATCCCCGTCACCCGGCGCCCGTGCCAACCAGTTCCCGCTGACACGCGTCGGCAATCTTTTCCAGCGCGGCCAGAAACGGCTCCCGCTCTTCCTCCGGCAGCGCGGCCAGCACCCGGGCCTGCAGCTCGAGCGCCACGGGACGCACCCGCTCGAACTTCCGCCGCCCCGCCGCCGTCAACCGCAGCCGGTTCGCCCGCCGGTCGCGCTCGTGCGTCCGGCGGCTTACCCAGCCGAGTTTCTCCATCCGCGACAACAGCGACGTGATGGTGTTCGGGTCGCTGCTCATGATTTCCGTCAGTTCGCGCTGGGTCAGTTCGCCGCGCTCGCTCAACGTTCGCAGCGCGGTGAACTGGCCGGGCGTCAGCCCCGCTCCGGCAATGCGGCGGCGGAAGGCCTGGTTCAGGCCAAACCACGCGCGGCGCAACAGCACGGGCAGGCGGCGGGGCACGACGGCAACTGACGGAGCAGGACGAGCGGAGCGGGTTGGGCGCGGCATGATGTGAATTCGCGGGCGAAATAATACGCATAAGTATTGTCCCTTGCAAAGCCGGGAACCCTGTTGAATATTCCGCCCGCTTCGCCGTCGGCGGTGAAGCTCAACCAGTTTCCCAACATGACCGCAATGACCTGGCTCCGCTTTTGCCTCGGCGCGCTTTTTGCGCTGTCCGTAACGACCTCTTCCGCCGCCGTCACCGGCTGGTTGCACTGGCGCGGTCCGGAACAGAACGGCGTCTCCCGCGAGACCGGTCTGCCCGCCACCATCCACGCCTCCAACGCGCTCTGGGTGGTGGATTATCCCGGCCAGTCCACACCGGTCATCGCGGACGGGCGCGTGTTCATCAACGGCTACCTCGGCGAGGGCGCGGACCTGCAGGAAGGCATTGGCTGCTTCGACGCGGAAACGGGCGAACTGCTCTGGAGCCGGCGTTACAACGATTACCTGAGCGACACCATCTACCTGCGCTACGCCACGGCCAGTCCGGCGATTGATGCGGAAACCGGCAATGTGTATCTCCAGGGCACCCAGGGGAAACTGGCGGCCTTTTCCCGCGATGGCGAATTGCTGTGGGACCATTCGCTGATGGAAAAGTTCGGTCGGCTCACCTTCCCAAACGCCCGCACGGCAACCCCGCTGATTGACCGCGACCTCGTCATCACGCGCGGCATCACGGCCAACTGGGGTGCGCAAGGCCCGGCCAGCGACCGCTTCTACGCCTACGACAAAAAGACCGGGGAACTGGTCTGGGCCTCGACGCCCGGCGACCGGCCCAAGGACAACTCGTATTCGCATCCGCAGCTCGCGTGGTTTCAGGGACGGCGGGTGTTTTACGCGGCCACCGGCGACGGCTCGGTCGTCTGTGTGAACGCCCGCACCGGCGAGCCGCTCTGGCGGGTGCCGCTCTTCAAGGCCGGCATCAACGCCACCGTCCTCGTTCACAACAACGACAAGATCATCTCGCTCTTCGGCACGCCCTACGAACTCGGACGGATGGTGGCGTTCCGCATTCCGAACGTGCTCCCGACCAACGCCGCCGGTCCCGTGGTCGTAAACCTGGCGGACGTCGAGTTGTGGAGCGCCGACATCTCGACCTCGACGAGCCATCCGATCCTGGTGGGTGACACGCTCTACGTGGTCGCCGAGAAGGGCGACCTGTGCGCGGTGGACGCCCGCACGGGCCGGGAGTTATGGAAATTGAAAATCGGCATCGAGCAGCGCAACGCCGGTCTGTTGTATGCCGATGGCCGGCTGTATGTGCCAATGCTCGACGATCCCGAGGGCAAGGACAGCGGCGCGGGCGAAGCCGGACGCAACGGGGCTTTCTACGTCATCCAACCCGGCGAACGGCCCGTCATTCTGAGCAAAACGCAACTGGAGGGCCGTTGCTTTGGCTCGCCAGTGGCATGGAACGGGAAGATTTACATTCAGACAACGCAAAAACTGTATTGCTTCGGCCAGGCGGGGGACAACCCGGGCAAGCCCGCGCCGTTGGCCGAACCGCGCTGGCCCGCGCCGGGTCCGGCGACGCAGTTGCAGATCATCCCTGCCGAGGTGTTCCTCCACCCCGGCGAAACGGCCACCTTCCGCGCCCGGAAACTCGACGCAAACGGATTGACGGTCAGCGAAGTGCCTGATGTGCGCGCGTTGCAATGGACCAGCTACATCCCGGCCACCGCCCGCGTGCGCTCCACCATGAAGGGGGCCTTTGATGCGGCGGGCAGGCTGGTGGCCGCACCGGACCCCGTGCCGTCGGCCGGCGCATTCGAGGCCTCGCTGGATGGCCTGAAGGGTTACATCCGGGGCCGCGTCATGCCCAACGTGCCGTTGAGCGAGGATTTCGAGGGCTTCACACTGAACGAAACCAACACGCTGGAAGGCGCGGCGTTCGCGTTTCCCCCGCTGCCGTGGATTGGTGCGCGGTTCAAGTTCGAGGTGCGCGAGCGGGAGGGCAACAAGTGCCTGGTGAAGACGATTGACAACAAGTTCTTCCAACGGGCGATGGTCTTCATCGGCACGCCGGACATGCGCAATTACACCATCACCGCCGACGTGTTGAGCGACGGCACCCGGCGCAAGATGTCCGAGGTGGGTGTCATCGCCCAGCGCTACTGCATTGTGCTCAAAGGCAACGAACAGCGGCTCGAGGTGAACTCGAACCTCGAACGCCTGCGCGAGTCCGTCGAATTCCGCTGGCTGCCGAATGTCTGGTATCGCCTCAAGGCCCGCGTGGACGTCGCGCCCGACGGCACGGGCGTGGTCCGCGCCAAGGCCTGGAAGCGGGACGACCCCGAACCCGCCGCCTGGACCCTCGAGGTGCCGCATCGCACCGCCCACGTCGAAGGCTCGCCGGGGCTGTTCGGTTTCTCGCCGCAGGACATGCGGGTTTATTTGGACAACATCACGGTGACGCCAACGAACTAACTCTTTTACGCCATGAACAAGCCCGCATGTGTTTTCAAATTGTCGAATGACGAAGCTCGCATGACGACGGAATGCCCGATTCCCAATGACCAACGGAACATGCCTGCATCGGTTTTGCGGGCTCCGGGTTGGGTTCGTCATTCGTCATTCGTCATTCGTCATTCCGCTGCGCTGATCCTGGTGGCGGCGGCCACCGCGATTGGCGTCGCAGCCGACTGGCCCCAGTGGGGCGGCACCCAGCATCGCAACATGTATTCTCCCGCCAAGGGGCTGCCCTCCGAGTTTGGCGTCATCAACTTCAAGCCCGGCACCGACGACATTGACCGTGCGGGAGTCAAGAACCTCAAGTGGGTCTCCAAACTCGGCTCGCAAAGTTACGGCAACGTGACCGTGGCCGGCGGGAAGGTCTTCGTGGGCACGAACAACGAGAACCCGCGGGATCCCCGGCATCAGGGGGACCGCAGCATCCTCAAGTGCTTCGATGAAAAGACCGGCGAGTTTCTCTGGCAGCTCGTCATCCCGAAGCTGCTCTCCGGCAAGGTCAACGACTGGGAGGGCCTCGGCCTGCTTTCCGCCGCGACGATCACCGTCGAAGGCAAGCGCGTCTATATCACCACCAGCCGCTGCGAGGTGATGTGTCTCGACATCAACGGCATGGCCGACGGCAACGATGGCCCGTTCAAGGATGAGGCGAAATACGTTGTGAAAGACGTGTTCATCAACCGGGGCACGCCCAATGAGCGCCCTGCCGACCCCATTGAGCCGGGGCCGCACGACGCCGATATCATCTGGGTGTATGACATGATGGACGAACTGGGCGTGTTTCCCCACAACGCCTCCAACGGCTCGCTGCTCATCGTGGGCGATTTGATCTACGCCACCACCTCGAACGGCCAGGACTGGACGCACTCGAACATCCCCGCGCCCAACGCGCCCAGCTTCGTCGCCCTTAACAAGCACACGGGGGAATTTGCCGGGGAGGACGACGCCAAGATCGGCCCCAACATCCTGCACGGCCAGTGGAGTTCCCCAAGCACGGGCAAAGTGAATGGCCGCGATCTGGTGTTCTTCGGCGGCGGCGATGGCTGGTGCTACGCCTTCGACGCCGTTCCCGTCCGCGACGACGAGGCGGACACCTTCTGGCTCAAGACGGTCTGGAAATACGACTGCAATCCGCCGGAATACCGCACCCGGCGCTATCCCGATGCCGACGGCCCGAGCGAAATCAACGCCACACCGGTCTTTTACAAAAACCGCGTGTATGTCGCCATCGGCCAGGACCCGGAGCATGGCGAAGGCATCGGCAACCTGACGTGCATTGACGCCACGCAGACCGGCGATGTGACCAAGACGGCCAAGATTTGGGAATACCGCGGCATCCACCGGAGCATCTCCACCGTTAGCATTGATCCGGAGACCGGGATCCTCGTTGTCGGGGACTTTTCCGGCATCGTCCACTGCCTCGATGCCGAGACCGGCGAACTTTATTGGACGCATGACATGAAGGCGCACATGTGGGGCAGCACGCTGATCGCGGACGGCAAGGTCTATGTCGGCGATGAGGATGGCGACTTCGTGGTCCTCGCGGCCGCCAAAGAAAAGAAGATCATCAGCGAAACCAACCTCGGCGCGCCCGTCTATGGCACGCCCGTGGTTGCGAACGGCGTGCTTTACCTCCAGTCCAACACCCACCTGTTTGCCTTCCACGACGAGAGCCAGGTGAAGACCGACCAGCCGGAAAAGGTGGAGATCAAGGCGAAAAACCCATGAGCGAACTCCATGCGCGGCGCAATCGCCGCATCATCTGGGCGGTGGCAGCCGTGCTGTTTCTCCTGCACCACGATTTCTGGTTCTGGAATGACCGGACGCTGGTGTTCGGCTTCCTGCCCATCGGCCTGGCCTACCACCTGCTCTATTCCTGCGCCGCCGGGGCGCTGTGGTTCGCCATGATGAAGTTCGCCTGGCCCGAGGAAATTGAACGGTTCGCCAGCGGTGAGAATCCGCCACCGACGGGGGAGGACCAGGGGCAATGATTCCCATTTACATCATCGCCGGCTACCTGCTGCTGCTGCTGGGATTGGGGCTGGCCAGCAACCACTTTTTCCGCGGCACCAGCAAGGACTACTTCGTCGCCAGCCATTCCATCGGGCCGTTCATGCTGCTGATGTCCATCTTCGGCACCACGATGACGGCCTTCGCCCTCGTGGGCAGCACGGGCAAGGCTTACACCACCGGCATCGGTGTGTATGGCTTGATGGCGTCGTGGTCGGGGCTGATTCACGCGGCGTGTTTCTTTCTCATCGGCATCCGGCTGTGGGCGTTCGGCAAACGCTACGGCTACGTCACACAGGTGCAGTTTTTCCGCGAACGCTTCGAGTCGCCGTGGCTGGGCCACATCCTGTTCCCGGTGCTCGTGCTGCTGGTGATTCCCTATCTGCTCATCGGCATCATCGGCGCCGGCTCGGTGATGCGCGGGCTGACGGTGGGCACGTTTGTGGAGGCGTTTCCCGACACCAAGGGGGCGATTCCGTCGTGGTTGACCGGCGCGGTGATCTGCCTGGTGGTGCTGGCGTATGTCTTTTGGGGCGGCGTGCGCGGCGCCGTCTGGGCCAATACGTTTCAAACCCTCGTGTTCATGGCCACGGGCGTCGTTGCGTTCTGGATGATTGCCAAGGCGCTCGGAGGTCCCGCCGCCGCCAGCCAGAAGGCGCTCGAACTCGCGCCGGAACTGCTGGCGCGGGAAGGCAAAATCGGCCATCTGCAATTCCTGAGTTACTGCTTTGTCCCCTTGTCCGTCGGCATGTTTCCGCATTTGTTCCAGCACTGGCTCACGGCCAAGTCCGCCAAATCATTCCGCCTCACGTGTGTGGCGCATCCCATCTGCATCATGATCGTTTGGATCCCCTGCATCCTGATCGGCATCTGGGCGGCGGGCGCGGCCATCAAGGCGCCGCCGAACGCGGTGCTGGGCAAGATGGTGGGCGAACTGGTTCACAATCCCTACCTCACCGGCCTGCTCATCGCCGGGGTGCTGGCGGCCATCATGAGCTCGCTCGATTCCCAGTTCATGTGTCTGGGCACCATGTTCACCCGCGACGTGGTGGGCCACATCTTTGGCGAGGACCGCTTCACCGACCGGCAAACCATCTGGTTGGCGCGCGGGTTCATCGTCTTCATCGTCGCGGTGACCTATGTGCTGTCGCTGTTCCCTCCGCCGCACGTCTTCGACCTCGGCGTGTGGTGTTTCAGCGGGTTTGCCGGGTTGTTCCCGCTGGCGCTGGCGGCGCTTTACTGGCGGCGGGTTACCAAAGCCGGCGCCATTGCCTCGGTGCTGGTGATGGCCGCCTTGTGGGGCGTGCTGTTCGCCCGCGACATGGCGGCCAAGAGCGGCAACGACGGGGCCGATGAATTGCTCGTGTTCGGCATGATGCCGGTGGCGATCATCGTGGCGGCGGCGGCGCTGACGCTGGTGGTGGTCTCGCTGGTGACGCAACCGCCCAGTGCGAAGACGGTGGAAAAATTCTTCCCCAAAGCCTAACCGCGTCAGGCCCATACGCAGGTGAAAATTATCCTATGTCAGTCCCCCCCTCCGAAATTCAAGCGGCCCAGCAGAAGCTCGACGCCCATTTGCGCGACATCATCGCGTGGCATTTCTCGCCCGAGACCGGCTGCCCGTTCTGGCTCGACTGGGCGCGGAAAAACTTCGACCCGCGCAAAGAGATCAACACCTTCGCCGACCTGCTGAAGTTCCCGCACTTCCAGGACGAGTGGCTGCGCGACCTGCAACCCGAGGTCTGGGTGCCCGCGCCGTTCCAAGGCAGGCCGTTCAACATTTTTGAAACCGGCGGCACCACCGGCATGCCCAAACAGCGCATTGGCTGGAACGACTACAAGGTGGATTACGAGGAGTTCAGCACCAAGATCAGCGACGAGCATTTTCCGCGGGGCGGCGCGTGGCTGATGATGGGCCCGACGGGGCCGCGGCGGCTGCGGCTGGCCATTGAACACCTCGCCAATCACCGGGGCAGCTCCTGCTACTTCATTGACCTCGACCCCCGCTGGGTCAAGAAGGTCATCGCGAACAAGCAGTTCGACATCGCCAAACAATACATGGCGCACGTGGTGGACCAGGCGGCAACCATTCTGAAGCACCGCCAGGTCACGGGCCTGTTCACCACGCCAAAGCTGCTCGAAGCACTCGCCGAGAAGGTGAATCTCTACGCGGCCGGCATCCGCGGCGTGTTCTGTGGCGGCACCACGATGGCCCCGCAATACGTCCGCTTCATCGTTGAGGAGGTGCTCGAGGGCCGCATCGGTTTCTATCCGACCTACGGCAACACCCTGATGGGCCTCGCCGCGAGCGTGCCGCTGACGGCGGCGGACAAGTTTTCCATCACCTACTACGCGCCACAGCCGCGCGCCGTGCTGCGTGTGGTGGACCCGCAAAACACCGCGAACACCGTCCCCTACGATGCCTGGGGCCGGGTGGAGCTGACCACGCTCACCAAGGAATTCTTCATGCCGCGCTTCCTCGAACGCGACGAGGCCATCCGCCGCGCCCCACGCGCGCCCTATGCCTGGGACGGCGTGGCGGAGGTGCGCCCGTTTGGGGCCCTGGAAAAGAACATCGTCGAGGGGGTTTACTGACATGGCGGCCCTTCCCCACCTTCCCGCGCTGCGGCTGGGCCGCGCCTACGAATCCCTCGAAACCTTCGAGGTCAGGGACCACCGCACCCGCGAGGTCCGGGCCATCGTCTCCAGCGTCAATGCCGGGCTGGTCAAACGCGACCTGGCGAAAATCGCCGCCAGCCGGGCCGCCTTGAACCGCTTCACCTGCGCGCAACTCATCGAACTCTCCGCGCGCGCCGGCGACCTGTTCCTTCACGGGACCCTGCCCCTCGGCGACCGGGGTCACTCGCAAAGTGCCGAGGACTACGTTCGCACCCTGAGCAGCACCAGCGGCCTGCCGCACGTCATGGTGCGACGCAACATGGCCAAGCTGCACTACGCATTGACGCATCTGGGCGAAATCCTGAACGGTCTCTCGCGCGGGCTGGACTTGGGCATTTTGGATCGCGGTTACGGGGAGCAGTTTGGCACCCGGCTGAGTTTTTTTCCGACATGCGGCGCGCTGGGGCTGGTCATGCCCAGCAACTCGCCGGCGGTGAACTCGCTGTGGTTGCCCGCCATCGCCCTCAAGACGCCAGTCGTCATCAAGCCGGGCAAGGAGGAACCGTGGACCCCCTACCGGCTGATCCAAGCGTTCCTCGCCGCGGGCGTGCCGGCGGAGGCGTTCGGCTTTTATCCGACCGACCACGAAGGCGCGGCCACCATCCTGAACTCCTGCGGGCGGGCGCTCGTTTTCGGCGACCAGTCCACCACCGCCCAATACGCCAACAACTTGGCCATTCAGATCCACGGCCCCGGCTGGAGCAAAATCCTCATTGGCGAGGACTGCATTGAACAATGGCCGGATTACCTCGACGTGATGGTGGCCAGCATTGCCGACAACGGCGGGCGCTCGTGTATCAATGCCAGCGCCATCGTGGTGCCGCGTTACGGCGCGGAAATTGCCGATGCCCTCGCGCAGCGGCTTGGCCCCGTCCTGCCCACACGCCCCGACGATCCGGAAGCCCGGCTCTCCGGCTTTGCGAATCCCCGGATGGCGGACTTCATTGACGCGCAGATCGAGGAAGGATTGAAAACGCCCGGCGCGGTGGAGGCGACCGCGAAACACCGGAACGGCCCGCGCAAGGTCGAGTTTGAGGGCGGCATCTACCTGCGCCCGACCATCGTGCAGTGCGACTCCTTCGCGCATCCGCTGGCCAACCGGGAATTTCTCTGCCCCTACGCCAGCGTGGTGACCTGCCCGCAGAACGAGATGCTGAACCACATCGGTTACACACTGGCCTGCACCGCCATCACCCGGGACACCGCCTTCCTCAGCCAGCTCCAATCCGCCCCACATATCGAACGGCTGAACATTGGTCCCATTTCCACCATGACCATCTCCTGGGACCAGCCCCACGAGGGCAACCTCTTCGAGTTCCTGTGGCGCCGCCGCAGCATGGAACGCGCGTGGTGAGCGGCGGCCGGCGGCGCGACAGACGCTCCCGATGCCGCGGGCCGGGACGGCAGCGCGATTCCCTCAAGCCGTGCAGTCCAGATAGGTGGTCAGATTCACGGACCAGCGCTCACCCCGGGTTTCCGCGTGGCTGGTCCGGGTCAACAGCACCAGGCGGGTGGCCTGCAAAAGCGCGCCCACCTTGGCCAGCCTGGTGAAGTCCTCGGGCGCGGGCGAGGTGGTGAGTTTGATTTCGATCAACTCCAGCTCCCGGCCCGTCTCCAGCACCAGATCACACTCCAATCCATCATGGGTGCGGAAGTAACAGGCATTCACCCTAAAAACGGCAGTTGAAGGCGAAGCTCCGCCGCGCCGGTGACGGGTCATCACCGGCGGGACGGGTTGGAGGGGGG
>JBKBTZ010000087.1:0-14362 GCA_046290825.1 Limisphaerales bacterium
GGTCTGACTGTCCGCCGTCACCGTGAGGGTGGCGGGCAGCACCACCAACTCACGCGTGGTGCTGACGGGGGCGTAGTTGGTGTCGGTCGGGGTGTAGGTCACGCTCAGGAGATTGGTGCCCACGGGCAGCACGGTCCCGTTGGTCGGACCATAGCTCGCCGTGCCCGGCACGCTCAACACCGCGTTGTTCTGGTTCGTCCCCAGCGGGGTGCCATAAACGATCGGACCATCAGGATTCCAAGTGATGACGGGAACATTGTTGGTGACATTAATCGTGATGAGTCCCGTGTTGGTGCCGCCCTGGCCGTCAATGACGGTGTAGGTCAGCAGCACGGTGCCGACGAAATCGGTGGCGGGGTTGAAGACGACATTCGTGCCGACCACAGTGGCAGTGCCGTTGGTTTCGGTGACGGCGATGAGCGTAAGCGGGTCACCGTTGTCGTCGGTGTCATTGGCCAGGACGGGCACTGTGACGGGAGTATTTTTGAGCGTGGCGGCAAAATCATTGACCGTGGTCGGGGGCACATTGCCGACGACGGAAATGGTGGGCGGATTGGTATTGTTGCCGCCGTTGGGATCGCTGGTCGGACTGGAGATGGTGGCGGTGTTGGTGGCTCCTCCGGTCAGCGGTGCGGTGACCGTCAGCGTGAGGGTGAGGCCGGTGTTGGGCGGGAGATTGCCCAGATTGGTCCAGAGCACATTGCCGCCACTGAAGACGCCGCCATGGCTGGCGCTGACAAAAGTGAGGTTGGTGTCCAACGCGTCAACCACGGTCACATTCGAGGCGGTCGAGGGGCCGAGGTTGGTCAGCAACAAGGAGTAATTGAAATTGACGCCGGGCGCGACGACGGGCGGGGCGACTTTTTGGAGGCCAAGGTCGGCCACGGGCGTGACCGTAGTGACCACCATGGGAGCGTTGTTGTCGCCTGAGTTGGGATCGAGAATGGGCGAGGAAACCGACGCGGTGTTGGTCAGGCTGGCAGCCTCGGCGGGGGCGGCCACCGTGATCGTCACAGAAAGGGTATTGCTGGCGGCAAGCGGGCCGAGGTTGGTCCAAACCACAGTGCCGCTGGAGTGGCTTCCACCCGCGCTGGCGCTGACGAAGGACACCGCCGGGGGCAAGACATCGGTCAGTGTGATGCTTGTGGCCGGGGAGGGTCCGGCATTGGTCACGGTCAGGGTGTAGGTGAGGAGATTGGTGGCGTTCACGACGCCTGCGGCGGATTTAATCACGCCGAGATCGCTGACCGGGACGACGGTGAAGACAGCGGTGGCCGGGCTGTTGTCAGTGGTGTCCAGCGTGGTGTCAATTTGCTCGGCCCCGATGACGGCGGTAACGCGATTCGTGTAGCTGCCCGCCGTCAAGGGAGCGAGGGCCTGGAAGGTCAGGGTGCCGGAGCCGTTGGCCGCGATGGGGAACGCCAAGGCCCAGCGCAAGTTCTGTCCGAGGATATCGGGGTCTTCCAAGGGGGCGCTATTGTAGGTGGCGGTGCCGGGGATGTAAGTGACGTTGGCGGGAAAACCCGGGAGGACGTTTACAATTTCGTCCATGGACACGGGCAGGCCCGCAAAATTCGAAAACGTGACCGAATAAGTCACCGTCCCCCCGGGCGCGAGCAGCGAACCGGGAGTGACAGTGTGACTGACGATGGCCACCGAGTTGGTGGCAGCCACCACAACATTGCTGCCGCCGCTGCCAGCGAGGAAGCCGAGGTCGGTGTGTTTGGTTCCGCTGCCGCTGTCAATGAAGGCAAAGGGGCTGATGGGCAGGTTGGTGCCGGTCACCTTGACGGCCCGGAAAAAAATGGTGTTGGTGTAGGATTGTCCGGCGTAGTTGGTGAAGCCGGGCACGCCGGGGTCGAAATACATCCGGTTCGTGTAGGTGGGATTGGCGGTGAACCGCACGATGGAGCCGACCATTTCGTAGGCGTCGGGGCGCCAGGAGCCGAGCACGGCGGGCGAGAAGGCGACCGAGTTTTGGCCGCCGATGGTGCCGGTGTCTCCGGCGATCACCAGCGGCACCTCGGAGCCAAGCACAGCGTAGGGATTGAGGTTGGTAATGATGCGCACCTTGTTGGCGGCGGCCTCAATGACGAAAATAATGTTGGTATAAGAGAAATTGGAGGACGTGAGCACCGCACCCACTCCCGGTGGCCCATCCAAAACGCGGATCGTATGCGTTTCGTTGGTCACGTTCAAAAGGGTGTCGGAATTCCCCGTGAAACTGGGGCCTTTCAGGTAGAACGCCGCCAGCCGCACCTCCCCCGGAGCGAGGATGCCCATGGGACGCACTCCCGTGTCCTGCGCCGCCAGAGTAATTCGGTTGGTGGGCACCAGGTTGGTGATGACTACATAGGGACCGACCAGTGGCGAAGCCGTGTTGTTGGAGATGGCGTAGATGGCATAGTTATACACGACGCCAGCCCCGGCTTTGTCGTTCACATAGAATTTTCCCGGAGCGGAAACTCGCGTGATGGTCTGCGCGGAAGCCTCGAATCCAGGCGTCAGGGTCAACAGCGGCAGGGCCAGGCAAGCAAGGAGGTGGCGGCACAACCGGGGCACCCACGAGCCACGCGTGGAAAGCCCCAAGAAGGATTCATTCGAGCCGCCGGGCCAGCCGGAAGGGGATGGATACAAGGTGTTCATGTAACAGGTTGTGCTTCGATTTGAGATTTCGCGCCGATGAGAGCAGCCGCAGTGCCGGGCATGGCAAAAATGAGTATCCGAGACCCGACCACAACCGGCGGGGGATGAGCCGAGGATGGCGCCCCTAGCGGTTGTGGGGGAGAGGGCAGGCAGGCGAAATCACCGCTTCAGTGTCCGCGAAACGAACAAGTTATCCTAAAAATGGGCTAAAAAAAGCTTAACGTCATGCCAGATCGAGGAACAGGGATCGAAGCCTGTGCCTCACGGGTTTGCGCGATCGCCACGAATGCCATCCACGCGAAGACGGGGAGGATAAATTGGACGGCTCGGCGCGAATGCCCGGCATCAATCGTCGGGCGCAATGGCGCCAGAGCGGTGTTGCTCGGGAATCCCGCTCCAAGCCTCCCCGGAAAAGCGGGGAGGAACTCGTCACGCCGCGGAAGCAGCGGCCCCGCCCGGAACCGGGGGGACGGGATTGGCCGGCAAAGCAATGGCCCGCCGCCCTTCGTGACTCCAGCGGGTAACCGCCTTGAGCCAGGCCTCCGCCACCAGTTCGCTCAGGTGATCGGCCAGCAGGTCGGACAACCGCGACCGGGTGGTTTGCAAGGTGAGCAACATCCGGGTGCCGGGGTTGAATTCAAACACATGCTCCGGCCCGGCGTTTCCCGGCGCGTGGTCCGGCGCGGTCCACGTGCGATGCCCGGCGCTCAAGACCATTTTGGCGCGGGTGAATCCCACCTTGCGGGCGAGAAACGTGAAATCCTCCCAGAGCGCGTCGAGCGTTTCCGCGCGGTCGGCCTCCATTTCCAGCCAGTAGGTCAGGGCCATGACGTATTGGGTCTGCCGCCGCATCTCGCGGGAGTTGCCGAGCGTGCGGCCCACCACGAGCCAGTCAAAGCCGATGTTCCGCCCCTGCAACAGGAACAAAAAAATCAGGAACACCAGCCCGAACACAATGGGCACGAACTTCTGCTCGGTCCAGAAGATGGCAAACGCCATCAGGAGGAAGACCACGGAAACCGCATACAAGAGCAACACCGTCCGGGTCCGGGACAAACCCTGTTGCTGGAGCCGGTGGTGGATGTGCTTGCGGTCGGCCCGGAACAGCGGCAGGCCCTTGAGACCGCGCCGAAGGATGGCCAGCGCGGTGTCAATGATGGGCAGCCCGAGCGCGATGATCGGGGCCACCAGGGCGGCCAGCACCGTGCCTTTCTGTGAATTCACAATCGTCATCGCGCCAATGAGGAAGCCGAGGAAATACGCCCCGCCGTCGCCCAGGTAGATGCGCGCGGGGGGAAAGTTGAACCGCAGGAACGCGAGCAACCCGCCGGCGAGGCCGACCGCAATGATGAGATGCGCGGGGTTGCCGTTGATGCCCACGAAGGCGAGCAGACACATCAACATCAGCGCAATGCCCCCCGCCAGCCCGTCAATGCCGTCAATCAGGTTGATGAGGTTGGTCATGGCCACCAGCCACAACACCGTCAGAAACGGCCCGGCGAGATTGAGGTCCATGATCGCGCCCGTGACCGGATGCTTGAGGGTTTCGACCTGCAGCCCCAGTGAATAGGCCAACAACGCCACGATGATTTGCAGCAGCAGCTTCTTGCGCGCGCCCAAGGGCCGGAGGTCATCCCAGAAGCCCACCCCAAACATGGCAACCCCGGAGATCATCAAGCCAAACACCTCGGGTTGCGCCAGCACCGCCCAGCCGCGCCAGGCCCCAAACCCCAGCACGCTCACGGTAAACGCGCCCAGCAACGCCAGCCCGCCCAGCCGCGGCACCGCGGCATCGTCCGGCCGATGATGAAATTCACCCCGATGGCTCTCCCCCTGCGCCGGTCGGACCCGCAGCAGAATCGCCACGATGATGCCCCAAGCCACAACGAGGCCCAAGCCGGCGACCGCGACGATTTCCGCCACGCCCGCGCGCGCCCGTGCCGTGTCCCCGGCGAGGGCCAGTGCCAATGTCAGGTCATCGAACATTTGATTGCAGCAAGCTATCCACGACTGCCTGCCCGGGGCCGCAATACTGCCCCGGCCCGTCCCGCGAGAAAACCCCGAATTCCGTCCGGGAAAGACCCCTGGCCATGCCCGGGAGAAGGCCGATGGGCGCGCGCTTCGTCAGTCCGCCGCCGCTTCCACCGTCGCCACCAGCCGGGGCAACTGCGCCGCCCGGGCGATTGGCTCCCGCACGCGCGCCAGTTCCGTTTCCGTCAATCGCCGCCGCGCCCGCGCCAGTGCCTGGAGGGCTTCCGCCAGCCGCGCCGGTTCGCCGTGCCGCGCGTCCACCCACGAATCTTTTTGCAACGCGGCCCGCAGCAGGTCCGGCACATGACTCTCCGCCGGGCCGAGATAGACAATGGGCGCGCCCACCGCGAGGGCGTTGTAAATCTTGCAGGGATGAATGGTGCCGACGAATTCATTGCCCATGACCACCACATGCGCGTCCGCCGCCGACAAAGCACCCGCCAGCCGGTCAAGCGGTTGATACGGCAGGCAGATCGCGTTGGACAGCCCGCGGTCCGCGATAAACTGCCGCACCCGGACCAGCCCGCTGCCGCCGCCCTGGAAGCAAAACAAAATGTCCCTGTCCTCCCGCAGCAATTCCGCCGCCTCGAGCAATGTGTCGAGCGGATGACACGGACTGTGATTCCCCGCGTGCATCACCACGAAGCGGTCGCCAAGTCCGTGGGCGCGCCGGAACGCTTCGCGCCCGGTCGCATCGAAGCGCACCACTGCGTCCTGCGCCCAGGGCGGAATCACCGCGATGCGCGCGGCGGGAATCTCCTTGGCCCGCACCCGTTCCGCCATGAACCGGTCCAGCACCACCACGCGCGCCGACGTGCGCAGGCTGAAACGGGAAAACGCCTCCAGCATCCGCGCCACCGGTGAGCCAGCCCGCAACCAGCCCGCCGCCACGGCCTCGTCGGGATTCAAGTCCATCACCCAATAGACCAGCCGCCCGCCGCGCAACCGGGTGAACCACGCGCCAATCCACGCGATCAACGGCGGCGTGGTCAGCGCCACCGTCACGTCCTGCCGGGGCACCCAGAGCAACCTCGTGCAGCACGTCAAAATGAACGTGGCAAAATCCGCTGCGCGCCGCCACTTCGCGCCCTTGCCCAGGCGCGAGGCCCAGACGCGATGAATCTGAATCCCCTGCCAGTCTTCGCGGGCGGGGAAGACCTTTCCCGGCTCATCATACGCGCGCCGCCCGGTGATGACCGTGACTTCGTGCCCGCGTTCGCGCAGCGCGAGCGCGAGTTCGGTGAGGTATTGCGCCGTCGCCATGACGTCGGGGTGGAACGTCTGGTTCAACAGCAACACGCGCAATGGGCGCGGCGGGGAGGTGGGGGGCGCGGGGTTCATGGCTTCTCCACCTGCACCAATTCGGCCAGCAGCGCAGCCATCAGCGCATCCGTTTCCGCCGCGTCGGCGCACGTCCAGAACGCCACCTCCAGTGAACGCTGCCCGAGGTTGCGCCGGCCCTCGCGCACCGCCTGCCAGCGGCGCGCATACGTCAGCGATACGGACGAACTTTCCTGCGCCGCCGTCCGGTCCGCCCACAGGCAGTAGTAAGCGCGCAAGCCATCAAAATCATAGACCTCGAACTCGAGGTCCAGCCCGGCCACCGGAAACTTCTGACTTCGCGGCGGGCCTTGCAGCACACCGCCCGCGGCGGTGAGACAAACTTCCGGCGTGTGACTGCGCGCGAGCTTGGCGGCCACGCGGCCAGGTTCCCAGCGCAGAAAAATGGCCTGCACCGGCGTCCCGTCCACCGTCCGCCACTGGGCGGTGCCCGCCTCGTCAAAGCGCAACAAGCGCCGGTTCTGCTCCGGCAAGGTCAACGCGCGGAATCCCGGCGCATTCGTCGGCCAAGCAACCGTCCAGACCGGTTGCGGGCGCGCCTCGCGCTCGTGCGCGCGGAACCACAACGCTACCGCCGTTTCCGCCACGACCAGCCAGACGAGCAACGCCACGGCAACGCCGGCGCGATTGCCCGAGCATGAGCCGACCGTCTCGCTATTCCCGGCGGTCACTGCCTTGGGCGTTGGAGGTTGGAGGTTGGAAGTTGGTTGTTCCGAGTTGTGCCCAACGGCGGACTGTTTTGCGCTGGTGACCTGCCCTGCCCCCTGCCCCTTCCCCCGTGCCAGCCAGGCCGCCACGGCCCACACGCCCAGAAAACAACCCACCAGAATCGGCACGCCCGCCGGATCATGCCAGTTGGCGATCGCCTCCAACCCTTGGCGGCTGGCCACCCAGACCAGGAGCGTCGTGCGCACCACGTTGAACAGCAGCGACAGTCCGAAGCCCGCCGCAATCAGCCCGACGCGCGGCCGCCAGCCCAGCGCGTAGTAGTGTCCGAGGAACAACGCGATCATCAAGCTCGCCTGAAACGACCGGATGCCGCTGCACGCCTCCTCGACGCCCACAACGCCGGTGCTGATTTCGATGACATTTCCGTGCGGCATGGCCGGCACGCCCAGCCAGCCGAGAATTTCCACGCACGCCAGCAGGTTCCAGCCGGTCAACGCGCGAATCAGCGGTGCCTCGACGATTGTCGGCCACGGCACCGCCACCAGCGTGAACAACACCGGAAACACGAACGGACGCCACCCGGCGCCCAACGTCAACCGCAGCGCCCCCAACGTCAGCCCAACTGCAATCAGCGCCAGCGCCCAGCTCACCAAGCGCCAGTCGGGATTCGCCTCCGCCACCAATCGAACCGGCAACCACAGCAGCGCCAGCCCCGCGATGAACAGCCATCCGACCACTGGAATGGGCCGGGGTTGGCTCTCCGTCACCGTCGTCCCGCCCCTGCCGGACCACGCGAGGAACGCCGCCAGCAAGGGCACGGCCCAGCCGTAAGCGTATTGCGGATTGACCGACCATTCGAGCCGCAGATGGTTGAACCATTGGAACCAGAGAAAGCCCAAGGGCGGCAGCCACACCAGCCATCGCCCCACGCTCGGGCGGGCGAGCGGTTCCTCCAGAGCGGCAGCGGCCATGCGCAAGTTATAGAACCTTGCCCCCACAGCGTCGAGCCGCAGTATGGTGGTCAGGGACACGCCGCAATTCGCCCTGCCCAAATCTCGCGAGTGGACGGGCCACTGCATCAGGCTAGTATCGCTCTATGAACGCGCTTCTGCACTGCCGGCACACCGGAATCGTCCTGTTCCTTTTCGCCCTCGCGCCCGGATTGTTGGCCCAGTCCAACCCGGTCAAACTCGCCGCCTCGGCACGCTTCGACCTCAATGCCGCCGCCAGTGTGGGCGCGTTGAACGATGGCCAGTTCATCGCGGGCGGCGGGAGCTTCAGCCGGCAGACGTGGCTCCCCGCCGCCGACCAGCCCCGCACCTACAGCGCGCAATTCAACATCGTCCGCTTCGCGTGGCAGAGCGCCGCGTTCCAGTTCACCCCGCAATCCAACGGCACCGTCACCGTGCGGCTCATGGGCCAGTGGGAACAACCGCCCGGCGGCGGCGCGATTTACCGGCAGGAGGTGTTGTGGGACGACCTGAGCGCCACCGGCACCACGCTGAACAACGGCAGCTTCGAGGCGTTGAGCGGCACCGTGCCCACCAGTTGGACGCGCCCCTACGGCGATGCGGGCGTGACCAACCTCAGCCCCGTCCACGGCACCAACGTCGTTCGCGTCTGGCACGATGGCCCGCTGCAAACCACGCTCACCGTCACCGGCGGCGTGCCCGTCACGCTGCGGTTCTGGGCGCGCACCTTCGTGCCGCCGGGTTTTCCCGAAATGGCGCGGCTCGGCAGCAACACCCCCGCGCACGCAGCTTCGTTGAAATTCCGCCGGGGCGCGAACCTCGGCAATTACCTCGAAGCGCCGCCGAACACCTGGGGCACGATTGTCTATACCACCAACGACTTCGCCCGCATGAAGGCCGAGGGCTTCGACCATGTCCGCCTGCCCATCGGCTGGCAGTATTACACCGGGCCGGGGCCGGGGTTTGCCCTCTCGAACACCATCTTTGCCCAGGCCGATGCGCTCGTGACCAACGCCCTCAACGCCGGTCTCGCCGCGCTGGTCAACCTGCACCACTTCGACGACTTCACGACCGATCCCGCCGGCCAGAGCAATCGTTTCTTCGCCATCTGGGAACAGGTGGCCGCGCATTACTCGAACGCGCCGCCGACCGTCGCCTTCGAACTGCTCAACGAGCCGAAGGACGCGGCCACCACCGAGGTCATGT
Organism: Limisphaerales bacterium; assembly: GCA_046290825.1. Classification (GTDB taxonomy): domain Bacteria; phylum Verrucomicrobiota; class Verrucomicrobiia; order Limisphaerales; family DSYF01; genus JBKBTZ01. Next base: position 8,865 of record JBKBTZ010000087.1, read on the forward strand.
CCGCGATTTACGCCGAAACCATCCGCCGCATTCGCCTGACCAACCCAACCCGCACGATCTTCGTCGGCCCGGGCCGTTGGAACACCCTGGATGAAGTGCCCAACCTCACGCTGCCCGACGACGATGCGAATCTCATCGTCACCGTGCATTGCTACGACCCGTTCCTGTTCACGCACCAGGGCGCAAGCTGGACGCTGCCCGACACGCCCACCACCGGCATCGTTTATCCCGGTCCCCCCGCCACGCCGCTCACGCCGCATCCCTCCGTGACCAACACCGCCTGGATCATGGACTGGCTCCATCGTTACAACACGCTGCCGACAGAACAGAATCCCTGCTCGACCAACGCCTTCGTCGCGCGGCTCGAACTCGTCCGCCAGTGGGCCGAATACTACGGTCGCCCCATCCACCTCGGCGAATTCGGCGCCTACTCGACCGCCGACGCCGCGTCCCGGGCGCGTTACTATCGCGACCTGCGGGCGGCGGCGGAGGCGTGCAACTTCGGCTGGGCCATCTGGGATTGGAAAGCGGGCTTCTACTACTGGCACAGCGCCAGCAACGCCCCCGCGCCCGGCCTGCGCGACGCGCTGTTTCCCCGCGCCAAACTGCGCGCGCTCGGTCCCGGCCATTTCGATTACGAGAGCGCGGCGGGAAAAATCTTCCGCGTCGAACGCGCCGCCGCACCAGCGACGAGCTGGACTGCCATTGCCACGCAGCAACTCGCCACGCCGCGCGGCGAATTTGCCGACCCGCAACCGCCGACCGCCCAGGCCTTCTACCGCCTCGAATGGCTTCGTGAACCGTGATGCGCGTCCTCATCGCCCCGGACAAATTCAAAGGCACGTTGACCGCCCGCGAAGCCGCGCTGGCCATTGCTCGCGGCTGGCGGCGCGTCCGCCCGCAAGACCAGATCAAGTTGCTGCCCATTTCCGACGGCGGCGACGGCTTCGGCCTGGTGCTCGCCCAAGGCCTCGCGGCGCGCCCCGCCACGTGCGCCACCGTAAACGCCGCCGGCGAACCTCTCCGCGCCCGCTGGTGGGTGAGCTCCGACCGCGACACGGCCATCATTGAATCCGCCCGCATCATCGGCCTCGCCATGCTGCCGACCGGACGCTTTCACCCGTTCCAACTCGACACGCGCGGGCTGGCGAGGGTGTTGCAAAACGCCGCCCGGCGGGGCGTTCGCCGCTGCCTCGTTGGCATCGGCGGCAGCGCAACCAACGACGGCGGATTCGGCCTCGCGCGCGGCCTCGGCTGGCAATTTCTCGATGCCGCCGGCCATCCGTTTGCCTCGTGGACCGAACTGCACCGCCTGCGCCGCCTCGTGCCGCCGGAGCAACGAACCGTTCCGCCGCGCATCGAAGTCGCCGTGGACGTCCAGAATCCCCTGCTGGGCGCGCAAGGTTGCACCCGCATTTACGGCCCGCAGAAGGGGCTACGGCCGGCGGACTTCGCCCTCGCCGAGCGCAACCTCCGCCAGCTTGCCCGCGTCACGCGCGACCAGCTTGGCCGTGACCTCGCCAACGAACCCGGCGCGGGCGCGGCAGGTGGTCTCGGCTTTGGCCTGGCCGCCTTCGCGAACGCCCGGCTCGTTCCCGGCTTTGATCTCGTCGCTCGCTGCACCGACCTCGACCGACAACTGGCCCGCGCCGATTTGGTGATTACGGGGGAAGGCCGCGTTGATGCCTCGACGTTCATGGGCAAGGGCGTGGGCGAATTGTGGCGACGCTGCGCCGCGCGGAAGATTCCCTGCCTCGCGCTTGCCGGGGTCATCGGCAACGCTACCATCGTGCGCCGTCATTTCACGCACGCCGAAAGTCTCGTCGAACTGGCCGGTCCCGAAGCCGCGCTGGCCGAGCCGGCATTCTGGCTGCGCCGGATCGCCCAACGTGTTGCCGCTGGCTGGCCGGACTAATCGTCCTCCCCGCCGACGAGCCGTGTTCCGTCTGCGCCGGGTTTCCTGCTCGCCAATCGTCGGCTCCGCCGCTACCGTCGCGGCCCTCGCAATCGAGGTTTGTTATGGATGAACTGCTGAAAATTCTCGCCACCAACGCGCTCGAATCGCGCGAGAACATCGCGCGGATGCTCAACCTGCCCCCCGCCGAAGTGAACGCCCGCATCGCCGCCTACGAAAAACAGGGCGTCATCCGCGGCTACCAGGCCATCCTCAACGAGGACAAGCTCGGCCTCGACACCGTCACCGCCGTCATCGAGGTGAAAGTCACGCCGCAGCGCGAGGGCGGGTTCGACACCATCGCCGAACGCATCAGCCGGTTCCCCGAGGTGCGCTCGGCATATCTGATGAGCGGCGCCTACGATCTGCTGCTGTTCGTCGAGGGCCGGACGCTGCGCGACGTGGCGGCGTTCGTCAGCGAAAAGCTTTCCCCGCTCGACGGCGTGCTTTCCACCTCCACCCACTTCATGCTGAAGACCTACAAGCGGCTCGGCGTGCTCATGCACCAGGACTCCTCCGATGAACGCCTCAGCGTCGCTCCGTGACCGCATCAACACCGTGGTGCGCGACATTCCGCGCTCCGGCATCCGTGACTTCTTCGACATCGTCACGACGATGAAGGACGTCATCAGCCTGGGCATTGGCGAACCGGATTTCGACACGCCCTGGCACGTCCGCGAGGCCACCGTCTTCGCCATCGAACGCGGCGCCACGCATTATTCGAGCAACCTCGGCTACCTCGAACTGCGCCGGGCCTTGTCCCAATACGTCGCGCGGAACTTCGGCGCGGAATACAACCCGGACAACGAAATCCTCGTCACGGTCGGCGTCAGCGAGGCGCTCGATCTCGCGTTGCGCGCACTCCTCAACCCCGGCGACGAGGTGCTTTACCACGAGCCGTGTTACGTTTCGTATCGCGCCACCATCCTCTTCGCCGGCGGCATGCCTCTGGCCGTCGAAACGAAGGCGGAGAACGGGTTCCGCCTGACGCGCGCGATGCTCGAGGCGAAATGCACGCCCAGGACGAAGGTTCTGATGCTGAACTTTCCCAACAACCCCACCGGCGCGGTCATGAGCCGGGAGGATTTGGAGGCCATCGCGAAGTTCGCCGTCGAAAAAGACCTGATCGTCATCACCGACGAAATTTATGCCGAGCTGACCTACGACACGCCGCACACCAGCATTGTGAGCCTGCCGGGCATGAAGGAGCGGACGATCTTCCTGCACGGCTTCTCGAAGGCGTGGGCGATGACCGGCTACCGGCTCGGCTACGCGGCCGGGCCGGCGGAACTGATCGAGGCGATGATGAAGGTGCATCAATACACCATGCTCTGCGCCTCATCGCTCGCCCAGAAGGCCGCGGTCGAGGCGCTCAAGCGCCATGCTGACGTGCAGGCGATGGTGGACGAATACCGCCGCCGCCGGAATTTCATTGTGGCCGCCTTCGCCGACATGGGGCTGCAATGTCACCGTCCGCTCGGCGCGTTCTACGCCTTCCCGAGCGTGGCGAAGTTTGGCCTCAAGTCGAAGGACTTCGCGCTGAAACTGCTGCACGAGGAAAAGGTGGCCGCCGTGCCGGGCACCGCGTTCGGCGATTGCGGCGAGGGCTTCCTCCGCTGCGCCTACGCCACCAGCATGGACAACATCAAGGAAGCGATGGCGCGACTGAAGCGGTTCACGGGCAGGCTGTAAGGACGGGGGCTGCCAGCACAGGCTTGCTTGAGGATTGCCATTCAGCCCACCCGCTTTCGCACCGCCCTGTAGGTCATATAAATGACAGGACCGATTGCCGCAAGCGCCAGAAGGGTGAGTGCGGCCCACCGCCGCCGGGAAGGAACCTGGGCAGCTTCACCGCTGGCGGTCAACTTTTCCCGCATCCGAACCTGATTCCGATACGCCCGGGCAGCTTCTGATTCGTCGGGCCAGACACCATTGGTCGCCCGATACCAGATTTGGGGCACGGGAGGGCTGGATGACGCAAACCGGTAATCCACCATGCTGACAACACCCGTGTAACCCGGCGTTGAAAAAACCGCCCCGCTGCCATCCGTGACGGTGGCGGCTCTGACTTCGGTGTGGGTAACGATGCCCGGCTTTAGTCCGCCGCTCCCGCCGGGTCGCAGACCGTGGCGCGTAAAAGACCACGTTGTGGGTATGAAAAAGCCGTTGAGGTTGGTGCCCTCGGTTGCTTCATAGACGGCATGTTTGAATCCGCGATCGTAGGGCGGAGGCCAGGGTTCAACCACGGAAACACCTCCCCGCTGCACCCGCTTCAGACCGTCATTCAAGTAGAGAACCTGCCGGGGCAGCCGCTCGGATTCAATGCGCACCCATTCGGCCGGCATGGTGAAGGCACTCTCTTCCAGTGCGGGATCATCCTGGATCCAAAGCGGTGCCAGGCGATAATTCGTCCGGGTGTCAAAGTAGCAGGCCGAACCATAGGCCAGCCACAGGTATCCGACATTCGATGCGTCATCACGCGGAACCTCGCGGTGCGCAATCTCCGCCGTTTGCACGTTGGTCTGGCCGGCGGGGCCAATCACCCGGGGAATGCGGTAAAATGTTCGGATCTGGTTCGGCTCGATGAAGGCTTCAACCTGGTTTCCCGCGTCAACGCGAACGGTCCGAATCAGGCTCCTACAGCCATCGCTGACCACCCGGAAGCTGAATTCCCTTTTCTCCACCGGGCGGGGTGGCAGGAAATGATTCTCATAGGTAAGCGTTCCTTCCACCACCCATCCGGCTGGTGCGCGGATCGCCAAAGAAAAGAATGCCAGCCAGGAAAAAGCCGTTTTCCAACGCTTCATGGCCGAAGTTCTTGCAGTGAGCATCTGGTTGAGTATCTGCGGGGCGTCCTGCCTCGGATGGGTTCAGCCTCCCGGATCGATGCAGTCGAAAAGCTCATGCCAAGGAAAGGTGAACGTCTCGTTCTCAATATTCTGCCGGTTCAAACAATCAGTAACACAACCAGGATTGGGGGTCTCCGGACAATACGGATCTGCAACAATTCGAGTTCCGGTTCTTTCGATATATCTGGTTTCGCAAGCGATTGAAGTTTGTTGCATCCGCCCATAGCAGTGTCCCCTGCAAACATTATCCGGCACACCGCCGATGCTCCAGCCAGAGCAAGGCGGAGGATCGGAAATGATTCTGCATTTCCCATCAGGTGAACCGATGGTGGTGCAAACAATCCCTCTCCAATGCTCACATGAACCCGATTCGTCACGGCGATCGCCCCGGCAAGGGTTGTAAAAAGGAGGGCCGGTCAAACTGGTGACCGGAGTCATCACAAGCAAGACACCAACCAAAGTGGCGAGCGCAAACGAGGGGATTGATTTGGTTGGGTGTTTCATATTGTGGGCTTTCCCTGAAATTACCCCCCCTCATTATGTGACAAACCTCGACGGCATGAAGGGGGCGATGGGGGCGCATGTCAGTTTATTGCAGGATGGAAGGCGCCAGGTGGTTGTCATGACCCCAGCTTACCCGGAACGATTCGGTTCCCTGCTGGGTGGAACGGGCCACTGGCCCGTTCTGCCGGGCG
>JBKBTZ010000088.1:0-14141 GCA_046290825.1 Limisphaerales bacterium
CAGGCCTGGAAGATTCAGGAACCGGTCTCCCGTTCCGGGGTGAACAACCATCCCAACGCCGCCGAACAGGCCTGGCATTACTATCTCGGCGGCCTCGACAGCGGGTTCATGTATTACGGGACGGCGCTCGACGACGAGGTGAAGCAGACCCTGGCCGTCAACCGCGCCATTCGTTTTGCCACGAACGTGATTGGCAACGCCGCGCTGGATCAGACGCCGCCCACAGTCTTCAAGCCGCAACGGTTCCCGTGGAATCCCGGCGGCAAGGGCTGGGGACCGCTCACCGGCTACCAGCCCGTTGGTTTCGATGGCAAGCCGCCCTACTCGTGTCACTTCTACGTCTGGACGCACGTGTTCGACGTGAGCGGCGTCACCAACGTCACCCTCTACGTTCGGGCGGACGAGGACGGGGTGAATCCGATTGCCGACAACGCCAACGAGACCTACGCGGGCGGCCCCGGCGTCGGGTCGTGGGTGGCCATTCCGATGAATCAACGCACCGTGCCGACCGGCAACGTCACCGGCGACCCGAACGTGAACTTCTTCCTCACCCCGCAGGCCATCGCCGACTATTACTGGGCGAAGGTCACGGGCTACACCAACGTCCTGCTCGATTACTACATCAGCGCCACCGACAGCAAAGGCAACGTCCACCGCAGCGACATCCAGCACGTCTGGGTGGACTCGGGTGTTGGCGCGGACACGGGCGGCGGCGCGGGCGGCAGCACCAACGCCTGCCAGGGCCGCGTGTGCATTGACCCGGCACCCGCCGTGCAAGGCGTGCCGGTGACGGTCCGGTATTCGCCCGCTGGCGGTCCGCTGGCCGGTGCCAGCCAGGTGAAGATTCACCTCGGCTGGAACAACTGGAGCACCGTCGTCAGCCCAGACGCCAACATGACGTTCAACGCCGCCTCCAACCGCTGGGAAATCACCGTGAGCGTGCCCGGCACCGCCACCCAGCTTGATTGCGTCTTCAACAACGGCAGCGGCACCTGGGACAACAACGGTGGCGCGGACTGGCATTTCGCCGTCATTCCCAACACCAACCCGCAGCCGCCCGCCGTCGTTGGCGGTCTCGTGGCCACGCCGGTGAGTTCCAACCAGATCAATCTGGCTTGGTCGGCGTCGGCGTATGCCAGCGGCTACATCGTGCAACGGGGCGGCACCCCCGTCGGCACCACGGCGGGCACGAGCTACAACGACACCGGCCTCGTGGCTTCCACGCCGTATTGCTACAATGTCATCGCCACGAACAGCCTCGGCAATGCCGCCCCGTCCGCCACCGTTTGCACGAACACGCTGGCCGGGCCGCCCACGAACTTCCCGCCGTTCATCGTGGACGGCAGCCTCGACTTCGCGGGCTATCGCGTCTCCAGCCACGGCATTGGTTTGTTCGCTGCGTTGCGCGGCACGAAGCTTTATGTCGCCACGCAATCGTCCGGCAACAGCGGGCCGAACGACCACTTCCTCTTCGTCACCGACGCGCTGCTGCCCACCGCCAGCGCAAACGCGCCGTGGGCCAAAGCGGGCCAGATCGCCGTGAGCCTGACCAAGCCCTACATGGCCACGGAAAGCCAGAACGCCTACGTCGTCTGGAACAACGCCGGCGCGGGCGCGCAGGTCGCGAAATCCTCCACCACCAACGGCGTGTTCGAGGGCGTGCTCGATCTCGTCGCCGCCTTCGGCGCGGTGCCGACCAACATCTATATTGCCGCCGCCGCCTACGCGACGGCCGATGGCGGAGCGCTGGTCAGCCAGTCGCCTGCCGGCTCCGGCCCGAACCTCGACCCCGGCGAGTTCTTCGTCATCCCCACCGCCGCGCTGCTCGACCACAACGCGGATGGCCTGTTTGACCGGCTGGACCCGGCCCTCGAATTCCGCATCGAATCCTTCACGCTGGGCGGCAGCACAAACCGCCTGAGCTGGGCTGCCATGCCGGGCCGCAGTTATCAGGTCGAGTCCGCCCCGACGCCGTCCGGCGCGTGGGGCAACGTGCCCGGTGGCCAGACCAATGCGGGAACGTTGCAGATGGAACTGGCCATCGAACCGCCGTTCAGCCCGACCCCCACCCAGCAATTTTTCCGCGTCCGCCTGCTGCCGTGAGGTGGCTCACCCTGCCGCGTCGTCACGCCCGCCTCACCGCACAGAAATGCGGTGGGAGCGGCACAAAGATGCGGTGGAGGAGCACGGCGGCTGGTTCCTAAACTCTGCGCACCTGTCAATCCTTCCCGTTTCCGGTTGGGCCGGTTCGGAGGGATTGGCCGTAACCCATCTGAGCCACATGAAAACAACCCGTTGCACTTCCATGCCCCGTTGGCCGCTGACGCTGCTGGCCAGCTTGGTCTTGCTTCTCGCCCTTCCCGTGTTCGCGCAGTTCACGAAGACCTGGGACGGCGGCGGTGGCGACAACAATTGGACCACCGGCCAGAACTGGACCGATGATGCCGCCCCGGCCAGCCCGCAGGGCAACCTCAACTTCGCCGGCTTCACCCGCCTGACGCCCAACAACAACTTTGCTTCCTACAGTGGCGGCTTCCGCATCTTCTTCAACAGTGGTGCCGGGGCGTTCACGCTCAACGGCAATCCGATCAAGTTTTTCGACTGGGGGGGCGCGCGGGCGCTGATTCAAAACGACAGCGCGAACACGCAGACCATCAACCTGCGCGTAGGTGCGGGCAACGCGGTCGGCGGCCTCGACTTTGCGCCCAACGCGGGGGACATCATTTACAACGGTGGCACGATTGACGGCGGGACGATCTTCCTGGACGGCGGTTCGCAACTTCGTGTCTGGGGCGGCGCGGGGCGGACGGTGACTTTCAACAAGGGCATCATCAACGGTGACGCCACCGGCACGGTGGCCATCAACGGCCCGGCCACCGCAATCTACAACACCACCGGCTTCACCTACTCCGGCGACACCTTCATCAACAACGGGACGCTGCGCCTGGCGGTTGCCGGGGCCGCCCCGAATACCGTCCTGCGGTTGGGGGACACTTCGGGCAGCGCGGGGGCCAACCTGAACCTCGACGGCGGGGCCTCCGCGGCCAATCTGATCAACGTCCGCGCCGGCAGCTCGGGCACCAAGATCATCGCCAACACGGCCAGCACCTCCGGCACCGCCACCTTCAGCGGCAACCTGTTCCTCGACGCGGACGCCACCGTGTTCGCCAACGCCGGCGGCGGCGTTACGCTTTCGGGCAGCACGCTGGATTTGAAGAACCAGACCCTCACGGTGAACGGCGGGGGCGATACGCTGATCAGCGGCCCGCTTTCGCAGTCCACCGGCAGCGGCAAGCTCACCAAGACCGGCACGGGCACGCTGACGTTGAGCGGGGCGAATACTTATTCCGGAGCGACCACGGTCAGCGGCGGCACACTGCTGGTCACCGGTTCGACCGGCAGCAGCAGCGCGGTCAGCGTCACCAGCGGCGCAACGCTCGGCGGCATGGGCACGATCCACGGCAGTGTGAACCTCAACACCGGCGCGACGCTTGCGCCGGGCGTCGGCGGCATCGGCACGCTCACGATCAACAACACCGTCACCCTCGGAGCGAACACTCTCATGGAAATCAACCGCACCGCTTCGCCCAATGCGGACAAGCTGGTGCGCGGCGGTGGCGCGCTGACCTTTGGCGGCACCTTGATCGTCACGAACATCGGTCCGGCTCCGGTCAACGGCGACGTGTTTGACCTGTTCGACGCGACCAGTTTCAGCGGCGCCTTTGCGACAATTGTGCTTCCGCCCGGCGGCGCCGCGCACTGGGTTACAAGCCAGCTCGCCGTCAACGGCACGATCCTGTTCACCAACAACAGCCCGGTCGCGCCAAACCGCACCTTGGGCGGGCAGGGCGGGGTGCCGTCCGTGCTTACCGTCATTGGCGGCAAGCAGAGCGCGACGGACCCGGATGGCGACCCGTTGACCATCACCAGCGTCAGTGCGGCGGCCAACGGCTCCACCAGCATCAGCGGCACCAACGTCATCTATACCGCCAACCTTGGCTACACCGGCCCGGACAGCTTCACCTACACGGTGAGTGACGGTTTTGGCGGCACTGCCACGGGCACGATCAACGTGACTGTCACAGCCATGACGGGCTTCAACCAGTTGAGCATCGAGCCGCTGGGCGGCGGCACGGTGCGCCTGACATATCTCGGCATTCCCGGCGTAAATTACGCGCTCGACTGGCGCACCAACCTGACGGCGGGTGACTGGGTGCCCATCCTCACCAACGCGGCCGCCGCCAACGGCTTCATGGTCTTTACCAACACCACCAGTGAACCGGTCAATTTCTACCGCACCCGGTATGTGGGCGGTTTGTGAGCGGCAGCGTCGCTTTGGGAGCCAACGACTTTTCCGCCCACGGCACCGCCCGGTTTTCTACCTCATGAACCTCCGCAAACTGTTTTTCACCACGCTGCTCGCGTTGGCCACGCTGGCCGCCGCGTGTGCCAATCCTGCCGCCCAGTCCGCCCGCACGCCGCCGCCCTGGCTGCGGGACAGCGTGATTTACGAAATCTTCCCGCGCGCCTTCTCGCCGGCGGGCGATTTCAACGGCATCACCGCCCGGCTGGATGAGTTGAAGGAGCTTGGGGTGAACGTGCTCTGGTTGATGCCCATTCACCCCATCGGCGAAAAGCTCCGCAAGGGCACCCTCGGCAGCCCCTACGCCATCCGGGATTACTACGCGATCAACCCCGAGTTCGGCACCACCAACGACTTCCGCCGCCTCGTCACCGAGGCCCACGCGCGCGGCTTCAAGGTCATCCTCGACGTTGTGGCCAACCACACCGCGTGGGACAGCGTGATGAAAGCGCACCCGGAATTCTACAAGCAGGACGCCGCCGGCAACATCGTCCCGCCGGTGCCCGAATGGACCGACGTGGCCGGCCTCAACTACGCCAACCCGAAGCTCCGCGCCTACATGATCGCCATGCTCAAATACTGGGTCACGGAATTCGGCGTGGACGGGTTTCGCTGCGACGTGGCCTACATGGTGCCCACCGATTTCTGGGAGGAGGCCCGCGCGGAGCTGGAAAAGGTGAAACCGGACATCCTGATGCTGGCCGAGGCCAGCCATCCCGAACTCCTCGTGAAGGCCTTCGACATGGACTATTCGTGGCCGCTCCATGCCACGCTCAACAAGGTGCTGCTCGAGGGCGCGCCGGCCTCCGACTTCCGCGCCTCATGGGAGGAAAGCCGCCGCCAGTTTCCGCGCGGCGCGGTGCATCTGCGCATTTCGGACAATCACGACGAGGCCCGTGCCGTGGCGCGCTTTGGCATCCGGGGCGCGCTGTGCGCGCAGGCCTTCATGTTCGCGCTCGATGGCGTGCCGCTGCTCTACAACGGCATGGAGGTGGGCGACGCCACCGAGTCCGGCGACCCGGCGCTGTTCGAGAAGCTGCCCATCTTCTGGCGGCCCAAGGAGCGCCCGCCGCTGCGCGACATCTACCGCGACCTCATCAAGCTGCGCCGCGCCCATCCCGCGCTGACCAATGACCGCGTCGTCTGGCTGCGCAATTCGCAGGAGAGCGACCTCGTCACGATCATGCGGCTTGATGAACGCGAGGAATTCGTCTTTCTCTTCAACTTCTCGAACCGGCCGCTCGTGGGGTGGGTCGAGGTGATGAACGCGGAACAGTTCCGGCCCGTGGCCATCACGGGAATGCCCGCCGCGCCCGCGAACGGCCTGCCGCTGTTCCGGCTGAACGGCTTCGAGTGGCGCGTGTATCACCGCGCCGCGCGGTGAGGGGGACGGTTTCCCTGGCGCGGGCATCCGGCCCAAGCCATTACGGCTCCGCCCGGCGATAAACGCTAACTTTTGCCGGCGGCAGGTTCTGCCAGACGATGTGCGACTGCACGGGATGGAAGGCGGGCGAGGGCGCGTGGCCGTTGACCAACTGGTAGCTGTATTGCACCCACGGCGCGCCGGGCAGCAGCACCTGATGGATGGCCGTGGACAGCCGCGCCACCTCCTCCGGCGAGAAGACTTTCAGCGGCAGGCTGGAAAACACGCCCCCGAACTTCTCCCCGCCCACGACGCGGTCCAGTTCCAGCGCGTCACCCTGAATGACGCGGGCGCGAGGGAAGCGTCCGCGCAAGAAATCCGCCAGCGCGGGGGATTTCTCGACGACGACGAGGCGGTCTTCGGGCAGGCCGGCGGCGAGCAGTTTTTCAGTGACGATGCCGGTGCCCGGGCCGAGTTCGAGGATCGGCTGGTCGCTTCGGGCGGGCAGCCAGCGGGCCATGGCCTCGGCGAGCGCGGGGGAACTGGGCCACACGCTGCCCATCTGGCGCGGGCAGCGGGCCAGTTCGGCGAGAAAGAGCCGCAGGGGTGAAGTTTGGGCGCTCATACGGCGGCCGGGTTGGCCGCGATTTCCTGGGGGCCTTTGCCGCCGTTGACGAGGAACAACACCGCCATCCGCACGGCCAGGCCGTTGGTGACTTGTTGCAGGATGACGGAACGCTCGCCGTCGGCGATGTCGCTGTCAATTTCCACGCCCCGGTTGATGGGGCCGGGGTGCATGATGAGCACGTCAGGCTTGGTGCGGCGCAGCCGGTCGGCGGTCAGGCCGAAGAGCCGGGTGTATTCGTTGAGGCTCGGGAACATGGTCTTGCGCTGCCGTTCGTGCTGGATGCGGAGCAGGTTGATGACGTCCGCCTCGCGGATGGCATCCTCGACGTTGTGAGTGACGCGGCAGCCCATCTGTTCAAAAGTTTTCGGCACCAGGGTGGACGGGCCGCAGAGCGTGACGTGCGCGCCGAGTTTGAGCAGCGCCCAAATGTTCGAGCGGGCCACGCGGCTGTAAAGGATGTCACCGAGGATGGTGACGTTCAGCCCCGCAATGCGGCCCTTGTGCTCGCGCACGGTGAAGGTGTCGAGCAGGGCCTGGGTGGGATGCTCGTGCGCGCCGTCGCCGGCGTTGATGACGTGGGCCTTGAGCACGCGCGCGAGGAAATGCGGCGCGCCACTGGCGCTGTGGCGGATGACGATGAAGTCCACGTTCATCGCCTCGAGGTTTTTCGCGGTGTCCTTGAGTGTTTCCCCCTTCTTCAGCGACGAGGCCTCGGCGGTGAAGTTGATGATGTCGGCGGAGAGGCGCTGTTCGGACAGCTCGAAGCTGGTGCGGGTGCGGGTGGATGGCTCGATGAAGAGGTTGACGACCGTTTTGCCGCGCAGGGCGGGGACCTTCTTGATGGCGCGCTCCCCGACGGCCTTGAAGGCGGTGGCGGTGTCCAGCACGGTGGTGATTTCCTCCGCCGTGAGCGATTCGATGTCGAGCAGGTGTTGGCGATGCCAGGCCATTGCGTGCGGGCGTCGGTTCGGTTCCGGGCGGGATGCTGCCCGCTGGGCGGGCGTCCCGCCAGCAAATCATTCGCGCTCCAGACTCACCGCGTCCCGGCCATGCAGTTCCTCCAGTTCGACGCGGATGCGCTCGTCGGGCGCGGTGGGAATCTCGCGGCCCACGAAATCGGGGCGGATCGGCAGCTCGCGGTGGCCGCGGTCCACCAGCACGGCCAGTTGCACGCGGGCGGCGCGGCCCAGGTCGGTCAGCGCGTCGAGGGCGGCGCGGATGGTGCGCCCGCTAAACAGCACGTCGTCCACGAGAATCACTGTGCGTCCGTTGATGTCGCAGGGAATCTGCGTGGGATGCAGCGTGGGGGCGACGCGCTGGTCGAGGTCGTCGCGGTGGAGGCTGATGTCGAGGGCACCGACCGGCACGGGCTGGCCCCAGATGCCGGTGAGCAGGCGGCCGAGCCGGCGGGCGAGCGGCACGCCGCTGTCTTGGATGCCGACGAGCACCACGTCGGTGCCGTTGGCGTTGCGTTCGGCGATTTCGTGGGCCAGCCGCGTCAACATGCGTTGCATCGCGGCACCATCACAAATCATGCGGGTGTTGGGCATGGGGAAAAGCGAAACCCGCCGCAGAATGGCGGCGGGTGTTGCGACGGGCAATCGGATTGTGCAATCAATTCCGTTCCGGCTCGTTGGTCGGCGGCGGGGGAATCTGGCGGGCGCGCCGCCACTTGGCGCGGTGTTTGACGATCCAATCGGTAAGGGCCTGCTCGAAGCCGATGTCGTGCCCGGCCTTCTCCGATTCGATCCATTTGTGGCGCAAAATCTCCTCGCGTTCGGCGAGGAATTCCCGGTAAAGCGAGGAGCGTTTGAGGAGGTCATCCTCCACGCCGCCGCCGTGCGATTGTTCTGCCATAATCATGCCCGGACTAGGTTTGTGTCGGGAATGTAACTTCGCTCCCCCCGTTGACAACCGGAAAGATACCGCATGAACGGGTTAGGGTTCCGCCCCGGGGGATTGTGCAGTGGTTTGTGGCGCAACAGGTTCGCGTTCTCGCTCGCGTTTCAACCGCTGGTAAGCGACCAGGGCGGCGTTGGCTTCCGCGTCCTTCTTGCTTTTGCCCATGCCCCGCGCCAGTTCGACGCCCCCGTGCCAGACGCTGCACTCGAACGAGCGGTCGTGGTCGGGGCCATGGGCGGAAACAAGCCGGTATTGCGGGGGTTCCGGTGAAGTGGCTTGCAGGAGTTCCTGCAAATCCCCCTTGGGATTGTCCGTTGGCGGCAGCGCGTCGAGGCTCGTGAGGAAGGTTGCGAATTCTTTCTGGACGAACTGCCGGGCCACCTCCAGTCCGCCATCCAGAAACAATGCGCCCAAAACCGCCTCGAAGGCGTCGGCCAGCGCCGAGGGCCGCTGCCGTCCGCCGGAGGACTCCTCGCCGTGACTCAGGATCAGACAGGTGTCCAGCCCCAGATTGCGGGCATGCACCGCCAGGATGCGCCGATTGACCAGGGTGGCGCGCGCCTTGGTCAGCGTGCCCTCGCCGCGCCGAGGAAACCGCTCGTAAAGCGCGTGGGTCAGCACCAGTTGCAGCACTGCGTCTCCGAGGAACTCCAGTCGCTGGTTTGTCTGGATGGCGGCGTCGGCTTCGTGCGCGACGCTCGGATGGGTCAGCGCCAGCCGCAGCAACGCGGGGTCCCGGAAGACGTGGCCCAACCGGACCTGCAAATCGGCCAGCTCGCCGGCGGAAGGGCCGCGGGGCGGCCCGGGTTGACGAGCGGGGGCCTTCACGCGATGGCGGGCTTGTCGGCACCGGGGGCATCCGCGAGCGCCGTCTCCGGCTCCACCGCCGGCAGGGGGGGCGGCAGGTCGGCGGCGTCCGGAGAGCGCGGCGTGAAGCCGTGTTCCAGCAGGTGCGCCACGTCGCGCTGCACCGCCTCAAGCTGGTTCAACTGCAACTCGGGATCGGCGATGGTGAAAACGTCCCCGGTTTTCGGCTGTTCGTAGAGAAAGTAGCGCCGCCCCTCGCGGTGGATCTGCTCCTTTACCTTGAGCAGGCGCTTTCGTTCGAGCATCACCGCCAGAATGTAAGCTGCCGGTCCGTGGGCGGGGTCGTTCTGTTCGATCAGCTTGCGGAGCAGTGATTCGGCGGATTCCTTCTGGATGACCTCGACCGGTGGGGGCGGGGCTTCATAATTGCCCTGCCACTGTGAGATGAAGCCGGCCCGCTCCCGCGCCTTCGGCCCAAAGTCCCGCTGCCAGCAAGGTTCGCAGAGATCGCGCCGCTCGAAGCCGGCCCGCTCCTCGAACAACACGGTGTGATACGTCTGCCCGTCGGCAAACGGCTGCTCACACGCCGAGCAGGCGTGGGCGCGGGACTGGATGTTCCACTCGTTCATGTCGCATACCGCGCGAAAGGCGCGAGGTGGCGGAAGTATTACCGGGCCTTCGGGCCATGCAAAGCGTTTTGCGGATGAGCCGCCCTGTGCCTTGCTCCGTTTGCCCCCGTGGCCCATCTTTTGCGCCGTCATGACCTGCCGCTGCCGCTGGAATTGGATGGCCGCCTGTGCCGGGGCCGTCCTCGCGCTGCTCGACCCGTGGCCGACGCAGGCGCAGCACCGCTTCCTGGTGCAGACCAATTACTACGCGGTCACGGGCGAAACCGTCCGGGAAATCCGGCAGTCCATGAACGCGGGGCGGCCCGGCGGACGCGCGGCCAAGACTGATGCGCTGACCACCTGGACCATCCGTTGGCGCTCGCAGGGCGTGCCCGGCCCGGAGGGCTGGCGGTTGTCTCACTTCAGCACCGACACCACCATCACCTTCACGCTGCCGATGTGGCGCGCCCCCACCAACGCTGCGCCCGAGGTGCGCGCGGCTTGGAGTCGCTATTTTACGGCGCTGTTGCGCCACGAACTCGGCCACGCGGAGTTTGGCCGCCAGGCTGCGATGGAAGTCCAACAGAAGGTGGCCGGCCTCGGCCCGGAACCGTCCGCCCACGCGCTGCGCGAGCGCGTCCGCCAAACCGTTGAGGCCATCATCGCCGATCACCGCCGGCGGGAGGTGGACTACGACCAGCGCACCGACCACGGCCGCAAGGAGGGGGCGCAGTTTCCCTAGGCGCGCCTCATGTGTGTGGCCTGGGCTTGTTTTTTCGAAGCCGGAGGGATTTGGGCCGGCCTTGGCGAGGCTGCGCTGACTCAGGGGGCCTTCCCCCAAACGGGACGGAGCTTCGCGGCTGGCCACCGGCCTGTTATGCCGCGCGCCGCCATGGCAGCACGCGAACGGCCCCGCAGCGGCTTTCTGCAGAAAGCCGGGAACTTGGATTCTCAGCGACGGGTGCCGAAAACACCCGAGAAGCAGGTTCGGGCAAGACCGAACTCATTTTGCCCCGGTTGCCGATTTGAGTCGCCGCCGCAGTTCTCTTTCCCGCAGCCACGCGAAGATCACCGGCGTGACGATGAGGATGTGGATCAGGCTGCTGATCATGCCGCCGATGACCGGGGTGGCCAGCGGACGCATCACCTCGGCCCCCTGGCGCACGCTCCACATGATGGGCAGCAGGCTGGCGACGGTGGTGGCCACGGTCATCACCTTCGGCCGCAGGCGCAGTTTCGCGCCTTCCTTCACGGCGGCCACGAGGTCGGCGGCGGAGAAATTGTCGCCCAGCTCGGCCATGCGTTTCTTCACGGCTTCCTCGAGATACACCACCATGACGACGCCGGTTTGCACCGCCGTGCCGAACAGGGCGATGTAACCAACCCACACCGCGCCGTTAAAGTTGTAGCCGAGCAGCTTTTGCAGAAACACGCCGCCGCTCAACGCGAACGGCACGGCCAGCAGCACATGGGCCGCCTCGAGCGTGCTGCGGTAGATGAGGAACAGGATGAGGAAGATGATGAGCAGCACGGCGGGCAGAATGAATTGCATGGTGCGGGCGAAGCGGCGCTGGTTTTCGTATTCGCCGGTCATGCGCCAGGTCATCCCGCTCCAGTTCAGCGAGCGAAGGGCGGCCTCGACGTCGTTGACGAAGCTGCCGAGGTCGCGGTCCTGCACGTTGGCCTGCACATAGGCGCGCAGGCGGCCATTTTCGCTGGCGATTTCGTTGGGGCCGTTCTCGCGCGTGATGGTGGCGACCAGGGCCAGCGGGATGAAGGTGCCGGGGGCGGCTTGGGCAGCGGCCGGGCTGGAAGGCATGGTGCCACCCATACCAGCCGCCGAAGCGGACGGATTCGACGGATTCGACTGATCCCCCGCCATGCCCGGCCGCGCGGCAATCAGGATGCGGCCAAGCTGCTCGATGTCGTCGCGCTCGGCGCGTTCGAGGCGGACCTGGATGGGATAGCGTTCGCGGCCTTCGATGGTCACGCTGACGTTCTTGCCGCCGAGCCCCACTTCGACGGCGTCCAGCACGTCGCGCGCGCTCAAGCCGTAACGCGCCATCGCCCGGCGGTCCACTTTGATGTTCAAGTAAGGTTTGCCGACGATGCGGGAGGGGGACACGCCCGCCGCGCCGGGGATTTCGCGGATGACGCGCTCGACCTCGAAGGTCTTCTGTTGCAGGGCGTCGAGATTGTCGCCGTAGATTTTCACGCCGACCTGCGCGCGGATGCCGGTGTAGAGCATGAGGATGCGGTTCTCGATGGGCTGAAGGAACGCGGGCACGTAACCGGGCACCACCTTCATCTTTTCGGTCAGCTCGGTCTTGAGTTTCTCGATGGTCATGCCCTCGCGCCAATCAGGATTGCGGATCACGCGGGGCAGCTTGAGGAAGCCGAGCACGGTGCGGTTGGTGGGAATCCACTCCGGTTTGAGCGTGATGGTGGTTTCCAGCATCTCGGTCGGGGCGGGATCGGTGGCGGTCTCGAAGCGGCCCAGCTTGCCGGCGACGGTTTCAATCTCCGGCACCGTGGCCATGATGGCGTCCTGCCATTGCATGACGCGCTGGATTTCCGTGAGGCTGGTCTTGGGCAGCAGCACGGGCATGTGCAGCAATCCGCCTTCGTTCAGCGGTGGCATGAACTCCTTGCCGAAGCCCTGCACGAGATTTGCGGTGCGGGTCCAGCCGGCGTCCCGCAACGCCATCAGCCACGGGCGCGGCAGGCCGAAGGCGATGACCAGGGCCAACGCCAGCAGCAACGCGGCCATCGCGATGACGGTCTTGCGAAAGCGCAGCGCCCAGTCCAGCGCCGGCTCGTAAATGGCCATCAACACACGCATCACGATGTTCCGGTCCTCCGCATGATACGGCCCGCGCACGAGGAACGAGCACAGCACCGGCACGAGCGTGACGCCGAGCACCGTCGCGCCCACGACGGCGAACGTCTTGGTGAAAGCCAGCGGATGGAACAACTTGCCCTCCTGCCCGGTCAGGGCGAACACCGGCATGAAGGCGAACAGGATGATGGCCATCGCGAAGAAGATGGGGCGCCCCACCTGTTGACTGGCCGTCAGTGAGATTTGCCACCGCTCGGCAGGCGTCAGGGGCCGGCCTTTCTCCTGTTCTGCGCGCTCGCTGTGCCGGATGACGTTTTCCGTCACCACGATGGCCGCATCCACGAGCACGCCAATGGCGATGGCGATGCCGGTGAGGGACATGATGTTGCTCGTGATGCCGAACTGCTGCATCAGCAGGAACGAAATCAGGATCGAAAGCGGCAGCGGGATCGAAACGATGAGGATGCTGCGGAAGTGCCACAGGAAAATGATGTGGGCCAGCGTCACGAGAATCAGTTCCTCGGTCAGCGCGATCTTGAGCGTGTCAATCGTGCGCTCGATCAGCGTGCTGCGGTCGTAGAAGGGCCGGATGGAAACCCCGGGCGGCAGGCTGGGCGAAATCTCCGCGATGCGCTGCTTCACGCGTTCGATGACCGCCTTGGCATTTTCGCCGGTGCGCATGACCACCGTGCCGCCGACGGCCTCGACACCATTGATGTCGAGCGCGCCGCGCCGGAAATCACCGCCCATCTGGATGGTGGCGAGGTCGCGCAGATACACTGGCACGCCGTCCACGGCCTTGACGGCGATGAGTTCGAGGTCTTCGAGGCTTTCAATCAGCCCCACGCCGCGCAGAACGAATTCCACGCCATTTTCCTCGATGACCTTGCCGCCGACGTTGAGGTTGGCGTTCTGCACGGCGGCAATGACCTCGGCAAGCGACACGTTGGCGGCGCGCAGTTTTGTAGAGGAAAGCTCGATTTGATATTGCCGCACGAAGCCGCCGATGCTGGCGACCTCGGCCACGCCCGGCACGCTGCTCAGTTGATAGCGGATGACCCAGTCTTGCAACGCGCGGAGCCGCCCGAGGTCATAGCCGCCCTCGGGTGCCTTCTCCGGGTCCACATGAAGGTAATATTGATACACCCAGCCGAGACCGGTGGCATCGGGGCCGAGTTGCGGCTTCACGCCCTCGGGCATGGCGGCCTGGAGATAATTGAGCCGCTCGAGCACGCGTGCCCGGGCGAAGTAGGTGTCCACGCCGTCCTCGAAGATGATCGTGACCAGCGAGAAGCCGAACATCGAAGTGGCGCGCACGTCCTTCACGCCGGCCAGCCCTTGGAGGCCGCTGGTCAGCGGGAACGTCACCTGGTCCTCGACCTCCTGCGGGCTGCGGCCCATCCAGTCGGCATAGACGAGCACCTGGTTTTCCGTCAGGTCGGGGATGGCGTCCACCGGCGTGCGGTAAAGCGCGCGGACGCCGAGCGCCACGACCATGAGCGTGCCGAAGATCGTGCCGAAATGCCGGCCCTGGAAGATCTCCGAGACCACCGCGCCCATGATGGCGGTGAGCCCGTAGCCGAGGAAGCCCTGCACGGCGACCATGACATAGACCAGCCACAGGCTCGGGT
>JBKBTZ010000008.1:0-51545 GCA_046290825.1 Limisphaerales bacterium
GTCAGGTGGGTGACGCCGTGGTAGAAACAGCCCAGCGGCCCCGTCTGCCAGTGGAAGTTCGTCACGGTCACGTTGCCGGGACCGGCGGGACTGAGCTGGCTGGCTCCGGTCCGGTAGGCGTTATGGCGGTGGTCACGGTTCGTGGGATCGCCGCCGCTGTAAATCACGGTGCCGTCGAACACGCTGTCCTGAAGGCTCAAGGGGATGGGCAGGTAGGACGGCTCGACCCACAGTTGGCCGCCGAGCATCGTCACGTTGCGCCAGATGAATTCGTTGCCGGGGAAGCCCTCGTTGATGGCGCTGTGACAGCGGACGATCAGGCAGTTGGTGAAGTAGAGGCTGGTCAGGTAGCCGCCCGCGCTCGTCCCCCACAATTCGCTGTGGTTGGCCCGCACAATCAGATAGCCCCAGTCGTCCCGGAAATGGTTGCCGTCGTTGGCCAGCATCGAACACTTCAGGAACGTCGCGTGAACCTCCGGGGCAAGGGTCACATCCTCCAGGTATTGGTCCGCCCGGCCGGTGATGCCGCCGGGGCCGTAGCCGCCGGTGGTGTCGCGTTCCTGCACGGTGTTGGCGCGCACCCACCAATTGGGGGCTTCGACGGTGCCGGCGAAGGTCAGGATTTGCCGGTCGGCCAGGTGGATGCCCTGTCCGGCGTGATACCAGCCCGAACTGGTGCGGAACCAGCCCGCCGCCACGCCCGCGGCGAAGGTGGCGTTGGTCTGGAAGCTGCAACCGCCAAAAATGTAATCCAGCGGCGCGTAATGGTAGCCGAGGTCGGGCGCGTTGGTGTCGCGGGCGACGCGGACGGGAAAGTTCGTGGGCTGGGTGAGCGTCCCGTTGGTGAAGACGACGGGCGCGTCGGTGGTGGTGCGGTTGAGCAACGCGAGCACGGCGGCGGGAAGGTTGGTGGTGCCGGCGTTCCGATGCGGGCTGTTGGTGGGCAGGTAATGCAACCCGCCCAGGGCCGTATGGAAGACGTTCGCGCTGTTCGTGATGACGACGCTATTGGTGGTGAGACCGGTGGTGTTGATGGTGCCGAGGTTGACGAGCAGGCTGTTGGTCAAGGCGAGCACGCTGTTGCCCTCGCGATACCACAGCGGACCGGTTTGATGCAGCGTGGCCTGCGCCACCCGCGTGGTCGAACTGCCGGCCAGCCAGAACACTTCGCCCGGACAGTCATAGGCCAGGAAGTTGTCCAGGGCGACGGTCGCGCCGTAGTGCAGATAGACCGGCCAGGCCGAGTGCAGAATCTGCACGTCGGTGAACGTCACGTTGCCGTGATGCACGGTCAGCGGACAGGAATCATACAGGAAGCGCAGGTGCGCGAGGCTCGCGTTCACGCCGTGCAGCCGGAGGAAGTAGTTGTCGTCCGTCCGCATGACCGGGTTGCCCGAGCTGCCGGGCAGCGTCTCGCCCACCGAGTTGTCGTCGCGCGAGGTGAACACCACCGGGCGGTAGGGGCCGGTGAGCGTGGTGATCGCGCCGCCCTGCTGCCGCAGGCCGCTCGGGGTGGCGGGATTGAACTTGAGCACCGCGCCGCCCTCGAGGGTGGTGCTGCCGTAGAGATTGACGATTCCGCTGATGTAATAGGTGGTGTCCCCCTGGAAGGTGTAGTTCGTGACGCTGGCGTTGAGCAGCACGTAATCCAGCACGAACCCCGGCTCCGGCCCGGCCACCGCCGCCGTTTGCAGCGGGCGACGTTCCCCCGCGCCCAACGGCCGGGGCCGCGCCGGCACCGTCAGTCCCGCCGTCCAGGTTCGTTCCACCGGTTCCACCGCCGATTGCTCGGGCAGCTTGTCCAACGCCTCTCGCACCGCCGGCAGTGGCACTTCCTCCAGGAGCAGCGTGCGCCCGTCCTGTTCCAGCCAGCGTTTGTTCACCGGAATGTCCCGGCGCCGCGGCCCCACCCCCGGCTGCACCTCGAATGCCTGGCCGCGCCCGATTTCCATCTGTCCAAACCGCACCGCCACGTCCGCCCCATCCTTGGTTGACAACGCCCGCACCCCCGGGGTCGGCGGCTGCTCGAATTCCGTCAGCACCACCAGCCGGGTCGTGCGCGCATCCAGCCCGTAATCCTCCGGCGCGTGCGGCAGCTTTTCCCGCAGGATGACATCCTGCTCGAAGCCCGCCCTGGTGTAGGTGTAACGCACGTCCGCCCGGACTCCCTTGAAGGCATCGCGGTAAATCACCTGGTTGGGCGGCAGCACCGCGCCCTTCGCGTCCTGCACCTCGGCCACAATCACGCTCCGACCGGTGGCGGTGTCCTGATACACCAACCCGAGGACATGGCTCCGCAGGCGGAGACCATCGGGCGTTTCGAGATCAATGGCCCCGAGGGTGGCGAGGTTGTGGGCGAAGATGACCTTGTGCGGCCCTTTGCGGGCGATGGCTCCGCCCGCGAACACCTCGATGGTTTCCTCGGTGGGCTTCCATTGGCCGTCCTCCCAATAGTGCAACCCGCTGGCCAGTTCGACGTATCCCGGCTCGACTCGTTGCCGCACTTCCCCGTTCGGCCCGATCTCCTCGATGACGCGCTCGTATTTCGCGTGATGCGGCCCGCGTTCCGCAAGCCGGAGCTCCTTCACGGCAGGCGTGGGTGGGGGAAAGGGCGGGAGGCGGTCCGTGCGGGTCGCCAAATCATTCTGTGCAGCAGCGGGACTGATGCAAACAAGGAGGGCGCCTGTGACGGTCCGGGCGAGCGCGGGCAAACGAACGGGAGCAGGGCGGCGGGAGGGCGAGTGGAGCATAAGCCGGTGGATGTTGGGTTTGGATGAGTTCTGAGGCTGAGATGATGGCATCCTACCCCCCCCCCCCCGGAGATGTCAACAGGAAAAAAGTGACAAAATGGAGACGATTCGAAAAAGAGGGAGCAGACCGAACAGTAACGGGCACTAATGCGAGTCAGCAGCGGATAAACGGGATTTTCGCTGTTGGCCTCCGGAGCGGCTTTCGGGAGAAAGCCGGAAGTTTCTTCGTTGCCGGAGCAGAAGTGCTCCCCCGCCGCTGTGGTTTGCGCCGAAGGAATGGCGGCGGTTTGCCGACCGCCATTTCGCCGTGGGTGAGGGCATCCGTGCGCGGTTGCCGGAGCGGGCGGGGATGCCGTGGGCAGTGCTCGTTTGTGGGGACGGAGCCGGAGGGCTGGTGCGCTAACATCGGGGGCTGCAACGGGTCAGCGGGGCTACAACCCGAAAAACTGGATTGCCTTGGGTGGCACGGGCTACCCGCCCGTCGCGCCCGGCGACCCGCCGGGCGCAAACGCCCACCAAGTCTGCCCTGGAACGATGCCAAAAGTGCCTCGGCCTTGGGCCAACCGCGCGGCAAGTTGCCGCGCGGGACGGGCAAGTTGCCCGTTCCACCCGTTTTTTGTCCCCGGCCAACTCCGTCATTCGGGTTCAACGGCTCGGCGCAGGTTGGCTGGGAAAGCGGCGGCGGGGCCGCCGCGGTCCAAAGCAGCCCCAAGGATTTCGAATGCAACATTTACTCCGGTCGCAGCCGTTCCAGGCGGGTGTCGAGCAGGTTCAACCGGCGGATGGTGAGGGCGGAGATGTCGCCGGGGGCGCGGAAGCCGCGGGAGCCGCCGCCGGTTTCCGGGGCGCGGGCGCGCAGCCAGAGTTCGAGCGTGCGGCGGTATTCGTCGGCCAGCGGAACGAGTTCGGGCGCGAGGCGCAGGCGCAGGGCGGTCAGGGCCACCATTTTGCGGCGGAGACACTCGGCGCGCTGCTCGGGTTCCCATTCACGCAACACCTCCTGCAGGGTGAGTTCGACGCGCTCGGGCGGGGCGGCTTCGTCGGCCACGCGGCGGGCGGGTTCGCGGAGGGTTTCGGCCAGTTTGCGCCAGCTTTCGGCCACGCCCCAGGTTTGGGTCAGGTCGCGTCCGGCGAACTGCGCGGCCTCGATGGTCCACCACTTGTCCACGTCGAGCAGGCGGGTGAAGTGCGGGGCGAAGCCCTTGAGGAACGCGAGCTGCCAGTTGCGGAACGCGGGCAGGGCGGCGAGGAAGGCACGGTAACACTCCGGCCCGTCGGGCAGCCGCAGGAGGCGGATGGCAAAGACCTGCGCGCTGGCGCGGTAATGGGCGGTGCCGGGGCCGCGCAGTTGCGCGTCGTTGGGCCAGCTCAACTGCTCGAAGCTCAAGGGCGTTTCGCCCACGAGGATTTTGTGCGCCTGTTCGAGTTCGCTGAGGCGCTGGCGTGTGCTCTCGAGGGGCGTGAAGGTAACACCATTGGCGGAGTGGCGCGGGGCCTCGAGGACGAGTTCCGCCGCGTGGTTGGACAGCAGGTGGAACGCGAGGCCGTCCGCCAGCCACGGGGGCAGTTCCGCGCCGCGGTCGGTGCCGTGGCGATTGGCCAGTTCGAGCAACACGACCTCAACCAGCATCCGGATGAATTCATGCCGCCCGAGATGGTCGGGAGCCTCGGCCCGCAACGCCCAACCGTCGAGGCCCATCACGGCCTTGATGGTGACGGGGTCCGCCGCGGTGCGGGCCGGGCGCAGGACGAAATACACCTTCTGCTGCCACGGGCCGGAAATCTGCAACTCGCGCCAGAGGACGGCCTTGACCCGTTCGGCGGCGATGACCAGCAGGGTGGTTTCGAGGCGGAGGACGTTGGTGTCGGCAAAGACCGAGGGCGCGCCCAGCCGCGCGGCGAAGGGCTGGCTGGCCAGCACCTGAAACTGGCCCGAGGCGCTGATGGCGCCGGTGTTGGCGGCGGGCGGGAAGGGCTGTCCCCACACGGCTCCCGCCGCCAGCAGCGGCAGCAGGAGGGCGGAGAGGAATTTCATGCGGCGGACGCGGCGGGGCCGGTCAGTCCTTGCCGGTCGTCGCGGGTTTGGCCGCCGGTTTTTCGGCCGGTTTGGCCGGGGTGGAGGCGGCGGGCGCGGCGTCCTTCTTGGCGGCCTGTTTGTAGCTCTCGCTGCGGTAGTCGGTGATGTAGAAGCCGGAGCCTTTGAAAATCATGCCCGCGCCGGTGCCCAACTGGCGGCGGACGCGGCCCTTGCCCCAGCGTTTCTGGCCGCACAAATCCTGCGGGCAACTGGTGAGGGCGCGGTCCTTCATGGACTGGAAGAACTCGAACTCATGCCCGCACTTTTCACATTGATAGGCGTAGGTCGGCATGGGGCGAATGTAATAGCCGGAAGACGCGCTGCGTCAAGGGGCGGGCGGGCGAAGCGGCCGGCCAGCTTGCCCGGTCACAGTTTCTCCGGGGTCTGCAACAGGTCGGCAATGCGGGCGAGCAGCCGGCCCGCCGCGCCGCCGTCGAGCACACGGTGATCGAAGCTCAGGGTGAGGCAGGCCTCGGTCACGGGAACGAATTGGCCTTTGGCCTCGTCCCAGAACGGCACCTTGCGGCCCGCGCCCAGGCCGAGCACCAGCGTTTGCTCGGGCAGCGGAATGGGCGTGGCCCAGACGAGGCCGAACGTGCCGAAGTTCGTCACCGTGGCAATCGAACCGCCCGAGGCGTCGGGCGGAAGCTTGCGCTGGTGCGCCAACTCGATGAGCTGGTTGTAACGACCCACCAGTTCGGCAATCGGTTTGCGGTCCACGCCGCGCAGCACGGGCACAAGCACGCCGTCCTCGGCCTCGACGGCGAACCCGATGTCAATCGCGGGCGGGTGGGCGATCTTGGAGCCGATGAGGCGGCCGGCGGGGGCACTGTTTTCGCCGAGCGCGATGGCCAGCGCCCGCAGCGCGTAGAGCGCGGGGCCGGGCTTGGGGTTCTGGGTTTTGCGATGCGCGAGCACGGCGTCCATGCGCGCGGGCAGGCCGACGGTGGCCAGCGGGCGCGTCCAACTGCGGCGCATGGCGTCGGCCACGGCCACGCGCATGGTCGAGGCCTGGGTCAGGCGCTGGCCTTCGAGGCTGGCGAGAAATTTCTCGAGGTCGTCAATGGTGACGCGGTTGGCCGCGCCGCTGCCGGCGATGCCGGCGAGATCGGCGGCGTGCAGGCCGAGTTCGGCCATGCGGGCCTTCATGCGGGGCGACATGTAACTCGCGCCCCCGGCGCTGGCGGGCACGGGCAGACCGCGCACGGTGGGTGTGACCTGGCGTGGCGGTTCGCCCGCCGGGGTGGCAGTGCTGGTCGGCGCCGGCGTCCCGACCGCCGCGGGTGGCGGCTCGGGCTGGTCCAACCCCGCGCGGGCGGCGGCCTCGCGGGTGGCTTCGATGTATCCGAGCACCGCGCCGACGGCGTAACTTTCATTCAGCTTGGCCGTGTAATCCTTGATGCGCCCGTCGCAGGGCGCGGTGACGGTCATGGTGGCCTTGCTGGTCTCGACCTCGATGATGTCCTGATCCATGCGGACCTCGCCGCCGGGGGGCACGAGGTAGTTGATGACCGTGGCCTCGGCGATGGATTCGCCGAGTTGGGGCATGATGATGGGAATCTGCTGGAGGCTCATTGGTTCAGGAGTTTGCGCGCGGCTTCGGCGATGGCGCGGGCGGTGGGCCGGTGCGCGGCCCAGAGGTTGGGATGATAGGGGACGGGGGTATCCTTGGCGTTGAGCCGTTGCGGCGGGGCATCGAGGAGATGCAACCCCTCGGTGGCCACGCGGGCGATGACCTCGGCGGTGACGCCGCCCCAAGGCCATGCTTCACCCACGCAGAGGAGACGGCCCGTGCGCGCCACCGAGGCGATCACGGTGTCGGTGTCCAGCGGCTTGACGGAGCGGAGGTCCACCACCTCGATCTGCCAGCCCTCCGTGGCAAGCTCGGTGGCGGCAGCAAGGGATTCGTGAACCATCGCGCTGTAAGCCACGATGGTCAGGTCCCGGCCTTCGCGGGCGATGCGGGCCTTGCCGACGGGCATGGCCTCGGTGGGCAGCGCCTCGGCCTTGAGATGGTAATAGAGCAGCTTGTGTTCGCAGAAAATGACCGGGTCATCCAGGGCAATGGCTTCGAGCAACATGCTGTAGGCGTCCTCGACCGTTGCCGGGGTCATCACGATCAACCCGGGCCAGTGCGCGTAGATGGCCTCGAGGTTCTGGCTGTGGAACGGGCCGCTGCCCGAGGTGCCGCCGCAGGGCAGACGCACGACGATCGGGCAGGGCGTCTGGGTGCGCCAGTAAAGCGTGCCCGCCTGGTTGACGATCTGGTTGATGGCCACCGTTGAGAAATCGGCGAACTGCATCTCGATGACGGGGCGCAGACCTTCCATGGCCGCGCCGACGGCCAGCCCGGTGATGGCATCCTCGCTGATGGGCGCGTCCACCACGCGACCCGGGAATTGTTGCTGCAGATTCTTGGTGGCTTTGAACGCGCCGCCGAACCGCCCCACGTCCTGGCCGTAAATGAACACGCGCGGATCCTCGGCCAGCGCCCGGCCCAGTGCTTCGCGGATGGCCTCGAGATAGGTGATGCTCATGCCACCTCCCCATGCATGTCCGCCAGCGCGCGGTTGGAAATGGCAAACCACTCCTCCTCGAACGGATCGGGCGCGGGTTCGCGTTGCACCGTGGCCACCACGGTTTCCACCTCCCGAACGGCCGTCTCGCGCCATTCGGCGAGGGCGGCGTCATCGGCCCAGCCTTCGGCGCGCAACCAGTCTTCGCTCACCTTGAGGCAGTCGCGCCCGACCGGGCCGGTCTTGAGACCGTGGTCCATGTAACTGCCGTCGTCGTGTTCGCCGTGCCCGCACAGGCGGAGCAGGTTGGCGACGACGAGTTGCGGCCCCTCGCCCGCCCGGGCGCGGGCCACCGCGCGGCCCACCGCTGCGAGACAATCGGCCGGATGCGTCCCGTCAATCTCCACGCCTTGGACGCCGTAGCCAATCGCCTTGTCCACCAGCGAACGGCAGGCGAACTGGCGGTCGTTGGGCGTCGAGTAGGCGTATTGGTTGTTGGCCACGAGCAGAACGAGCGGGAGCTTTTCGACGGCGGCCTGGTTCAACGCCTCGTGAAACGCGCCCGTTGAAGTGCCGCCATCGCCGAGACAGGTTGCGCCGACGGTGCCGGTAATGCCCTTGAGCCGGCGGGCGAACAACACGCCATTGACCACGGAAATCATCGAGCCGAGATGGCTGATCATGGGCAGCAGGCCGTCGGCGGGGCGGCCCCGATGGACATTGCCGTCGCGCCCGCGCATCGGCCCGAGCGGCGAGCCGAGGTAGGTGCGGACCGCGTCAATCACCGGCTCGCCAAACGCCAGCCGTCCGGCCATGTCGCGGATGTTCGGCGCGAACACGTCGCCCTTCCGGAGGTGCAGCCCGAGCGCCACACTGAAGGCCTCCTGGCCGCGCCCGAGAAAGACGCCGCCGTGAATCTTCCCGCCGCGATACAGGCTGGCCAGCTTTTCCTCGAGCACGCGGCTCAACAGCATGAACCGGTGGGCCTGAATCGCCAGGGCAGCGGGCGGACGGGCGGATGGGGTTGGGGCGGTTTGGACAACCGGCGAAGCCATGACCGCACGTTACGCGCCGGTGACGGGCCGAGGCAATGCTTCTTTGCGCGGTCGCGCGGCCGCCGGACGAACTCACCACCGCGTCACGGCGGCAACTGGAAATCCCGCTGGGCCGTTTGCTGCGTCGTGCGGACCACAATCCGGTAGCTTTCCCCCGGGCGCAGCGGGTCGGCCACCGCGCCCTTCACCTTCGGCCGCATCCCGCGGATGTTCAGGCCATAGTCAAATGATTTGACCGGCACGGAGTTCGAGTCGCTCACCAGTTCCCAGATGGCGTGCGGGTATTTGTTCGTCAGCACCTCGGCCAGCGGGAAGACCTGGACCGACTTCAGTTCCACCTTCTGGTCGAGCGCGAAACTGAGCACGAAGCCGCGCTTGCCAATCGGGTTGTCCCGCCGGTTCGCCGCCGCCTGCCGGTGCTCCGGCGCGGGGCGGACACTGTAGGCAATTTGAATAGGCTCCTCGCGAAAAGAGTCCTTGAACAGATAGACCGCCACTCCGATGAGGGCAAACAGGACGCAAAGCAGGGCGACGGTCTTCTTGTTCATGAACCAATGAGACGGACGTTGCGCTGCGCACCCTCATTCAAACAGCCTTGAAACCGGCCCCTGACATGCAAACGCCCCGCCCCGCCCCGCCGCGCGCCGCCCGCCGCGCCTTCACGCTCATCGAACTGCTCGTCGTCATCGCCATCATCGCCATTCTCGCCGCGATGCTCCTGCCCGCCCTCGGCCGTGCCAAGGAATCCGGCCGCCGCATCAGTTGCCTCAACAACCTCCGCCAGCTCGGCCTCTCCGCCCAGATGTATGTGGACGACAACGACGGCTTCTTCCCGCACCGCAACAGCCGCACCCGCTGGCCCTCGCAATTCCAGGAGTATTACCGCAACTATCGCGTCCTGCTCTGCCTGACCGACGGCCAGACCCCCGCTTCCCACGGCAACGACACCAACTTCGTCGCCGACACCCTCCCGCGCAGCTACATCATCAACGGCTTCAACGACTGGTTCGAGGCCAACCTGACCCCGCAGGAATGGGCCGACTTCAAGGCTGCCCGCTACCCGCGCGGCCTCAAGGAAAACGCCCTCCGCTACCCCACCGAAACCGTGCTGCTCGGGGAAAAGGAAACCGGCTCCGGCCACTTCTACATGGACTTCTTCGAGGGCCGCGGGAACGACGTGGACGAGTTGGAACAAAGCCGCCACATGAGCCGGGGCGCGGGCACCCGCAGCGGCGGCTCGAACCACGCCATGGCGGACGGCAGCGCCCGCTACATCAAATTCGGCAAGGCTGTCGGCCCCCTCAACCTCTGGGCCGTCACCGACGCCGCCCGCCGCAACTACGCGATGTTCTACTGAAGCGGGTTTCCCGGCGGGAGGCGGAGCACTCATTCCGAATGCGGTGGTGTGAGAGCATTGCGGCGTCCCCAATGCCACGCCTCGGCAATTCAGTGGAAAATCGCCTGCGATGGAACGGGCAAAATTCTTTCCCGGCTAGACAAATCCCCCGCCCCGGCGCGTCATGGGCACGGAAGCATGACGCCCGAGCGCCAACTGGCCCACCTTTACGATGACCACGCCCCGGCGTTGTTCGCGTTCCTGCTGAACCTCACCCGCAACGAGGCCGACACACACGACTTGCTCCAGGACCTGTTCGTCACGCTCGCCCGCCACCCGCACCTGCTCAATGGCGTGCGCCACGAGCGGCCATTTCTCCTGCGGCTCGCGCACAACGCTGCCATTGACCTGATGCGTCGTCGTGCCACCCGCGAGCAACGCCACAAATCGTTTGCCGCCGATGTTCTCAGCCCCTTCGCCCCCGCCGCCGATCCCGATGAACAAGTCTTTCGCCATTCCCTCGCCAGCGCACTGGCTGAACTGCCGCCTGAACAGCGCGCTGTCGTTCACCTCAAACTCTGGGCCGGCCTGACCCTCGAAGAAATCGCCGCCACCCTCGACATCCCCTCGAACACCGCCGCCAGCCGCTACCGTTACGGTCTAGACAAACTGCGCGCCCGGCTGCGTCCCCTTTACGAGGAACTCAAATGAACACGGATGACTTCGAACAGCAGCTCCAGCAGCAGCCTTTGCAACTGCCCCCTGCCGCTTGGCGCCGGGAAATCCTCGCCGCCGCCCGCGCCGAACTCCGCCCCGCGCCACCACCGGGAAGCGCCGAACTGCTCACCGGCTGGCGCGAGTTATGGGCGCGTTTCCCGCTGGCCTGGGGAGCGGTCGCCGGCCTCTGGCTCGGCATCTTGGGCATCAACGCCTTCCTCGCCAATTCGTCCGGGATCGTGGCAGTGAACACCCCCGCCCCCGCGCCGCGTGACTGGTTCATGACTTGGAACCTGCGCAACGAACAACTGCAACAACTGACGGCGGAACTCGGCGATTTCCCCGAGCGCTCGCCCGCCCCGCCAGCCATCCCTCCCGGCCCCCGCAGCGACCGCCGCCATTATGATTGCCTCAGTCTGTTGGACGCGGGACGGAGCGCCGGCGTCCCCGCCGGCTTTGCGTGTGAACCATCCACCGGAACCGCCGAGAAATTTGAAGCACCAGCTTTGACTCTCTCACCCGAAGCCGCCGGAACGGCGGCGCTCGTGCGCCTGAGAGCGCACATGGACAGCGGGGTGAAAGTCCCCGACCTGGCCGACACTGAAGGGCCAGTAACGGAAAGTAACTGCGCCGGGGCGACACCCCCGGGTGGAGAGCAACTGGAAGTGAACGAACAGTCCGTAACACGTCTCGATACACAGAGACAGGTGAACTCGATTCGGTCGGCGGTTCTGGCGAGCCTGCGAGCGAAAGGGCGAAGCCTGAACAAAATAGCGCGGCCAGCGCAGAGGGAGTGGAACGCGTCTGGACGAGAGCCGTTGATGGTTGGAGACGGAATGTTTGGAAGTCTGTGTGACGTCAATCAGGGAACCACGGCTGGCGGCGAAAGGGCCGGTCGGGGTCAGAGTCCTCGTAGTAGCCGGGAAGCGGGTAACGACCGTGGAGCGAAGGGGGACAGGGACATGGTGTTCGACGAGGTTGACTGCCCATCTCACGAGGGGCTGAGTAGTGCCGCAAGGCTGTGCGCTCGGCTGCGCCGGAAAACCGGGCTTGGGGAGCAATGGCGAACGAACAGTGGACCGCCTGTGAAACAGGTGAGCGGGGCGCAAGCCTGCGCGGCTGGGGCGACTCTTCCGAAAGCCCTGAGTCGAGTGCCTGAGCCAGTCCATCAAGACCATGAACTGGAAAGCCGGATGCGGGAGAACCGCCTGTCCGGTTTGGGTGGGGGGCGACGGCCAAAAGCCGTTCTCTATCCACATCAAGCTGCGAACTTCACCTGACCCACCCGGTTGCCAGTTACCCATTCAACCCTTTCACCCCATGACTCTGCCCAAGTTTTTGCTCGCGTGGTCCGACTTCAACTGGCTCTGGCTTTACGCCCGATTACGCCCCGCACCCGCCGGACGATGGACGGTCCTGCGCACCCTCGCGTTGACGGCGCTGCTGGCCGCTGCCGGAGCGGGCTTCGGGCTGGCGCTCGCGCTCCTGACCTTTCAACAACCCGTCGGCTGGCTGCCGTGGTTGCTGGGACTGTGGGGCGGCTGCATTGGGGTTTGCTGGTTTGGCGTCACGGCGATTTGCTGGAACCAGCGCGCCGCCCGGCTCCGCGCCAACCCCGCTTTGCCAGCCGCCCTGCCACGCTCCCGCTTTCGCTTTGGCCGCTGGTGCCTCGGGCTGCTGTATCTCACCCTGCTCGGGGGCATCACCCCCCTGGCCCTGCTGGTAACGATGGAAAACCTCCGGGGCGAAATCGCCTGGCGGCGCGAACACGCCCGCCTGGTCGCCGCTGGAGAAAAACTGACTTTCCGCGAAATCCTTGGCCCGGAAATCCCGCCGGAGGAGAACGCCGTCGCGGCCCCGGTTTTTGCGCCGTTTATCGAAGCCCATGAGCGGCGTGAGCAGATGGCCGCCCCAGCATCAGCGGCTGGTGAGGTGGGCGACGAAAAGCTGGTCTGGCCGCCGCGCCACCCCTTGGAGACGGTCAGTTGGGCACGAGAACTGGTGAGCTATGAACCGGAGACGACGAACAACACTTGGGGGCGGCTCGAGAACATCCCTGTGTGGTCCCAGGCCGTTCGATCGCTGGTGGCTGCGCCACGCCCGCTTCATCGGCAGTGGGCCGCCAGCATATCCCTGCCACCGCCTGGCGACCCCGCGCTCGACGTCCTGGCCGCGCTGGAACTCGCGAATCCGGCGCTGGACGAGATTTGTGCGGCTGCCACGCGCCCGCGCGCACGTTTTCCACAGCCTCTGGAAAGCTCGCTCGACACGCTTCCGCACCACCTGCCGGGCATGAAGGTAATCCAGCTCGTGCTGCAACTTCGGGGTGTCGCTCGGCTCGCCGCTGGTCAAACCGACGTGGCCTTTGCGGACGCACTTGCCTCCCTGGACGTCGCCGAACTGCTTCGCGAGGAACCTCTGCTGATTTCCCAATTGGTCCGCTACGCCAACCACAGTATCGCCCTTTCGCTGATCAACGAGGGCTTGCGAGCGCATCGCTGGTCCGACGCGCAACTGGCCACCTTTCAGGAACGCTTTGCGCAATTGAATTTCTGGTCAGGGCTGGCCCTGGCCCTCGAAGGAGAACGCGCCTGGTCTATCGCCAGCATGGAGCAGTTGCTGCAAAACCCCGCCCTGCTCTCGGCAAACCCTGAACAGGCACAAACCCCGCACCTACTGTGGCAACCCCAATCCCGCGCCGTGCTCCGTCAGAATCAGGTGTCCATGGTCCGCCTCCACAGCCGCAACCTCGTCTCCTTGCGACGACTTCTCGCCCGTCCTCCGGAGCAGGGTTGGATCGAGGTTCTTCGCGAATGGGAGCCGAACGACTCGGACCGCACGGGACCTACCTTTTCGCCTTATCGCATTTTCGCAGACATGACGGCGAAAGCCTTTCAATCGGCCAGTCGGCACGCCGCCCGCAAACAAGTGACGGCAACCCTCGCCATCGTGGCCTGCGGCCTAGAACGCTACCACCTCTCGCATGGCGTGTTTCCAGAGCGCCTAGACCAGCTCGCCCCGTTCTGCCCTGGCGGCGTGCCGCTCGACCCCATGGTCAACCAACCTTTCCGGTATCAGCGCACGGACGACGGCTGGTTCCTGCTCTACAGCGTCGGCCCCAACGGCACCGACGACGGCGGCGTGATGCGCTCCACCGAAAGCAAAGACGCGGAAGACCTCGACTGGCCCTGGCCCGTGCCGACGCGCCCGGCCAAGGTGCGGTTGTTCTAGGTGCTGCCGTTCGACCCATCAGTTGAAAGGCCGACTGGACAGCCTGCCTTCAACGTCCAATCGAACCGTAGGGGGGATGCCAGCAAGCGTTTGGCCGCTTGACGCCATCACTTTGCGTGGCAAAGTGACGGCCATGAACGCCGACTGGGCCGCCGAAAATCTCCAGACCATCCGCACCCTCATGGAGCGCTCGGCACTTTACCGTCGCGCCCTCGCCCCCGTCATGATGCTTGCCGGCGGCGTCGGCGTGGCCGCCGGCATCGTGGGCGGCCTCACCCAGTGCGATTCCCCGCGCCGTTTCATCCTGTTCTGGTTCGCCGTGGCGGCGGCGACGTTGACCGGCGCGTTCGTGGTCATTCGCCGCCAGGCGCTGCGGGACCAGGAACCGTTCTGGTCGCCGCCCACGCGCCGCGTGGCGCAGGCCATGTTGCCCGCCCTGTTCATCGGTCTGATGGCCGGGCTGGTGCTGATGATTGCGGGGGCCGGTTTCCGTCTCACCTGGGCGCTGGTGCCGTTGTGGCTGGCCCTGCACGGCGCGGCGTTGCACGCCGCCGGCTTCTTCATGCCGCGCGGCATCAAGGTGCTGGGCTGGGCGTTCATCGCCGCGGGAACCCTGATTTTACTGCCGATTCTGGCGTGGCCCGAACAAATGGAGTTTCGCTTCACCCATTGGGTGATGGGCGCGGCGTTTGGCGGGCTGCATCTGGCCTATGGCATCTACCTGCGCTTCACCGAACCGCGGAACGCGTCGTGAACCCGGAACCTTTCCTGCAACTGGATCGCGTGATCCACGAGAAAGGGCGGCTGGCCATCCTGTCGCTGCTGGCCGCGTCCCCCGAACTCGCGTTCACCGAGCTGCGCGACACGCTGAGGATGACCGATGGAAACCTGACCACGCACATCCGCACCTTGCAGGAGGCGGGTTATGTGGCGGTGGCGAAGTCCTACCACAACCATCGCCCGCTCACGACCTGCTCGCTCACCGCCGCCGGGCGCAAGGCGTTTGCGGACTACATTTCCCTCCTCGAGCAGATTGTCGCGCAGACGAAGCAAACCTGAACCGATGAAACCTTCTTTGAACGCCGGGCATCCCTTGCGGTCTTTGACTTTGTATTACAAAGTGCAAACAACTGCGCCCCCAGTGAACCGGAAAGGGCAACCCGCCTCCACGCGGCACCGGCCGAATGTGGTGTTCGGCAGACCAGCCGGATCCGAGGCTGGCGCTCCAAGCCGATTCCGCATTCCCACATTCCCGCTTTCCGCTTTTGCCCTATGAAAATTCTCCGCGCCGAACATCTCGGCATGTGCTTCGGCGTGCGCGACGCCATTGCCCTCGCGCTCGAGGAGGCCCGGCACGCGCCGCTCACCATCCTGGGCGACCTGGTTCACAATCAGACCGTAATGGCGGATTTGCGGGCGCGCGGCATCCGCGTGGCCCAGGAGGCCGCCGCCGCGGACACGCCCACGGTGATGATCACTGCTCACGGCGCCTCCGACAAAGCGAAGGGCGAAGCCCACGCCCGGGGGCTGAACGTGCTCGAGGCCACCTGCCCGCTCGTTCACGCGGCGCACCGCGCGCTGGCGAAGCTGGTGGCCGGGGGCTTCCATCCGGTGGTCATCGGCAAGCGCGGGCACGTCGAGGTGCGCGGGCTGACGGAGGATTACCCCGAGTATGACATTATTCTGAGCGAGGCGGACATTGCCCAACTGCGCGAGCGGCCGCGCTTCGGGGTGGTGGCGCAAACCACGCAGCCGATTGCCCGGGTGAAGCAACTGGTGGCGGCGCTGCGGCAGCGGTTCCCGGCCGCAGAGGTGCGTTTCGTGGACACCGTCTGCCAGCCGACGAAACAACGTCAGCACGCCGCCGTGGAACTCGCGCAACGGTGCGACGTGGTGGTCGTCATCGGCGGCGCGGAGAGCAACAACACACGGGAACTGGTGGCCACGTGTCGGGAGCATTGTCCCCAGGTGCATCACGTCCAGACGGCGGCGGACCTGTGCGAGGAGTGGTTCTTCACCGCCGGCACGGTGGGCATCACGGCGGGCACCTCGACGCCGGACGCGGTGATTGACGGGGTGGAGCAATGGCTGCGGGAACTGGCCGCCCGGCGCGCAAACCTCCGCGCCACAGAGGCCGCGCCGCGACCCGCCTGAAAAGCGGCAAATTGCCGGCGGCAGCGACGCGAGGAACCGGCCGGCCCACCGCCGGGTCAATGGCCGCGCGGACGGAACCGCGACACGCGGGCCAGCCGCTCCCAGAGGGCGCGTTCCTCGTCGTTCACCTGTTCCGGCACCTCGATGCGCGTCACCACGATGAGATCGCCAGTCGGCCCGCCCCGCTGCGGCAGGCCGCGACCACGGACGCGCAGTTTCTGACCGGAAGGGGTGCCTGGCGGGATGCGAATGCTGACCCGACCGGTCAGTGTGGGCACCTCGACTTGCGCGCCCAACACGGCCTCCCACGGCGCGAGTTCCAGTTCGTGGATGAGGTCGTGGCCGGACACCTCGAAATCCGGGTGTTTGGCCAGGCGGACGCGCAGGAACAAATCGCCCCGGTCGCCGCCCGGCCCGGCCTCGCCGTGGCCCGGCACGCGCAGCCGCTGCCCCTCGGTAACGCCGGCGGGAATCTTGACCTGGCGCGTCTCGCGCTCTTCGACCGTGCCGGTGCCGCTGCACGAGGCGCACAACCGCCCCGCGCGCCGGCCACTGCCACCGCAAGCGGGGCAATCAGCCTTCCGCCGGATGGTCACGGACCGCACGGAACCATGCATGGCCTCCTCGAGGGTAACGAGGATGTCGCCCTCGAGGTCGCGGCCCCGTTCGACCATTTCCTCCGGGGCAAAGCCGCGCCCGGCGGCGGTTCCGCCAAAGCCGCCGCGCGCCCCGCCGAAGAGCTGTTCAAAGAAATCGCTGAAACCGGTGCCGCCGAAGTGGAACTCGAAGTGTTCGGCACCCGGACGACCGCCGCGCGCGCCGGTGGTGGTGAACTGCTCCCACCCGGGCGGCGGTCGGAATTCCGCGCCCGCCTGCCAGTTGGCTCCCAGTTCATCGTAGCGTTTCCGCTTTTCCGGATCGCCGAGCACCTCGTAGGCCTCATTGACCTCTTTGAAGCGTTCCTCGGCCTTTTTCTTGTCCTTGGCGACATCGGGATGGAATTCGCGGGCCAGTTTGCGAAAGGCCTTCTTGATCTCCGCGTCAGACGCCCCGCGCGGCACCCCCAGCACCTGATAGTAGTCCTTGTATTGAACGCCCATTGCCACGACAGCATACGCGCCGCCGGGCGGTTCTCAACCCCGGACACCATCAGCCATGGAAAAAGGCTTGCCGGAATGAACACACCGGGCTGCAATCCGGTCGAAGTCACGAACCGCAAACCAAGGAATCATCATGAAACAATGCCACAAGTTCACCCTGCTCGCCCTGACCGCCCTGGCCCTCGCGGCGCTGCCCCTCAGCGCCCAGTCCCAAGCGGACAAGCCGAAGAAAGACCCGAATCCCAACCGCGCCATCCCCTTCCGCGGCACGCTCGAGGCCAAGACGGCGGACAGCATCACCGTGAAATACGCCACCCAGCCCTCCCGGACGCTGGCGGTGACCGCTGACACCAAAATTTTCAAGGAGGCCAAACCAGGGACCCTCGCTGACGGCGTCGTGGGCGAACCGGTCAGCGGCTCCTACCAGGAACAGGACGGCAAATCGGTGGCCAGAATGATCCGTTTTGGCAAGGCCCCCGCGCGCGAGCCGAAGGCGGAAACGCCCAAACCGGAGAAAGCCGAGAAGCCGAAGAAACCGTAACCGGTTCATTTTTTGCGAAACGGCAGGTCCACGCGGGCCTGCCGTTTTTGCTTTGGACACGCGGGCAGGAAAGGTCACTGCGGCGGGGTGATGGCGCGGTGGAAGCGAGGCGGACCGCCGGCGGCGTTGGTGAAGTGCCAGAGCCCGGTGAACGCGGCGTTCGTCGCCACGCTGGTCCAGGCGGTCAGATTCGAGGAGGTTTGCACGGTGACGGCGGCGACGTTGGTGCCCCGCACGGTGAAGCGGAAGTTCCCGCCGGGCAATGCTTGCGGCGCCTCCAGCCAGAGTTGGGCGGCCAGCACGGTGACGGTCCACTGGTTCGTGTCCGCCAGGACCCCGGTGCCGGTGCGGACCCAGTCCGTTTCGTCGCGGACGATGGCGCGGACGGTGTGAACACCCGGTGGCAATGCGCCCGGGGAGAGGGTGAAGTTGGTGGCGGTCGCGCCCGGGACGGGGACACCGTTGGTCTGCCACTCCACAGCGAGGTCGTGCGTGGCGGGCCGGAGCGGGGTAACACTGAAGACAGCGGGCAGATGATTGGTGCGGGTGATGGCGGACGCCACGGGGGTGGCGGTGTCGAAGGCGCGAAGGCGTTGATACAGCGCCCGCACGGTGGCCTCGCGGCAGACTTCGCAGAATGGCACCCCGCTCGAGGTCGAGCGCATCCGGCAATTCACACGGGGCCGATACCAGTTGGTCGGGCTGTAGCGCGCCCCCTCGAACAGGCCGACGGACTCGAACCAGGTGAAGTCGTTCGGGTCGGTGGGCACGGGGGTTTCAGGGGCAATCCAGGCGTTCCAAGGAATCAACACGCGGTTGGTCTGCTGGGTGACGTTGGGTTCGTTGGGGAACGAGCTGGCGTCCACGGGCACGCCTTCGCTGGTGGAGTATTCGTCGCCCAGGTTGGCGAAGAGATGGCCGAGTTCGTGGGTGAGGATGCCGCCGTTGGCGGCGGTGTAGGATTGCACCGAAGTCGAGGTGATGGCGAGGTTGGTGCTCGCGGAGCCGCCGTCCTTGGCGTCGTTCACCAGCAACACGGCGAGCCGGTGCGGGTGGTTGGTGGTGGGCAGGAGCAGGTTCAATAGCGCGTCCACGCGGCCCTGACCGGTGGCGCCGGCGGGGATGGTGATGATGTAATTCAGCGCGGCGTCGTAGGTGCTGTTGAAGTAGGTGTTGCGGAACAGGCCGGATTGCGGGTGATCCGAACCGCTCTCCACCGAGTTGGTGAAGAGGGCGTAAAAGTGAAACGTGGCGGCGTATTCGGTGTAGGGCTGTTCGCTGAGGATGGCGCTCATCGCGTTGGTGGCGTCCGCGAGAAAAACGCCCTGCTGCGCGCTGGTGTAGCCTTCGCTCAGGAAGGCGATGCTGAGGCGATTGGTGGCCGGGCCGGGCGCGGCGAGGGTAAACAGCGTGCCCGCGGTGGCGCTGACGCCGCGCCCCGCGACAGCCAGCGCGAGGGCCGCAAACAGCAGGGCGATGACAGGCGGGCGGTTCACGGGAGCGCGGATGATGGAAATCGGACGGATCGGTCGGGTCCGGCGGATTCGTCTCAGCTACTGGAATTGCAACCGGTAAAAGCGGGCAGCATTGGTCGCGGCCTGGGTCACGCGGAACAACGTGCCACCGCCGAGCACCGTCGGCGGTTCGGTGACGGGCTGCCAGAGCACGGGCGACGCAAGGTTGGTGGCGAAAAGGAGCTGCCAGTCCCCGGCGGTGGCCTCGGCGGCGCTGTTGAATTGCCAGCTCACGGTGAACACGCCGTTGGTCGGCGGGCTGATGGCCAGCAGGGGCACAGTGATGACCGGCAGCGAGGGCGAGAATTCGGAAGTGTTGTCCGCCGGGTCGGTGGCGGTGGCGGCGATGCGCCAGCCAGCGGGGGCGGTCGCGGGCAGGTGGATGTTGAAAGCGTTGGTGCAGTTGGCCCCGGCGGTGAAGCTCGCCGCCCCGAGATACCGCAGGCCCTCGCCATAGCCGGAGTTGTCCGGGGCGGGGTTGGCGTAGAACTGGAGGCGATAGGTCTTGTTGGGCGCGCTATCGAGGCGGCCACGGACGATGGTGCCGTTGGCCCCGGTAACGGCGTTGGTCACGACCGGATAATTCTGCTGCAAATTGGGGCCGCCGTCGCCGTCACAGGGGTCGTTGGGCGTGGCGGCGGTGCCGCTGAGGCTGATTCCGAAAAAGCCGTTGGAGTAGATGGCGTTCCCCAGCACAACGTTGCCGACCCCGGTGCGCACGCGGACCCCGGAGCGCAGGCCGTCGTAGGTGTAGGCAATGATGTTCCCCATCGCCGGGTTGGTGCCGCCCACGACCGTGTTGGTGGCTTGCAGCAACTCGACCGCATGGCCGAAATTTCCCATCGGGGTGACGCCATCCGCGCCCACGCCGAAGCGGTTGCCCTGAATCACCGTGCCGACCGCGGAACCGGCAAACAATCCCGCAAACGAATTGGTGAACCCGCCGGCCAACTGGTAGCCGTTGGCGCAAACGACATTTCCCTCGCCCGGCGCGGCGCCGCCCACGCGGGTGTGCCAGACAATCTGACCGAGCAGGTTCGAGCGGCCGAGGTTGATGCCGTCCTTGCGGTTGCTGATGGGGGCCAGACCCGTGATGTCCGTGCCGATGTAGTTGCCCTGGATGACGTTGTTCGAGGGTCCCAGGCCGCCGATGTAGATGCCGACCTGGTTGGAGGAGATGACGTTCCGCATGGCGGCCAGCGGCCCGCCGATCCAGTTGGCCGAACCGCGCTCGATGGTGACGCCGTAATGCTCCCCTCCGTTGCCGATGCCGACCGTGCCCGAGGCGTCGGTGCCGATGAGGTTACCCTGAATGGCGTTGCTCCTGGTGCCCTCCCCGAAGAGATAGACCCCGTGAAAACCGTTGCCGGAAATGACATTGCCCGCGCCGGAATTGCTTCCGCCGACCACGTTCCAAACCGCGTTGCTCAGCCACACGCCTGACAGGGCATTCCCCAGCCGCGCGGTGCCGGGCGCGTTCACGCCGATGAAGTTGCCCGCGATCGAATTGCTGCGGCACGTGTCCCCCGAAAGCCCCACGCCATCCCGGCCATTGCCCGCGATGATGTTACGGGCGCCGGGCACCTCGCCGCCGATGAGATTGTTGGTGGCGGCGGACAGCGAAATGCCATCCAGCAGATTGCCCGCCGCGACGAGGCCGCCGGGCAGGGTGCCGATCAGGTTGCCCTGCACCACGTTGTCGCGCGCGCCAAAACTCAGCCCCACGCCGGAGAGGCGGTTGCCGGAAATCACGTTACCCGCGCCGGGCGCGGCCCCGCCGATGGTGTTGGCCCGGGCGCGCAGGCTGAGCAATACGCCGTGATTGGTGTTGCCCAGCGTGGCAGTGCCGGGCGCGTTCAAACCGATGAAATTGCCCTGCACGACGTTGTTCGATGAGCCAGGCTCATCAATGGCCACGCCGTTCTCGCCGTTCGC
This sequence comes from Limisphaerales bacterium, assembly GCA_046290825.1. Lineage (GTDB taxonomy): Bacteria > Verrucomicrobiota > Verrucomicrobiia > Limisphaerales > DSYF01 > JBKBTZ01. The sequence goes on from JBKBTZ010000008.1 coordinate 20,927, forward strand.
GGAGATGATGTTGCGCGCTGCGGGGGTGACGCCTCCGATGAGGTTGTTGCTGGAGGACCGGATGCGGACCCCCTGTTTGCGGTTGGCCACGCGGTTCGTGCCGCCCACACCCACGCCGATGAAGTTTCCCAGCACGCGGTGCCCGCCGTTGTCCTCCAGATACACGCCGTCATCGAGATTGCCGGAAATGACGTTGCCGGCACCCGGCGTTTCGCCGCCCACGATGCAATCCGTCGCCCCCTTCAAAAACACGCCCCCGCTGTTCGCCACCGGCGTCAGCCCGTCCACATCCACCCCAAGATGGCAGGCGGCGATGACGTTGGACGCGCCGCCGACCACTTCCACGCCGTAACGGCTGAAGGCAATGATGCTCAGACCGCGGATGGTGGAGCCGCTCGCGCCGCTCTCGAGCCGGAAGCCGCTGCTGGCGGCGCCCGCGGCCGTGCCGTTGAGCCGGATGAGCGGCAGTCCCGCGTAGCCCGGTTGCGTGGTGCCGTCAATCACCACCGGGTCCGTGAGCGCGGGCAGGGGAGAAAGGGGCGCGATGGTGAAAGGCCCGGTTCCCGTCAGGTTGAAATGAATGAAATCCAGCCCCGGGGTGGCATTGGCGTTGGTGATTGCGCTGCGCAGGGTGCCTGGCCCGGAATCGGCCGCGTTGGTCACCGTGAACACGGCACCCCGCAACGCGAAGGCGCCCACCAGCCAGAGCGCGAACAAGACGGCGGACGGCGGCAGGGACAGGCGGATGGGGAAGCGGAAATTCACAACGGTCCGCGCATTGTAGCATGGCCCCAAGGGGCGGCAAGCACCCCGGCAAACGTCAGCGGGCGTCTGGATTTACCCCCGCCGCCCAGGCCAGCCGCAACCCCTCCAGCGTGAGGTCCGGCTCGACGGCGCGGATTTCCGGCAGGCCGGCGGCCAGCAACTTCGCGTAACCGCCCGTCGCCACCACCGGCAGCCGGCGCGCGCCAAGCTCTTTGCGCAGTTCGGCGATCAACTCCCGCACCAGCCCGCGATAGCCATGCACCGCGCCGATCAACATCGCCTGCTCCGTGCTTTTTCCGATGGCCGTCCGCACTTCGCGGATGCGGATGCGCGGCAGCAACGCGGTTTTCTCATGCAGATAATCGGTCATCGCCGCCAGCCCCGGCGCAATGATGCCCCCCACGTAATCCCCGCGCCCGTCCACCACGTCGAACGTCACCGCCGTGCCGAAATCCACCACCACCACCGGCGCGCCGTGCCGGTGCCGCGCGGCGACCGCGTTGGCCAGCCGGTCCGGCCCGATGCTGGCCGGCCGGGGATACCGGATGCCCACGCCCCGCACGGTGCGGGCGGTGAGTTCAAACGGAACCAGACCAAACTCCCGCCGGACGAACGCCCGCACGCGCGGCGTCGCCCGGGGCACCACGCTGCAAATCGCTGCACCCGTGACGGCCACCTGGCCCAGCCAGCGGCGCACCGCCGCGGGGGAGCCGTCGAACCATGCCCGCGTGGGCACGTCGCCTTGCCGCCGCACCCCTCGCTCGTCCGCGAGGCCGAGGTGCGTGTGCGTGTTGCCAATGTCGAAGAGCAGGATCATGCGAAAGTCCGGGGGGGAAACATCCAACAACCAACAATCAACGACCAACGTCCAACGACCAACATCCAACAACCACCGCCTAATCCCCGACCATCAACGTCGAAGGCGCCCCGCGCGCGACCATCCCTTGGAAGTTGGATGTTGCTTCGGGCCGCCGAAAGGACGGCGCGGCGCAGGCACGCAACCCCGTTGGCTGGTTCATCGTTCATCGCCTCACTCCGCCTTTCCCTTCTCGATGGACACGTCGCCGCCGAGGATGCGTTCCAGCCGGCCATGTTCGGTCCGCAGCAGGAGCGCGCCGTCATCATCCAACGCCTCGGCCCGGCCCCGCACCCGGCGGCTGCCGCAGAGCACCGTGACATGCTGGCCGAGCGTGGCGCAACGGGCCTCCCACTCATCCGCCAGTGCCGCAAAACCGCCGCCGCAGGCCCGCGCGTAATCGCGGTCCAGTTCCTCCAGCAGCGTGGTGGCGAGGTCCGCGCGGGACCAGCGCGCGCCGGTTTCAATCTGGAGTGACGTGGCCAGCTTGCGGACCTCGGGCGGAAAATCGGCGGGGGTTTGATTCACGTTCAGCCCCAGCCCGAGAATCACGTGGCGCACGCGGTCGGTCTCGGCGCTCATTTCGGTGAGGATGCCGGCCAGCTTGCGCCCGTTGAGGAGCAGGTCGTTGGGCCATTTGATGGCGGGCGCGAGACCCGTCCGCTTCTCCACGGCGCGGGCGAGTGCCGTAGCCGCCACGACCGTCAACCGCGTGGCCTCGGCCGGCAGCCAGCGGGGTCGCAGGAGGACCGACAGCCACAGCCCCGCGCCCGGCGGCGAAACCCACTTCCGCCCCAGCCGGCCCCGGCCTTTCGTTTGCGTCTCGGCCATGACGACAACGCCCTCCGGCACGCCATCGCGCGCGAGCTTTTCGCAGACATCGTTGGTCGAGGTGGTCGAGGCGAAGACGCGGATGTCACGCCCGACCACACGTTTGCGCGGCAGGCGGGAGAGGAGGTCATCGGCGTGCAGCGCGTCCGGCCCGCCGCGCAGCCGCCAGCCGAGCACAGGACTGGTTTCAATCTCGTAGCCCAGTTCCCGCAGCGCCTTCAGCCGCCCGGTGATGAGCGGGCGCGACAGGCCGAGCCGCCGCGACAATTCCGCCGGGGTCACAAAGCCGTCCCCGCCCTTGCGCAACGCGGCCAGCAGTTGGGCGTCCGTCGTCATGCCTCGAAATCCAGGCCGATGTCCACGGCCCGCGCCGAATGGGTGATGGCCCCCACGGAGATGAAATCCACCCCCGTCTCGGCCAGGGCGCGGATGGTTTGCAGATTGACGCCGCCGCTGGCCTCGGTCTGCGCCCGCCCGCCCACCAGTGCCACCGCCTCGCGCAGGGTTTCGGGCGGCATGTTATCGAGCAGAATGATGTCCGCGCCCGCCGCCACGGCCTGGCGCACCTGCTCCAGAGTGTCCGCCTCGACCTCGACTTTGAGTTGCGGGAACTGCGCCCGTGCCCGTTGCACGGCGGCGGCGACGGCGTTGGGCGCGGCGTCGCGCAGGGCGGCCAGGTGGTTGTCCTTGATGAGCACCAGGTCAAACAGGCCGAAGCGGTGATTGCGCCCGCCGCCGCAGGCCACGGCGTATTTCTCGAAGGCCCGCCAGCCGGGCGTGGTCTTGCGCGTGTCGAGCAGTTGCACGCCGGTGTCGGCAATGGCTGCAACGTAGGCCGCCGTCGCCGTCGCCACCCCGCTGAGGCGCTGGACAAAATTCAAGGCCACCCGCTCGGCGCTCAACAGGGCACGGGCCGGGCCGGCCACCGCGAGCAACGCGCCGCCCGATTCGACGCGGGCGCCGTCATTCACACTGAGCGAAACGTCCACCCGCGGGTCCAGTTCGCGAAAGGCTGCCGCCGCGAAGGCCAGGCCCGCCACCACCAGCGGTTCGCGGGCGCGCATCACGGCGCGGGCGGTCGCCTCCTCCGGCACGGTGGCCAGCGTGGTCACATCGCCCGTGCCCAAATCCTCCGCCAGCGCCGCGCGCACCGCGCGCCGGACTTCCTCGGGATGCAACGTCGTCGCCACGGCGTCAGCATGGGCGCGCGGGCGGCGGGGCGAAAGGGAAATTGCGCCGCGCCCCACCGGCTTTCTGCTTGAGGGCGCGGCGTCGCGTTTTACGATGCGGTCAGCCGCCGCATTGCGTCATGAACACCGAAACGTCCCCGTCCCCGACCGCTCCGCCGCCGTCCCCCGGCGCGAAACCCGTCCTGCTGGTGTGCGACGACGAACCCGGGCCGCGCGACTCGTTGCAGGTGATCTTCAAGGGGGACTTCGAGGTGCTGCTGGCCGAGAACGGTCCCGCCGCCATTGAACTGGCCCAACAGCGCGCCGTGGACGTGGCCGTGTGCGACATCCGCATGGCCGGCATGTCGGGCCTCGAAGTGTTGGAACGGCTCAAGTTCGTCGCCCCCGGCATCGAAGTGGTGATGATGACCGCCTACGAAACCACCGACACGCTGCGCCAGGCGTTGCGGCTCCAGGCCTTCGACTACATCAACAAGCCGTTCGACGTCGCGTCCGTCCGCAAGACCGTGGCAGCGGCATTGCAGAAGCGCCGCCGGGCGGCGGAGGCCGCGACGGGCGCGGAGGCCGACCGCATCAACGCGCTCTTCGCCGAGCTGCAGGAGCACCGCGTCGAGGAGCAGATCGCCCGCGCGCGCAACGAGATTTACGCCAGCATCATCCACGACATCAACGGGCCGCTGACCGTCATTTCCGGGTTCCTGCAACTGCTCAACCAGCGCCTCGCGAACCTGACCGAGCCGACCGCCGCCGACGTCGAGTTCATCCGTGACCGGCTCAAAACCATCACCCGGCAGACCGGGAACTGCATCGAGATTTCCCGCCGTTACCTCAGCTTCCTCCGCCGCTCGGAGAAGGACGACGGCCCGCGTGTGCCGGTGAACCAGTTGCTGGCCGACATGCAGCAGCTCGCCCGGGTGCATCCGAGCGCGGGGCGGCACCCCTTCGAGGTGCGGCCGCTGGACCGCGACATCGCGGTGCGGATGAACGGGACGGACCTCATCCAGATCCTCCGCAACCTCGTCGTGAACGCCTTCCAGGCCGGGAGTGAACCGCACCTGGTTGAAGTGACCGGCACCGTGTTCGATGCGCCGCTCGATCTGTCCCAGTTCCGCGACGGCGAACGCGAGCGCATCCTGAACCTGGAGAATTTCGACAACACCCCGCCACTGGTCGCGCTGACGGTGCGGGATGAAGGCCCGGGCATTCCGCCCGACGTGCTGCCGCGCATGTTCCGGACGCATTTCACCACCAAGGCCGCGCAACACGGGACCGGGCTGGGCCTGAGCATCATCCACCGGCTCGTGCGCGAGGCGCGCGGCGCGTTGCGCGTCCAAACCGAACCGGGCCGGGGCAGCCGGTTCACGCTCTACCTGCCGGCCGTCGCGCGCGGCGGCCAGTGAGGCTGGTCCACCGCCGCCCCGCGTTCCTCCCATGACCCTTGCGCAAGCCCGCGAACGCCATGCCCGCCTGGTGGACGAGATCCGCCGGCATGACCACGCCTACTACGTTCTCGCCCGGCCGGAAATCACGGACCGGGAATACGACGCGCTCTACCGCGAATTGCAGGAACTGGAAAAACAGTTCCCCGAACTCGTCACCCCCGCGTCCCCCACGCAGCGTGTCGGCGGCGCGCCCACCGAGGGCTTCGCCCGCGTGCCGCACCTGGTGCCGATGCTCTCGCTCGACAAGCTCGAGGTGGCCGACCATCCGACGCGCGAGGAGGAACCCGACCGCGAGCGCCGCAACCGCGCGCAGGACGAAAACACGTTGAACCAGCTCCGCGCGTGGGACGCCACCCTCCGCCGTCAGCTTGGCCGCGACCGCATCGAATACGTCATCGAGCCGAAGGTGGACGGCGTCTCGATCAGCGTGCATTACCGCGACGGGCGGTTTGCGCTGGGCGTCACGCGCGGCGACGGCCAGTTCGGCGATGACATCACGGCCAACCTGAAAACCGTGCGGGCCATTCCGCTGGAACTGAGGTCCGCCCAGCCACCCCCTCTCCTCGAAGTCCGGGGCGAGGCCTACATCACCACGAAGGATTTTGACGCGCTCAACGCCCGGCTCGCCGCCGAAGGAGAAAAGCCCTTCCCCAACGCGCGCAACGCCACCGCCGGCATGTTGAAGCAAAAGAATCCCGCCGACGTGGCGAAACGCCCGATCCGCGCCGTCTTCTACGCGCTCGGGGCCACCGAAGGCATCGCGTTCGCCAAACATTCGGAAGTGCTCGCGGCGTTGTCGGCGTTCGGGTTGCCCACGCAATCCCACTGGTGGGTGTGCGACGGCATCGAGGAGGTGTTGAAGGTCTATCGGGAGAAGATCGTGGCGCATTACGACGAGGACAAAGACCTGCGCCGCCAGTTGCCCTACGAGATTGATGGCATCGTCATCAAGGTCAACACCCTCGCCGACTGGCCGCGTCTGCCGGGCCGTTCGCGCGCGCCCGGCTGGGCCATCGTTCACAAGCCGGTTCCGTGGATCACGCCCGCCGAGACCGTGCTCAAGGCCATCACGGTCCAGGTGGGCCGCACCGGCGTGCTCACGCCGGTGGCCGAACTGGAGCCGGTCTTCGTGCAGGGTTCCACCATCTCCCGCGCCACCCTGCACAACGAGGACGAAATCCGCCGGAAGGACATCCGCATCGGCGACACCGTGGTCATCCGCAAAGCCGGCATGGTGATTCCCGAGGTCTTCGAGGTGGTGAAATCCAAACGCCCGCCCGGCGCGCAGGAGTTCGACCTGTTCGCCCACGTCGGCGGCAAATGCCCGGCGTGCGGGACCGGAATCGTCCGGGGCGAGGCGGTCATTGACTCGCCGCCCGAAGTGCCGGAAACTTCTTTGGATGAAACCGAGCGGAACCAGTTCGAGCCATCGGCTGCAGCCCGTCCATCCGGACGATCTGGCGGCGCGTTCGATCTTGGCGCGGAGGCCCTCGCCGTCCTTGCCGCGGGTGCTGGAGCAGGCGCGGGCGTCCGCGGAGTGGCGGAAGACGCACGCCAGCAGCAGCAGCTTGCGGAATGGGCGCAACGGCGGGGCGTCCTGATCTCCGCCGACACCTGGGCAAAACTCCGCCCGGTGTCCTCCGGTTCGGCCGAGCACGAAGTTCGGTATCGGGCGGCAGACAATCACGCCGTGAAACGAACCCACCCGGGCACCTTCGGCTTCCGACCCGAGTGCCGGGATGGCCAATGGATTTCCGTTCCCGCCGATCCCTGCTCCTACCTGCGCCGTTTGCAGCTCCAAAACGCCCTGTTCGCTGATGACGTGCGCCTTGAGGGCGTGATGCGCACCGAAGGCCCCTCCCTGGTGATCGGGCAGCCGCCCGGGGGCATCTCCCTGGTCATTTCCCAGCCGTGGCTGGATGCGCGCGATCCCCGGTGCCCGCACCCGACCGAGCACGCCATCGCCGCCTACCTCACCACGCGCGGCTTCGTCCGCATCCCCAACGCCTTCTACGGGTGGCAACGCTCCGCCGATGGCGTGGTCATCCTGGACGCGCGCCCGGACAATTTTGTCGTCACCGAGGCCGGTCTCCTGCCGATTGACCTTCACCTGCACGCGCCGGAGCCGCCGCCGACCAATGACAGAACCATCGAAGTCTTCTGGCGCTGTCCGAATCCGAACTGTCCCGCCCAGGCCAGCCGCCGGCTGGAATACTTCGCCGCGCGCAAGGCGCTCGACATCGAATCGCTCGGCGGCATTGTGGCCGAGAAACTTGTGGAGCGCGGCCTTGTGAAGGATCCGCTCGACCTGTTCACCCTCACGCTCGACCAGCTCGCCAAGTTGAACCTCGGGACGGACGAGGAACCGCGCGTGTTCGGCGAAAAGAACGCCGCCAAGGTCCTGGAGGCCCTCGAGCGCGCCAAAACCGCCCCGCTCCACCGCTGGATTCTCGCGCTGGCCATCGGTGAAGTCGGTGAAGCCACGGCCCGGCAGCTCGCGCAAACGCATGATTCGCTCGAGGCCCTGGCGGATTCCGCCGTGCTCCGCGACATCCGCGACCTGGCTGCGAAAGAGGCCGAGCGGCAGGAAATCAGCCCGCGCTCCCGCAAGAACCCGCCAAAAAACGAGGCCGAAAAAGCGCGGCGCGAACACCGGGACGCGGAACTCAAGGCGGAAATTGCCGCCCTCGAGGCCCGCCTGGCCGCCAGTGGTCTCAAGGCCCGCATGCCGGAGGTCGGGCCGGTCGCGGCGGCCAGCGTGCTGGATTACTTCGCCTCCCCTGCTGGCCGCGCGACGCTCCAGCGGTTGCGCTCACTGGGCATCCGCCCGCAAGCGGAGACGGCTCCCGCGACGGCCTCGACACGCGCCACCCCCTTCGCCGGTAAAACGTGTGTGCTCACCGGCACCTTGAGTTCCCTGACCCGGGACCAGGCCGGCGAATTGATCCGCCAGGCGGGCGGGACGGTGAGCGGTTCCGTGAGCCGGAAAACCGACTACGTCATCGCCGGCGAAAGCGCCGGTTCCAAGCTGGACAAGGCGAGGGAACTGGGCGTGCGCGTGTTGGACGAGGCGGAGTTCCTCCGCTTGTTGGAAGCGTAAGCGGGGCGCACGGCCATGGAATCACACGAGCGTCCTTTGCGGCTCGTGGGTCACCGGCCCATCATGATGCGTTGCATCGCGTCGCGTGCCGCCGCGTCGCCTTTTTGAATCGCCTCCTGGATTCGTTGCGTGAGGGCGTCCGACGCGGCGACGGCGGTTTGGTATTGCTCCTTCGTCAACCGCCCCTCCTGCCGGATGATTTTGAGATAGGTGCTGGCGGCCACGTAATACTGATTGGCCTGATCCGCTGCCACGGCGCGATCCCAGTCGGCCTTGATGTCCGGCGGGGCGCTGTCAAATGACGCCGGGTTGGGCTTGCCCGGGGTGGTGCTGGGGTCCTTCGAGCCGCAAGCGGTGAGGGTCAGGGTCAGCGCGAGCAACACCACCCAGCCCGCAAATTTCCAAACGCTTTTCATGGGGGAAATCAGTTCGGGCGGCGATTGCCCTCCGGCCAGGTGGCCGACCACATCAGCCCCCAGAGATCGTCGAGCTTGACCTGCTCGGCATGGCCATCGGCGAAAGCCACGGTGCTGCGGCCTGGCAGCCGACCGCCGACGGGAATGTTGCGCGGGGCCTGCGACGGACTCATCCCGCCGTGGCGGGCGATGGCGATGCGGGCCAGGCCGGGGCCGTTGTTGCCGCCGTTATAGACATCCCAAGGACCGTTGGGCGAGTTTGGCTCCGCCCCGAAGTCGGCGTAAATCGAGTCCGCGAAATAGCCGGTGCGGGTGGGATGCTTGATGGCGCTCTCTTTTTGAAAGTAGGCCGCAGTCGGGGTGGCCACCGAGTAGGTGTAGTTGTTATAGCCGTAACCGCCTTGGAACTGGGAGCCGGAGCCGCCCCAGGTGGCCGGGTTCCACAGATAGGGGTGTTCGGCCGTTCCGAGGTTCGGATTGCCGGTGCCGGGCTTGTTCTTGTAGGTCCACGGGGCCATCTCCGGTGCGCTGGGGCAGACGCGCGAGCTGGTCATGAGGTTGTAATTGGTCTGCAACCGGGCGATCCACAAATTGAAGCCGCCGGTCGGGTCGGTATAGCTGATGAGCACGCCGCCCGAGTCGGCATTATACATTTGCACCGCCAGCGCGAATTGCTTGGCGTTGTTGATGCAACTGATGTCCTTGGCCTTCTGCTTGGCCTTGCCCAGCGCGGGCAGGAGCATCGCCGCCAAAATCGCGATGATGGCGATGACGACGAGCAGTTCGATGAGCGTGAAGGCGGCCCGCGGGCGGCGTTCTGCAGTTTGCGAATGCGAGCAAGAGTTGGTCTTCATGTTGATTTGGGTTTCAACAGCAGCGCCATCATGCGGTCAATCGAGTCCGCACAACCATACCACATTCGGGGGGCGAAGGGCGCAGGGAACCGGTGAAAGGATGGCAATCAGGAGCCGGAAAGTGCCCCGCCAAAACCCCAACAACGAAGCGTCGGGGGACAACGGGACAAAGGCCCCCCCGCACCTCAACCGCCCGGGAGTTGACCGGAGCCTGGCCTCCGGTTCGCGGCTGTCACGGGGGCCGGACGGCCGGGGGAACGTAGTCCTTGTGCCAGTAAAGCCGCCACAGATCGTCCAGCCGGGTCATGTCCACGTGCCCGTCCGTGAAGCCGATGGCGATGCTGCCCGTGAGGCGCGCGCCGGGAGCCACGTTGCGCGGCGCGCTGGATGGTGGGCGACTGCCATGCCGCGCGATGGTGAAGCGTTCCATGTAGATGCGGGAGCTGTCATTGCCGGGGCCGCCGGTGTAGAGGTCGCGCGCCGGGGGATCGCTGGCGCGGGGCCAGCCGTCCACCCAGTTGCCGTCGGCGAAGGCAGGCGTCTCGGCGGGGCGCTGAATGGCGGTTTCCTTGCGGAACAAGCGGTTCTGCTCGGAATACGGGTCGCCGTCGTAAAGCCAGCCGTTGAGAGCGTAGCTGCCCATCAGCATCGGGGTGGAGGCCCAGCCCCACGCGAGGTCGGCACGACCTCGGCTGGTGCCGGTGATGCCGTTGGTGGTGGTCATCGGGCAGACCCGCACGGCGTTGACCTGCGCGTGGTAGGTGATGAGGTTGCCCATCCAGAGCGTGTTGTAATACGTCGGGTCCGTCGGGTAGTAAGCGAAGAGCCGCGACGAATCGCTGATATACATGAAGCCCGAAAGCGTGAGCTGCTTGAGGTTGCTGACACACTGAATCTGCTTGGCCTTCATCTTCGCGTTTGCCAACGCCGGCAACAGCATGGCGGCCAGAATGGCGATGATGGCGATGACCACCAACAGTTCGATCAGGGTAAAGCCGCGCGAACGGAACGGCGACGGGCCGGGCGTTGCAGTTTTCATCGGGGAACGGTGTGGGTTGCTGGTGAGAATGTTGGCCGACCCACTGCGGCTCGCCATACCACATTTGGGGGGCGAGGCCGATAATTCGGACATACGCCGGAGCGCCGCGTTGGCAGCGCACTTGATCGGGACACCCGCTAAACCGCCATTGGCCACGGCAGGCCAATGGCCGGGTGACGATCATCGTTTTTTGGTGATTGGCGGACGCCCCTTATCAATTCACCATGAGGACAAGGCCCGGCTAGGGTGCGTGGTATGCCTCCTGCACTGGACAAACAATCGTCGGCGCTCCACCCGCCAAACCGCTTCGTGGGCATTGATGTCGGGGCGGAGACGATCAAGGTGGTGGAACTGCTCGCGCGGGACGGGATCTTGGTGCGCGGCCGCACCACGGTCATCGAACATCACAAGCATCCCGGTCCCGCGTTGCTCGAGGCGCTGGCGGGATGGGACTGGTCCACGGTCAGCGGCGCCGCCGTCAGCGGACGCCTGAGCCGCGCGGTGAGACTGCCGCGCATTCCGACGAAACAGGCGCAGGCGCGCGGGTTCCGGTTCCTGTTCGATGACCAGCCCGCCACCGTGGTCAACATCGGCAGCCACGGTTTCTCCGTGCTGGAACTGCGCGCGGGCGGGCTGGAGGTGTTGCGCGAGAACAGCCGCTGTTCGCAGGGCACCGGGAATTTCCTCCGGCAACTCACCGAACGGTTCAACCTGACGCCCGCCCAGGCCAGCGAGTTGTGCGCCGAGGTGGAAAAGGCCGCGCCACTGTCCGGCCGCTGTCCGGTGATTCTCAAGACGGACATGACGCACCTCGCCAACAAGGGCGGGGATCGCGCGGCCATTCTCGCGGGGTTGTTCGACGCGGTTTGCGAGAATGTGATGGTGCTCGTGAAGCCGGGCATCAGTCCGGCGCGCGTGGCGTTGTTTGGCGGCGTCACGCAATCCCGCCGTATCCGGCGCACCCTGACGGCCATGCTGTCCACGCAGCAGATGGAACTGCTGCCCGTGCCGGAAGACGAGGCGGTGCTGCTGGAGGCCACGGGCTGCGCCGTGTTGGCGGCGGAATCGCCGGAGCCGGTGCCGCCGTTGGATCAGTTGCTCGCCGCCCCGCCCGAGGCACGGCTTGACTGGACACCGCCGCTCCGGGACGCGCTCAAACAAGTTCGTCGCATGCCGCCGCAGCCCTTGGCAGAGCGGAACGGACGGTCGCGTGAATTACTCCTGGGTCTCGACATCGGTTCGACCGGCTCGAAAGCCGTGGCGTTGGACGGCGATTCCGCCGAGGTCGTGTGGGAAGGCTACCGCCGCACGGCGGGTGACCCGGTGAGGGCGGCGCAGGAACTGGTCCGCCGGTTTGTGACCGAAGCGGGTGACGCCGGGAAGATGCGCGCGGTGGGCGTGACCGGCAGCGGACGGGAAATCGTTGGCTCGCTGCTCACCACCTGTTTTGGGGGCGAGGCGGTGTTCGTGCTGAACGAAATCGCAGCCCATGCGGAGGGCGCGCGGCATTACGACCCGCGCGTGGACACCATCTTCGAAATCGGCGGACAGGATGCGAAATACATCCGGCTGGCGGAGGGCCGCGTGGTGGACTGCGCGATGAACGAGGCGTGCAGCGCGGGGACGGGTTCGTTCATCGAGGAGCAGGGGAGCAAGTTCGCGGGGATTGCGGGCGTGGCGCAACTGGGCGCGGAGGCGTTGCGCGCCGGGCGTTGCGCGTCGCTCGGCCAGCATTGTTCGGTGTTCATGGCGGAGGTGATTGACGAGGCGGTGGCGGCGGGCGTCGAGCAGCCGCAGATCATCGCGGGCCTCTACGATTCGATCATTCAAAACTACCTCCATCGCGTGAAGGGCAACCGCTCGGTCGGCGCGGTCATCTTCTGCCAGGGCATGCCGTTCGCCTCGGACGCGCTGGCGGCGGCGGTCGCGCGGCAGACCGGTTGCGAAATCATCATCCCGCCGAATCCCGGCACCGTTGGCGCGCTGGGCATCGCGCTGCTCACGCGCCGGGAAACGGACTGGCGCGCGCAGCCGCCGTTGGAACTGCCGCGCTTCCTCGACGCGCGCATCGAGGCGAGCGAACCATTCATCTGCCGGGCCACCGTCGGGTGCGGCGGCGCGGGCAACAAGTGCCGCATCAACTCCATCCAGACCGTCGTCCGCGGACGGCGGCAGCGGTTCAACTGGGGCGGTGCGTGCGCGCTCTACGACAAGGGCACACGCAAACGCAAACTGCCGGACCGCGCGCCGGACCCGTTCCGGGAACGCGAGGCGCTGGCGCAAACACTGATGGCCGCGTTCCCGGCGCGGCCCGGCGCGCGGACGGTGGCGCTGACCGACGAGTTTTCGCTCAAGGGCCTGCTGCCATTTTTCGCCACGTTCCTGCACGGGCTGGGGCTGGATCTGAAATTCTCCACCGGCGCGGACCACGCGGTGCTGAAGCGGGGCGTGCAGCGCGCCAACATCCCGTTCTGCGCGCCCATGCAGTTGTATCACGGCCTCGCCGACCGCATGGCGGAGGAGCCGGCGGATTTCGTCTTCCTGCCGATGCTGCGCGGGCTGACGCACGCCGGCCAGGAACCGCTGGCCAAAGTCTGCCCCATCGTGCAGGCCAGCCCGTGGATTTTGCGGCGCGACCTCGAAGCGACGCTGAATGGCAACGTGCTGTCGCCAGTGATTGACATCGGACGCGGCAACTACGAATCGCCCGAGTTCCGGCGCAGTTGCGCGGCGCTAGCCAAGCTGGCCGGGGTCGCGGCGGAGGCGGCATGGATGGCCACGTTCACGGCGGCGGTCGCAGCGCAAAAACAGTTCGAGGCGGAATGCCGCGCGATCGGAGAGCGGGCGCTGCGATTCGCGGCGGAACAGCAGTTGCCCGCGGTGGTTGTGCTCGGGCGGCCCTACACGATCTACAACAAGGTGCTGAACTCGAACGTCCCCGCAATCCTGCGCGAACAGGGCGCGCTGGCCATCCCGGTGGATTGTTTTCCCATCGCGGAAGAAACGCCGGTGTTTGACGACATTTACTGGGCACAGGCGCAGCGGATTCTTCGCGCCGCGCATCAGGTGCGCCGCACACCGGGCGTATTCGCGGTCTATTGCAGCAACTACTCCTGCGGGCCGGACAGCTTCAACCTGCACTTCTTCAGCTACATCATGGAGGGCAAGCCCTTCGCCGTGATCGAAACCGACGGCCACGCGGGCGACGCCGGGACGAAGACGCGCATCGAGGCGTTCCTCCATTGCGTGGCGGGCGAGATGAAGCACTCGGTCGCGGCCTCCCGCTTGCCGAACCACTTCGCCGGCATCCGCCCCTCCGAAATGACCGTCCGCGACATCCGGCCCGACGAAACGGTCCTCATCCCGCTGCTGGGTCCAACACCGGAAGTGCTGGCAGCGGCATTGCGCGGGCTGGGATTGCGCGCGGAGACCCTGCCGCCCGTCGGGCCGGAGGCGCTGCGCGCGGGCCGCCGCGTGACTTCGGGCAAGGAGTGTGTGCCGATGGCCATGACGTTGGGCGCGCTGCTGCACCGCGTCCGCTCGGCGGGCGCGGAGGAAAAATTCGTCTTCACCATGCCCGGCGGCAACGGGCCATGCCGGTTCGGCGTCTATAACCTACTCAACGCGCTGACGCTGGAACGCACCGGACTGCGCGACCGGGCGCGCATCTGGGCGCCGCACGAGCGCGGTTACTTCGACAAGCTGCCGCCGGGCTTCGGCCTGCTGGTGTTCACCGGCTTCACGGTGGCGGACGCGCTGCTGGAAATGCTGGTGGAGGTGCGCCCGGTGGAAACCCGCCCCGGCGCGGCGGATGAAATCTATCAGCGGGCCAACGCGGAACTATTGCTACGAATGCAGGCGCAAGCGGCCAGACCGTTGGGGCTGGCGCGGTCGCTGTGGGAGGTGTCCGGCGGCGGGCTGTTTGGCCTGCGTGAACTGGTTTCCTCGGCGGCCCGGGAGTTCGCCGCGGTGCGGGGTGATCGGGAGATTCCCACCGCGCTGGTGGTGGGCGAGATTTATGTGCGCTCGAATCCGTTCGCGAATGACCATGTCGTCGCGCGGCTCGAAGAGCGCGGCCTCCGGGCGCGGCTCGTGCCGTGCAGCGAATTCGTGGAATATGTGGACCATGTGAACCGCCACGACGAGGGGCGCAACGCGCTCGGCGACCGGGTGAGTTCCGGCGCGCAGGAGCGCGTGCGCCGTATTGTGCATGGCCTCGTGGCCCGCGAACTGGGCGGCCCCGCCCGGGTCCGGGTGCGGGAGACGCTGGCGGCGGCCCGGGATTACGTGCCCGAAGCGTTGCAGGGCGAGGCGGTGCTGACCGTGGGCGCGGCCCTGCATCATTGGCGGGCGGGGAACATTGACGCGGTCGTGAACGTGGGGCCGCTCGAGTGCATGCCGTCCAAGGTGGCCGAGGCGCAATTTTTCCACATCGCCCGGCGCGAGGGTCTGCCCGCATTGACGCTGGCGTTGAACGGCGAGCCGTTGAACACCGAGACGCTGGACAACTTCGCCTTTGAGGTGTGGGAGCGGTTTCGGGGAAGGCGCGATGCGCGCGCAGGCGGGATGTCGCTTGTCAGCCCGCAGGGGCGGGGGCAGACTGTCGGCGCATGAAGACGATCCATGCCGTGTTCCAGAGCGATGGCGAATGGTTTGTGGCCCGTTGCCTTGATCTGCCGGTGACGACGCAGGGCAAAACGCTCGCCGCCGCGAAGGAAAATCTGCGCGAGGCCGTGGAACTGTATTTGGAGACCTGGGGGAAGCCCGCCAAGTTCCGTCCGGCCAAGGAGGTTTATCTCACGAGCATGGAAGTCGCCGGATGAGCCGCCATCTGCCAGCGTTGTCTGGGCGACAACTGGTTCGGGCGTTGCAGCGGGCCGGGTTCGTCCTGCTGCGACAAAAAGGCAGTCATGTTTCGATGGAGAAGCGTGCGCCTGATGGCTATTGGCGGACGGTCGTGCCGCTGCATCGAGAAATCCGGCCCGGCACCTTGAGCGACATTCTCAAGCAGGCCGGCCTGACGAAAGAGGAGTTGCTCGCGTTGCTGTGAGCCGGGAAGCGGGGGGCCTTGGTCGAGACGACCTGACTGCCGCACTTTCGATTCCCCGCCCAAATTCAGCCGGAAATCGAAATGCCCGCGCGTCCGGGCAAAACGCATCATGTTCCTGCCATTTTGAACGCGCTCGGATCACGCGCCCACCGGCGACGCGCCAACTTGCACCAGTCAATCGCCCTCTGCCGGGCGCAGGATCGTTTTGTGCCTGTCGCGATTTATGAACGGCACTTGTAATTTGGCCAAACCCTTTTTCCGTTGCCCAAGCCCGTCGCTGCGGCCAAGTGCGAAACAACCTTGTCGCGGTGACCGCGCCGGGGCGGTCAGTCGGAAACCGGCTTCCGCTTGCCCCGGTTCAACTGCTTCGCCCGCCACTGGGCCAGCCGCTTTTCCCGGAACTGAACCACGGGCGGAAGCGGGCTGGCCGCGATTTCCACCAGCGGCAGGGCACGGTTCCAGTCCAGTTCCAGTGCACGAACGGCGCGTCGGCCGAGTTTGGATTCGGCCAGCTTGAGCACACGTTCGGCGGCCCCCAACCAGCCCCGCACCGGCAGCGCGCCGTCCGCGGCCCCGAGCAGGGTCTCCCGCAGGAAAGCTCGGCTGCAAAGCACCAGGATGCGCACGTGGTCGGCGTCGCGCCGGTTCGTCTGATCCACGGTCAATGCGAGGTGCAACTTGCAGGCCAGCAAAGAAACGGGATCCGCAACGCGGATGGTTTGTTCGCCAAACAAGTGGGTCACGGCGAAACGCTCAACCTCCGAAGGCTTCACACCCGGGAGCGTCCGCACGAATTCCACCTGCGAGAGCGCGTCTCCCACCGGCCAAGAAACGCCACCCGCGAACGCGGTCATCATTCGTTTGTGGGGAAGCCGACTGGGACGGCCCAGCAGGCTGGCCGCGCGCCGCACATCTGCCACCGTGCCTTGAAAGTCTATGTCTTTGCTCGTGAACGGCTGCCACGCCTTCAGGTCGGGTTCCACCGCCAGATACCGGGTCGCCCAGTAGTTGACCGCCTGTCCGCCAATCAGGATGAAGGGCTGCCCGTCCGCGTTGCGAATTTTGAAGACACCCGAAAACTGTTCCAGAGAGAAGCGCATTCCACCGCCAGATTCACTTGGCGTATTTCGCCATCGCCTCCAGCACTTCCCGCAGGTTCGTGATGCGACCCACGTTACCGTTGAACAGGCTCGCCGCCCGCTGCTCCCGCCGCGCGGCAGCAGGACTGCGGCGGGCGCGGCGGAGCGCCGCCATGCGTTGGCGGGCCTCCTCGCGTTTCAAGTCGGCGAAGCTTTTGATCTTCACGCGCTCAGGCTAGCACAGGCACCGCCGGGGTAAAGCCGCGCGGCAAAACGCCTCGTCCGGCAGAAACAGACCCGCCGAACGCCGCCGCAACCCTCAACCGACGAACGGCAACGCGCCGACCTGCACCGGCCATTCGCCCGCCGCCGTCCGCAGGAGCAGTTCCGTGCCCGGCGCGAAACACTCGCGGCGCACGTAGCCGATCGCGACGGGGGCGTTCAACCGGGGCGAATGGACGGCGCTCGTGAGGTGGCCCACCTCTTTTCCCGCAAGCCAGAGCTTGTCCCCGCGCGCGGGCAACGCCGGGAGGTCCGGCGGCAGCCGCAACCCGCGCAGGGCGCGCGTCACCTGGCCGATGGTGCGGAGCCGGTTGATGACCTCCTGTCCGATGTAGCAACCCTTGTTGAAGCTCACCGCCCGCGCCTCCAGCCCTGCCTCCTGCGGCAACGTGGTTTCGTCCAAATCCGCTCCGAAACGCGGCACACCCGCCTCGATGCGCGCCGTTTCCAGCGCGTCCCAACCAGCCAGGGCACCGCCCCCGCGGATGACCGCGTCCCGCAACCGCTCCGCCACAGTCGGCAAACTCGCGACCGGCACGAACACGTCCCAGCCCGGCTGCCCGGCGCGCGGCACATTCGCCAGATACAACTCGCCGAGCGCGGCGTCGGTTTGCTTGACCGATTGGAATTCCTGCTCCGGCACCGCGTGGAACAGACCGCTCGTCGCCACCGCTTCCGCTGCCCGCGGCCCCACGACCGCCAGCAATCCGTAATGCGGGGCGACGTCCACAATTTGCGCATCATCCGCCACGATGAACTTTTCGAGCCGCTCGATCACCCGCGCGGTCAGGCCCGGCTCGAAATCGAGCAGCAATTCGTCCGCGAGACAGTGGATGTTCAGGTCCGCCTGCAGGCGGCCCTTGTTGGTGGTCAGCAGCGCGTAACAGCCCTGTCCGGGGGCGAGGCGTCGAATGTCGTTGGTGACCTGGCCGTGCAGAAACCGCGCCCGGTCCGCGCCCACCACGCAGACGCGACCGCGGCAGCCGAGGTCGAGCAGCCCCGCGTTTTCCACGAGGGCGCGGTATTCGGCGGCGGGGTTTCCGTAATGGCCAACCACCTCCGCGCCCGCCACGCCTCCGAACTGCGCGCCCTGTCGCGCGTGAAATTCATGCAAGGTCAGACTCATGCGGCGGGAGTGTAAGGCGGGAAGGCGCGGCCAGCAAAGCGGAGGAGGGCGGGGACGGGGGGAATTTCGAAGCCCGAAATCCGAAAGGAAGCGGTCAAGCCGTGGATTCAACGACCGGGCCAGCGCTCGGTTTCGGCAATCGGTGTTCGGGCCTCTTTCGAATTTCGGGGTTTGGCTTTCGGATTTCCCACTCACCCTTCCATGATCGCGTGGTAAATCCAGATGGCGGCCACGGTGGCCACAATCCCGGTGAGCAGCACACCCAGCCCCGCGAGGATCGCGCCGAGCAACAGCCGGGTGCGGGCGGCGTTCCAGCGGCGGCCCTTGCGCAGCACCACGGCCCGGAAATCCGCGAAGGCCAGCGCCGCCGGTATCAACCCCAGCAGCGGCACGAGGCTCCACCAGCCCAGGACAAAACATCGCAGCGACCGCCGCAGCATCTCCGATTTCGGCATGTCCTCGGTCAGGTTCATGGTGCCGGGGCGGGAACCGTCGCGGGCCGTTGCCAGTGCGCGGCCTGTCGTTCATCCAGCCGCTGCAGCTCGCGGTTCAGGTGCCGCGTGCTCCGGCTGTTCGCGTTCATCAGCATCAGCAGAATGGCCAGCAGCCCGAGCATCACGACCACGGCCGCCGCGCCACGCTCCCGGTTGGACGGGGGAATTTTCATCGGGTGCCCTCCGGCGCGACGGCCGTGAACGTGAAGCGCGGCTTCACCCGCGACCGTTCATGCCCGGGTTGCAGTTCCAATTCCCATCGCCACGCGGTCACACCCCGCTCCGTGTGCGCGAACATCCGGGAGGCAGCCACACGCGGAAGCGCGTCCACCCACAGCGCCTCGGGGCCGGTGCGACGTTGCAACACTCCTGCCGTCAGCCGCCAGGCCACGGGGCCATCGGGGGTGACGAGGTGAAACGCGCCGCCCTCCGCGTCGTCGAAACGCGGCGGCTGCACGCAGGACCGCACCTCCGCCCGCCAGAGCTCGCCAAGCTGGAGAGCGCGCGGAATGTCCGTGGTCGTGCGCCGCAGGGAACGGTGCATGTCCCACGCCTTGGCAACGGTCAACCCGCCGACGGCGAGGAAGAGGCCCAGCGCGGCGATATAAACCAGGCACTCGACCAGCGTCAGGCCGGCAGTGCGGCGGTGGATGGCTTGGCGGCGCGGGTTCATGGCAGCGTTCCCTCCCGGATGATGCCGGTGCTCGATCGTCCGGCGGGCCGCCATTCGAGCCGGAGGCGGTTGCTCTCCACGATCACCAGCGCGCGGTTGGTGGTCAGGTTGACCGCCGCCGCGCCAGCCAGTTCGATGACATTCGTGCCGGGCGGGAACTGCCGTCCCGCGCCGGCCAGCAGCACCTCCATCTGGCCATCCACCAGCGAGAGGGCGGCGGCGCGCTCGTTGGCCACGCGCAACGCCTTGAAATCCGCGCGAAACGAATACGCCAGCGGCAGCACCGCCGCCAGCAGCAGCACGAGGGCGATGGCGAGATCAGCCTCGAGGAACCCGCCCCGCGCCTTCCGGTTCCACGCCGTTCTCATGATCCCGCCCCCTCCATGATGCTGATCAGCGCGCCGAACAGCCCGGCGCACACACAGCCGATGGCCGCGCCGTTGAGCACGACAAACGCGGTGGTGATCAGATGCGCCGCCGCCTGCTCCTGCTGGAACGCTTTCGCGTCCAGCGCCTCGAACCAGCCGCGCAATGCCGTAGTGAAGCCGCCCCGCGCGGTGACCGCATTGCTCAACCGCCAGCGGAATTCGCCCGCGTCATCCACCACGGCGACGGCTTTGGTCAGCGGCTCGCCCGCCGCCAGCCGTTCCGCCGCGCGCCGGGCGCGGCGGGCGAAGCGCGAGTTGCCCGCGCAATCCCCCGCCAGCCGCAGCGCCACGGCCTCCGGCACGCCGTGGTCAAGCAGCGTGGCCAGCATCGCCGCGAAGTTGCGCTGCATGCGTCGGCGTTTCCACGGCACGCACCAGGCAAACAGGTCGGCAAACGGATGCGTCAGGCGCCACAACCAGCGCGGCAGGCCGGGGCCGCTGAGATACAACACCGCGGCCACCAGCAGGACCGCCAACAGGCCCGTCTGGACGCCTACGGCGGCGTGCAGGCTCACCTGCAACACATCCAACCAGAAGGTGCGCGGGCCGTCTTCCGACAACCCGGCGAACACCTCCTCGATCTTGGGCGCAACCACGATGAGCGTGAACCAGAGCAGGAACACCACCACCGGCGCCAGCCCCGCCACGAGCACCATGAGGTAGTTCAACGCGCCGCTCATGCCGGATTGTGTGTCCCGCAACACCTGACGGCAGGCGGGCAGCACTTTCCGCACGTCGCCCAGTTCCAGCCCCGCCGTGAACATCGCCGCCACGGCGCGCGGCAGCAGGCCGGATTTTTCCACTGCGACCGCCAGCCGTTCGCCCTCCTCGAGATACGCGGCGAGCAGGTGAAACTTGTGCCCCAGCGTCAGGTCGCGCGACTCCGCGAGCGAGAGCAGGGCCGGCTCCAGCGGCCGGCCGTCCGCCAGGCGGGACTCGACCACGTGCAGGAACAACTGCGCCCGCTCGGCCCGCCGGCCGGGCAGCGAGAGCAGGTAATAAACGCCCGCCGCCAGCAGCAGCAACGGGATGCCCGGAAACACCGCGAACAGCAGCAGGTTGAGCACCGCCCAGCCGGCGCTGGCAAGCAGGGGCGCGGTGAGGAAAAACTCGTTCATGGCTCAACCCCCGAGGCTGCCCATCACTTCGATGAAGACCAGATACAGCGAGGTGATGACCCAGGCCTGGGCAATCACGATGCCGCCGACCGTAAGCACGGCCACGGGCAGCAGCGAATAGAGCAGCGTCTGGATCCGCGCCTGCGAGCGGGCTTCGTAGATTTCCGCCGCCTGCGCGAAACCGGCGGACAGGTTTTCGCCCGCGCCGTTCACGATCCACACGAACAACGGCGGAACGTAGCGGCCCTCGGCAGCGAGGGCGGCAAACGTTTTGACTCCGGCGGCGAGGCGTTGCCGCCAGACCTCGAGTTCGCGGCGCAAGGGTCCCTCCGGCTCGAAGCCGGTCAGCAGGGCCAGCGTGTCGGGAAAGGTTTGTCCGCTCCGCAGCAGCAGGGCGGCCAGCCGCGCCGCCTGCGCCAGCCGGGCTTCGCGGAACGCGGGCAGCCGGTCGAGGACGCGATGCCGCAGCCGGGGCGAAACCCACAGCGCCAGCACCACCACCGCCGGCGGCAGGAAGACCAGCGGAAAAATCCAGGGATTCTCCACGAACGGCAGCGTCAACCGTGTCATGGCGGGCAGGGTTCGGCCCATGCCCATTCCGGTGATGACCTCCTCCCAGACCGGCGCGACAAACCGCGCGGTCAGTTGCCAGAAAAGCACTGACAACAAGAAACACGCGCCCAGCAGGAGCACGGGATACACGAGCAACCCCTTGAGCCGCGTCCACAAGTCGTGTTGCCGCTGGTAATAATCCGCCACGAGTGTAAGCGTGCCGGGCAGGTCGTTGCCCTGCGCGCCGAGCGCCAGCAGCCGGGCGTAGAGTTCGGGCAGGCGGCGCTTCGGCAGCGCGGCGGGCAGCGACGTGCCTTGGGCGAGATCGGCGGCCAGCGCCTCGATCTCACCGCGCAGGGCATCGCGCCGGAGGTCGGCGGCCAGGCGGCGCAACGCGCCCTCAAACGGAACGCCGTCCCGCAGCATGGCTGCGAGCTGCTGGTTGAAGAAGGCGAACTGGTCGAGTTTCATGCGCCAAGGAAGGTGCTAGGGCAATGGAATGCGATGGGCGGCTGGCGGAGAATGCTCCCGTGAACAGTTCACACGCAAGCCGCAGAATTTTTGGCACCGGCCAGACCCTCCGGCCGAAAGTCGGCGATCCGCCTCGTCGTTTCCCGCCACTCAGGATGGACTATTATGTCCCTCCGCCCGCCCGCCCGCACCCGGAGCAAAATAAGTTTGGTATTTGCCAAGATCCGGTTGGCCAAGTTTTTGCGAAGTTGCTTTGGAATGGTGCAACGCTCCACCCAGACGACATCGCCCGGAACCACAGCCCTGAACCCACACCCGATTATGAAAACCTCCGCCGCCTCCGCCACGCCCGCCATCAGCACATCTCATGTTAACTTCCCCCCCCCCCCCCGAGTTAGTTGAGCGGAAGGTGTGGCGTTCGTGGGGCTGGCTCGTGGCTGTGGCGCTGGGCACGGCGGTGAATGGGCAATCGCTGGAAAGCGCAACGACAACGGCGCGCGGGGGTTCCCTGACGCCGCCCGCACCCGCCGTGAGCGAGTTGCGACTCGCGGAACGCGGGCCGCATCATAACACGTTCGTCAGAACCGTTACCCGGACCGAACCCAATGGCCGCGTGGTCGAGCGGGAGGTGCCGGCCTACACGGAGCTGGCCAGCGGTTTGAACTACTGGGAGGACGGGGAATGGCGGGGGAGCCGGGCCGAGTTTGAACTGCTGTCCGGCGGACACGCGCTGGCCAGGATGGGGCAACACAAGGTCATTATTTCTCCGGTGCTGAACGACCTGAATGGCGCCGTTGATTTGCAGACTCCCGACGGCAGGCGGATGCGCAGCACGATTCTCGGACTGGCGTTGCGGGACCGGCTGTCCGGAACCAACCTGCTGGTGGCCGAAATCAAGGGGGGTGTGACCGGTCAAAAGGCGGCCGCGAACGAGATCCTCTTTGCCGACTGCTTTGACAACATCCGGGCGGACGTGCGGTTCGTCTTTCAAAACGGCGCTTTTCATCAGGACGTCATTTTGCGCGAGGCGCTGGACGTGGTCTGGCTCGAACAGTTGGGCTTCAATCCGAAGACCACGCGGTTGGAGATTTGGACGGAGTTCTTCGAGGCCCCGCCGGTGCGCATAAGGCAGAAAGTCCTGTCCAGCATCGCCGACCCGGCGGTGCGGGCGGTGGTGGCGGAGCCGGATGTGGTGGAGGAGGAACTCGATTTTGGCGACGTGCTGATCCCGGTGGGGCACGCTTATGCCCAGCGGGATGCCGGCGGCAAGGCGGCGGCGTTGTTGGTTCCCAAGCGGTGGCACCAGATTGACGGGCGCACCTTTCTGGTCGAGTCGGTTTCGTTGCATGAGTTGAACCCGCTATTTGCGGGGCTGCCCACGACTGCGCCGGGATTGGCGGGCCGGGCGGCGGTCCTGTATGCCGGGCGGCGGCCGCCGGCCCCGAAATTGGCGGTGGCCGGGACCAACGCCATCCTGCTGGCCGGGGTGGATCGTCCGGCGGAGGCGCCGGGGGTGGTGCTGGATTATCAACTGGTCGCCGGGGCCTCGAGCTACACCTTCAAGGAGGACATGACGTATTACGTCTCGGGCGATGTCTGGATCGGCACCATCATCATTGAAGGCGGGGCGGTCATCAAATATGCGCCGGGCGTGGGCCGGATCAACAGTTCGGGCACCGTGGTGTGCAAGACGGCGCCATACCGTCCGGCGGTGCTCACCTCCAAAAACGACAACACAGTTGGGGAAATCATCGCGGGCAGCACGGGGACACCGTCCGCCAACGAGTATTACAGCACGGGGTTCCGGTTGTATAACGCCCCCGGGGTGCGGCTGGAATACCTGCGCTTTGCTCATTTGGGGATTGGGTTGAACAACTACTTCGGGAGTGTCGAGGTCCGGCACTGTCAGTTCGTCAAGTGCCGCTATCCCATTGATGCCTATGAAGCCCCTGCCACGGCGTTGCGCAACGTGCTGATGGTGGATGTGCCCGGCGACGCCATTTCCCTGGCGCGCTGTTCGGCCTCGGCCGAGCACCTGACCATGCACTCGGGGTTCAAGCTGGTGAACGGCACCGATTCCACCTTCGCCATCACCAACAGCCTGCTGACCGCCGTGCAATGGTGGGGCAGCGTGCCCTCGGTGACCAACAACATCATCCGCCTGTCGTCCGCGTCGGGGGTGTATGCCGCCGTTGGCGCGGGCACTCGCTATCTGGCCACCAACAGCCCCTACCGGAACATCGGCACCACCAACATCCACCCCGCCCTGCTGGCGGACCTGCGGAAGAAGACCACGTATCCGCCGGTTTTGCTCTCCAACGTGACGGTAAGCACACCCACGGTGTTGACCCAGCAGGCGGCCCGGGACGTGGATACGCCCGACCTCGGCTATCACTACGAACCGCTGGATTACCTGGTGGACCGGTTTGCCGTTACCAACGCCCCCTTGACCATCACCAACGGCGTCGCCATCGGGGCCTGCCTGAACAACCCGGGCATCTGGCTGCAGGATGGCAGTTCCATCAGCGCGGTGGGCACGCCGGACCAGCCCATTCATTTCACGTTCTACAACACCGTGCAGGAGCAGCCCGTGTTTCTGTCCACGGTGCCGCCCACCAACTTCACCTACGCCTGCCTGATCAACCCCTACCACCTTGGCACAACCTTGACGGTCGGGCCGACGGGCGAGTTCCGCTTC
The DNA here is from genome assembly GCA_046290825.1 of Limisphaerales bacterium. Lineage (GTDB taxonomy): Bacteria > Verrucomicrobiota > Verrucomicrobiia > Limisphaerales > DSYF01 > JBKBTZ01. The sequence continues at coordinate 45,391 of JBKBTZ010000008.1, forward strand.
GCCAAGTTTTCGAGTCTGGCGGCGACCGGGGTGCCCTTCTATCACGTCCAGCCCCAGTGGGATTTCCAGTCCCTCTCCGTGCGCGACTGCGAGATCGGCACGCTGTATGGCTACCATCAGATTGCGGTGGGCACGAATACGACGACCCGCTTCGTGAACAACCTGTTCCGGCGCACGACGCTGGACGTGTCGGGGGCGGCGGGCGCGCATCTGGCGTTCAGCAACAACCTGTTCTGGGGCGGCTCGAACGTGACCTTGAGGGCCGGCATCCAGGGCACGTTGCACGCCTACGACAACGTGTTTGATTCGTGCCATGTCAATTCGAGGGCCATCATGGGCGGGGTGGTTCACAACGATTTCAACGCCTACCTGAACTGCACGGGCGGCACCGTTCCGCTGACCAACGCCGGCCCCAACAACCTCATCCTGACCAACACGCTCGCCTACCAGACCGGGCCGCTGGGGAGTTTCTATCAGCCGGTGAACAGTCCGTTGCGTGACGCGGGCAGCGTGAGCAACGCCGCCCAGGCGGGCTTCCACGCCTACACCACCACGACCAATCAGGCGTGGGAAGCCAGCTCGGTTTTGGACCTCGGCTACCACTACGTTGCGATGGACGCCAACGGCCTGCCGCCCGACACCGACAGCGACGGCCTGCCCGATTATCTCGACCCCGACGCGGATGGCGACGGCCTGCCCGACGCTTGGGAGTTTGCCCAGTTTGGGAACCTGAACCAGCACGCCAACGGCGACCCTGATTACGACGAGTTGACCCATTTGCAGGAATGGCAGCTCGGGACCGATCCCAACCAGTGGGACACCGATGGCGACGGGTTGAGCGATTCCGAGGAACTGACCATTCCCGTGGACATCAACCAGCCCGCCTTGGGTTTTTTGAATCCGCTGGTTCAGGACACGGCAGGCACCGGAATTCCGGATGGCGAAAAAGATTCGGACGACGATGGAATTTCCAACCTTGGCGAACTGCGGGAGTTCGGTTCCGATCCCGGGAACCCCTACACATACACCGCCCTGAAGGATTCCGAATATTTCCTCACCTCCCGGGCCGGAGCCAGCGGGGCCACGATGACCACCCTGCACATCACTCATTTGATGGGGATGGATTTGATTCAAGGCCAAATTAACGGGGCTTTTCCCGGCGCGGAATTTGACCTCTATGTCGCCATTGAGATTAATGCTCTCCCCCCTCGCTGGAAATTCCGGCGGGTTTTGAATGCGATTCAGTGCGATGGCTTGGGCTACGCGCTGTTCCGGTTGCCCAAGCCGGAGTTGGGTGCTGGTTTTGTGCAGTTCGTTGTGCTGGCCACGTCCGACCGGGACAATGACGGACTATCCGACGGTTACGAGGCCTGGTTCACCTATGACGGGCGCAGAACGATCATGGATCGTGCAGATTCAGATGGTGACTCCATGGGTGATGGTTGGGAAGTCGCCTATGGGCTGGATCCCACGCAGGCAACGGGCCTCCACGGTTCCCTCGGCGACCCTGACGACGACGGCATCTCCAATGTGGGCGAGCATAACGCAAACCCTCGGTTCGCGGCACCATCCTTCGATCCACATAAGCCCTACGGCAGCAGTTCCTCGCCGGCGCGTCCCGTCGTTTCCGTTTCCTCATCCGTCCCCGACGCTCACAGAATTGGTGGGACGGCCTCGTTCACGATCACCCGCGCCATTGGTGCCGGGGCAACTCTGAGCGAAGAATTGAAAGTCTATTATTCGATTGGCAGCGTTGTCACTTATGGCACTGATTTCACCCTGACGCCCGAGCCTTCCGAATACGACTATCCTCGCGTTTTTTCCGCAACCATCCCGGCGGGGGAAACCTCGGTGACCATTGTCGTAACGCCAACTGGTTCCGGGCTGCATCAGGCCGGAACGCACAACATTACCATCAAACTCACCCCTTACGCGGTGGCAACCTCCCCGCAAACTGCCAATCCGCTTGAGTGGCGATATGTAGTTGATCTGTTCCAAGACACGGTAACCCTGCGCATCCACGACGGGATTCTGATCAACCTGGAAAAGACGACGTCCGGCTATCTGCGGATCAAGCCTACCAGTAAAACTACCACGTTGCCGTTCATCAACGTGGCCAACACAGATTATCAAACGATGGCTCGCATCTACACCGGCAGCAGTCTTTTGGCCGACCCCTCGCGAGTTGTGGGCGAGTTTTACACCGCTCCGGGAACCATTGGCAGCAGTCCGTCAAGAACGACAGTGGATCGCTTCGGGAATGTTTGGATCGGCAATCGGACTGTTGTCGATAACGGGATGGGTTCGATCACGCAATTTGGCATCGTTCTGGGCGGAACACGGTGCAATGCCGACGGCTCGCCCAATCCGGAAGGCGACTTCCTCAAGCCCCCGTTCATCTACAACACCTGCGTTGACCGGCATGGAGCAACGGTCAACGATCCCCCGGATGGCTTGATCAAGACTTCGCGGGGATCCCGCGCCGCGAATCTGGTGTTGGATTGGTCCAACGCAAACGACGCGGATACCCTTGGCGGGGTTTCAACTGCGGAAGATGAAACGATTTTGCGTTACGTTCGGGTGGCCCCTACGGCGGTGCGGACGATCATTGTGGACCCCAAGAATAATGTTTGGGTCGGGAGCCGCGTGCCGGCTCAAAACGGCAATGGCTGGCACGAGTTCATAGATTCAGAGGCTGGCATGCCCGTTACCGGCTGGCGCGTGAACTTCCAGGGCGGCGGCTACGGTGGGGTCGTTGATGGGCATGGAGCAATCTGGTCGTCGGGGTATGATGATAATGGGCTTTCCCCTGCATTGGTGCGATTCCTGCCCTCCTCCACCATGCCCCTCCTGACCGGAGGCACCATTCGTGGCACTGGCGATAATTATGGGATTGGCGTTGATCCCCGCACCGGTGATGTTTGGCAAGCCCTCCATACTTCCCCACACGTCATGCATTTCGGAGAGGACCGGTGCGCGACGAAATTCGATATGGGCAGAATCCGTAATCGCGGCGTTGTGATTGATGCGCGGGGCAATGTCTGGGTGGGCGGGAGCGACTCAGCTCCTAATGGACAGGTCTTTCGTCTTACCACCTCTGGTTCGGTCATCGGCGCGGTGCCCATGACTTTCACCGCACCCGGCCAATCCACCATTAACGGCAGCGCGCCCTTAGGAGTATCGGTGGATTCATCGGGCATGATTTGGGCCATTTGCAATTCCTCTTCTGAGCAGCGGGGATATGCCATGCGCATTGATCCAGACCAGAATCCCGACTCCGCCCCTGGCCATGTTCCGCCCATCGGCAGAGTGGTTGAGGTGGTTGATCTGGGCGGCGGGAGTGGCCCCTATAACTACAGCGATATGAGCGGTTTTGTCGCGTTGAGCGCGACGCAGCCCGCCGGTGTCTGGGTTCACGTGAAAGACAGCGGAACCGCCAATTCCATCTGGGATTCGTTGACGATGACGGCGGACATTCCGGCTGGCACAAGAATCATCGTCGAAGTGCGTGCCGCAAACAGCATTACCGCACTGCCCTCATGGCCGTTCCGTCCGGTTGTGAATGCGCAAGGGGTAACGCCAGACGGGATCACTGCCATTCCCCCGGGAATCAAGGGGCGCTACCTTGAAGTCCGCGCCAACCTGCTCCGCGATTTTGGTGTGCCCGAAACCCCGGAACTCCGGGGTTTGACGGTCTCATCAACGGGAGCCGGTTGCGGGGTTGATATCGTTTCCCACCCGCAAAGCCAGGCCGTTGCTCCGGGCGCAACCGTCACGTTCAGCGTTGCCGCCGTCGTGCCGGAAGGGGCCTCCGCCACTTACCAATGGCTGAAAGATGGCGCGGCGATTGCAGGGGCGACGGCCGCCACATTCGTCGTGAATGATGCCAGCTACACGCATGCTGGACGATACTCGGTGAAAGTGGGCGCAACCGCGGGCTGCGGCGCTTTCCAACGGGAGAGCGCTCCAGCCCGACTCCATGTGCGGGGCAGTCCCCCGAGCCTTGTCTTGGACTTGCTGCCAACTTTATCCGTCCCACTTGGGCAGAACGCCGTGCTCACGGCCCGTGCTGCTGCTGGTTCAACGCCCGGGGAACGTCCGCTCAAATATCAGTGGCGGTTCAACAATGAACCGATCACCGGCCCCGGCGCTTCGGGGAATTGTGGCGCGGGCGACTGCGACAACATTCAGTATGTTGTTCCCGGGCAATGCGGCAACGCCGGGGTTTACTCGGTCGTTTTCTGGAACGAATACGGCCAGGTTTCCACCACCAACTGCGAGGTCAGCATCGAGGGAACCAGTCAGGTTGCGATCAACCCCCAATCCGCAATAGTGGTCGGAGCCAATCAGACGGTTGACCTCGTGGCGGCCACCTGCCTCGGTGACGTAAACTGCGTCAAATGGTATTTCACCAAGGACGGCAAGAAAACTGAAATACCCCCCAATCCCCCGCCGGACGATCCGGCAAACCTGCTGAAATACCGGCTGCCAACACCCATTACCTGTGATCAAATCGGCGAATACACGGTATCCGTGGCGGATCGCGCATGGAACGCCTACGAGGCCTCCGCTTTCGTCTCTGCCGGCAACACTTTCGGCGTGAGCATCACCAGCACCACCCTCGAAATCACACCCGACGACATCGGGAGCGGCAACTGGTCCCGCCAATGGGCTTTCAGCGCGGATGGGGCGACCTATGCTGACATTCCGGGCGCAACCGCAGCCAGCCTCACCGTGCCAGCCGAAAGCGCCCACGATGGCTACTATAAAGCGACCGCAAAGCGATCCGGGGCCACGGCAATTGTCAGGGCCAGGGTTCAAGTCGTGGATGGGGTGCCCGAGGTCCTGGCGGGCGTCTCGCAGGACGGGGCGTTGAAAATCACCTACACGGCACTGGCTGACGACCCGGCGTCCGTCTGGAACTATCAATGGATGTTCTTGCCGGAAGCCGGTGGTTTCGAGGAAGCCATTCCTGGCGCAACCGGAACCCAATACACCGTTGCATCCGCCGGCTGCGCCCGGAGCGGAACCTACCGGGTTCAGTTGAATTGCGGTGCCAGCGCGACCTCGAAACTGCGTGTCAACAATCTGGGACTCTCAAGCACCACGCTGAAAATCGTCCCAGACGACATCGGCTTCGGAACTTGGACACACACATGGTATTCCTCCCTCGACAACATTTCCTACGCCCCCGTGGTTCCCAATCCAGGAACACCCGATTACACGCTTCCAGCGGGCGAACTGCCCCTGCCGGGCACCTACTACAAGGTCGAAGCGGCGCGGACGGGCGCAACGGCTGAGGCGCGCTGGCGCTATTTTTCCGATCCCAACCCGCAATTCGGAACTTCTGTCCAGGTGGTGGCAACCACCTCGGCCAATGTCAATGTGACCTACGCCGCCGGGTCAGTCGGCGGCGGCGGGGCGTTTCACTGGTATTTCACACCCTTGAGCGGGATCGAAACCGACACCGGCATTACCGCATCCAGCTATACGATTGGTGGCGTTGGCTGCGCGAATCGGGGGAGTTACCGGGCAACCATCGCCGATGCGTGTGGCGGCCAGGCCCAATTCAGCGTGACGCTGCTGAGAGCGGGATGCCCGTGAAACCGATTTCGAGAGGTATTATGAGACCTCTGCAAAACGCTTTGAACGTGGGCGCGAGTTGAACGTCTGAGAGACATGCGCACACGCCCTGCTCGCCAATTGGATTTGACCGACAGCTTTTTGCCCACGGCTCCGGCCAATGATTTTCTGGATCGCCTCGATACGCTGGTGGACTGGCAACCAATCCGGCGGCAACTCGAAAGCATGTTCACCGCCACGACGGGCCGTCTGCCGCAGCCGCCGCTGACCGTTTTCAAGATGCTGCTCTTGGAGCATTTCTACGGTCTCTCCGATCCGCAGTGCGAAGCCCTGGTGCTGGACCGGCTCTCGTGGCGCAAGTTCGTCGGCCTGGCTCTCACTGAGAGTGTGCCGGATGAAACGACGTTGGTGCGTTTCCGCCAGCGGCTCATTGAGCACGACCTGCACCGGAAGCTCCTGGCGCTGGTGAATGAACAACTGGCGGCCCAAGGACTGATCGTCCGCGAAGTCACTCTGGTGGATGCGACGTTGGTGCAGGCGGCCCGCCGCGCGCCGACGAAAGGCGCGCGCGC
>JBKBTZ010000089.1:0-13883 GCA_046290825.1 Limisphaerales bacterium
GAACCGGGCGCCGAGCAACTGCCCGCCGACGTGGCCGCGCAACCAGAGGCCGCCCTGGCCGACCAGTTGCACGCGCAACTGGACACCCTCCAAGCCGGGCTGGGCCGGCTGCGCGCACAGGTGTTTCCCCTGCTCTTCAAAATCCTGCCGGTCTGGGCGTGGTTCCTGATCCTTCCCGGCGCGGCGTTGGTTTTCGTGCCCGAGTTGCGGCGGTTGGATTTCGCCGCCGTTCCGCCGATGTGGTGGGCGCTGGTGGGCGGCGGGTTGGTGGCGATGGTGGCTCTGTATTTCCTGGGCCGCAAACTGGCCGCCGCCCCCGCCCGCGCCATCGCCGCCGCGCTGCGCCGCGCCCGCGCGTTGCACGAACTGGCCGCGCGCAAAACCGAAGCCAGTTTTGCCGCCGAAACCGAGCGCATCCGCGCCGCGCACGCCAATTCCACGGCCATCGCCAACCAGCTTTGGAAGCAGAAACAGGTCGAGGCAAAGAAGCTGCGCGACGACTGGGCGGAGCGGCTGGAGCGGCGTTGTCGCACCCTCGCGGCGGTGGCCGAGGGTCGCCGCGCGCACGGCCTGGCGCAGTTCGAGCAGCGTCACGCGGAGACGGTCAAACGCCTGACCGCCGAATCGGACGCGCGGAAACGCGCCCTCGAAAACGCCTTCGCGGAGAACCTCGCCAGGCTCACCGCCGCGCGCGATGCCGTGTGGCGCGAGGTCGAGGCCGTCTGGCAGGCCACCGTGCAGCCGGTCAGCGCCGCCCTGCAAGCATCCGCCGACGCGGCCCGCCGTCAGTTCCCCGCTTGGCAGCCCGAATTGTGGCGCGGATTCCGGATGCCGGACGAATTCGCGCAGGCGGCGAAGTTCGCCGAGCTGTCGGTGGACCTGGAGGCCCTCGCGGGCGTGCGGATCGAAAACGAACGACTGGTGTTGAACGGCCCGCGCCGGTTCACGCTCCCGCTGCTGCTCTCCGTGCCGGATTGCGCGTCGCTGCTGTTCGAGACGAAACAGTCCGGGCAGGAGCAGGTCATTGGCGCGTTGAACAACCTGATCCTCCGCCTGCTGACCAGCGCGCCGCCGGGCCGGCTCGAGTTCACCATCTTCGACCCCGTCGGTCTCGGGCAGAACTTCGCCGGCCTCATGCACCTGGCCGACTTCGAGGAACGGCTCATCAACAGCCGCATCTGGACGCAGACGGCGCAGTTCGAGCAGCGCCTCGCCGACCTCAATGAACACATCGAGAAGGTCACGCAGATGTATCTGCGCAACGAATACGCCACGCTCGCCGAATACAACGCGCAGGCCGGTCGCATGGCGGAGAAGTATCATTTCCTCGTCATCGCCGACTTCCCGGTGAACTTCAGCGACGTCGCGGTGAAGCGGCTCCAGAACATCGCCACCAGCGGGCCGCGTTGCGGCGTGCATCTGCTCATCCACTGGGACCAGCGCCGCGCCGCGCCAGTCGAGTTCGTGCCGGATGAACTGCGCAAGAACGCGCTGGTCATCGTGCCCAAGGGCGAGGGGTTTGCGATTGCCAGTTGTCCGGCGGTGGAATCGGCGGCGGGCGCAACGCCGGTCGCGCCCGGCTCCTGGACCGGCGTCAAGCTCACGCTCGACGCGCCGCCGGATGCCGAGCTGGCGACGCGATTGCTCCATCAGATTGGCAAGGACAGCATTGATTCCAACCGCGTCGAGATGCCCTTCCTCGAAGCCGCGCCCAAACCGGAGGAGCGGTGGACGCTCGACACGACCCACGAATTGCGGGTGCCGATTGGCCGCACCGGCGCCACCAAGCTCCAGTATCTCGCGCTCGGCAAGGGCACCCGCCAGCACGCGCTCGTCGCGGGCAAGACCGGCTCCGGCAAGTCCACGCTCTTTCACGTCATCATCACGAACCTCGCCCTCTGGTGCAGCCCGGACCAGGTGGAGTTCTACCTGGTGGACTTCAAGAAGGGCGTCGAGTTCAAGTGCTACGCCACCCACAAACTGCCGCACGCCCGCGTCATCGCCATCGAAAGCGACCGGGAATTCGGCCTGAGCGTGCTGCAGCGCGTGGACGAGGAACTCAAACGGCGCGGCGACCTGTTCCGCAAACTCGGCGCGCAGGACATCGCGGGCTACAAACGCGCCGGCGGCGCCGAACCCATGCCGCGTGTGCTGCTGCTGATTGACGAGTTTCAGGAGTTGTTCGTCGAGGACGACCGCGTGTCGCAGGGCGCGGCGCTGTTGCTGGACCGCATCGTGCGCCAGGGCCGCGCGTTCGGCATCCACGTCATCCTCGGCTCCCAGACGCTGGGTGGGGCTTACACGCTGGCCCGCGCCACGATGGGCCAGATGGTCGTGCGCATCGCGCTCCAGTGCAACGAGGCCGACGCCTACCTCATCATGAACGAGGACAACGCCGCGCCACGCCTGCTCTCGCGGCCCGGTGAGGCGATCTACAACGACGACGCCGGCGCGGTGCAGGGCAACAGCCCCTTCCAGGTCGTCTGGCTGCCGGACCAGGAGCGCGATGCGTGGCTGGAGAAGGTGCGGGCGGAAGCGGAGCGCCGGTCTGCGACCCGGCATGCCCCCATCGTTTTCGAGGGCAACGCCCCCGCCGACGTGCGCGAAAACCCGTTGCTCCGCGCCGCGCTGGCGACACCCGCAACCGCCTCGCCGAACGCCGCCCGTGTCTGGCTGGGCGCGCCCAACTCCATCAAAGGCCCGACCGAAGCCGTGTTCCGCCGCGCCAGTGGCAGCCATTTGCTCATCGTCGGCCAGCGCGACGAGGCGGCGCTCGCGATGTTGGGCACCGCGCTGGTGTCGTTGGCGGCGCAGTATCCCCGGGACGGGGCGCGGTTCCTCGTGTTCGATTGCAGTGCGCCGGATTCGGCGGAGGCGAAGTTCCTGGAGAAGGTTCTGGCGGCGTTGCCGCACGAAGCCCGTCTCGTCCGGCCCGGTGACGTGGAGGATGTCATGTCCGCTCTGGCAACGGAGCAGAAGCAGCGCGCGGATGATCCCGGTGCCACCCTGCCGGAGACGTATCTGCTCGTCCACGGCCTGCACCGGAACAAGAAACTGCGTTTCGACGAGGAGATGAGTTTTTCGCTCGATGACAACGCGGCAGCGAATCCCGGCCTGTTGTTCAACAAGCTCATCACGGAGGGCGCGGGGCTGGGCTTCCACGTCATCGCGACGTGCGACACCTACAACAACCTGATGCGGATGTTGAGCCGGAAGGCCGTGAGCGAATTCGAGATGCGCGTGGTGTTCCAGATGAGCGCGAACGACTCGGCGAGCCTCATCGAATCGCCACAGGCCAACAACCTCGGCCTGCACCGGGCGATCTTCTTCAACGGCCACGAGGGCTGGCTGGAAACCTTCCGCCCGTATGCGCTGCCGGACGCCGCGTGGCTGGCGGAGGTGGCCGGACACCTCAAACGGTGAAGGCGCAGCAGCGAACCGGCTCGCTCACAGGCGCAGGAAGATTTTGCGCTGATACAAAAAGCGCGCAAACCACAGGAACAGCAGCACGCCTGTCAGCGCCACCACCAGGTCCCCGCAACCGGCGGCAACGCGCTCGTTGAGGAACGCCTTCACGCTGCCGCCAGCCAACCGGTTGGCCACCCGCACATACCCGCCGCCGCCAAGGAAGTTGCTCACGAGGTAGAGCGTAATCGGGTTCATGCCCACCCACAGGAAGGGCCGCCCCCACGCCTGCCAGCCCTTCACCTCCACCACCCAGTAAAACGCGCCCAGCAGCATCGCGCTGTAACCGCCGGCCACCAGCACGAACGATGACGTCCAGATTTTTTTGATGACGGGAAACTGCATGCCCCAGAGGAATCCAAGCAGCACCAGCACCGCCCCCGCGCCGAGCAGCCAGACGGCCTTCCGCGTGTCGCTCCATTCCGGTCGGCGCAGGAACAGACCGGCAAAAATTCCCAGCAAACCGGTCACCACCGCCGGAAACGTGCTCAAGATTCCCTCAGGGTCCCAGAACAGGTCATACTTGCGCCCCGGCAGGTGTTCGAAATCAAAATGGCAGGCGAGGTTGTAGCCGGGATCATATTGGCCGGTGACGCGGTTGGTGGTGGCGAAATACATCCGCTCCGCCGCCGCCCACACGGGGCTGTTCTTGATGGCGGAGGGATTCACGCTGCTGGCGTTTCCCGCGGCCCGGAACTGGGCGGCCAGTTTCGCGTCGCCCTCCGCCTCGGCGAGCGCAGCAAGATGGTTTTTCTCCAGCCGGATGTCCCGGATGGGAATGAAGGTGAGCGCCGCCCAGTAGCCGACCAGCAGGGCCACGGCCACGCCCATCAGGGCGCGCGGCTTCAAATAGAGGAACAGCAAACCGCCGACGAGATAGCACAGCCCGATGCGGTTCAGCACGCCCATCAGCCGCATGTCGGGCCACACGTTGCTCAACCCGCCCGAGTAAAAAAGCCCAACGGCGAACAGCAGCAGGCCGCGCACGATGACCTTCTTCGCCGCCGCCGCCCGGCCCTCCCGTTCGAGCGCCTTGGTGAGCGAATACACCGTCGAAACGCCCATGATGAAAACGAACAACGGAAAGATGAGGTCGTAGAAGCGGAACCCGGCCCACTCGGCGTGCTCGAGCTGCGTGGCCAGAAACTTCGTTGGCCCGGATTGGCTCATGCGGTTAAGCGCATACACCAGAGAGTCCGCGCCCAGAATCCAAAACATGTCGAACCCGCGCAGGATGTCGAGCGAGGCCAGACGTTTGGATTCCGCGACGGCAGGGGGGGCGGGATTCATGCGCGCGGAGCGTGAGCTTGAACCCCAGCCGGGTCAAGGGCGGGAACGGCGGTGACCGCCGCACCGTTTCGGAGGTGCGCCGTCAACTCGTGGCCAGATACCAGCCCCACGTGGCCAGGCCGGCCAGCGGCAGCATTCCGCCGATGATCCCGCCAGCAATCAGCCCGGCCCGTTCCCCCATGAGCCGTGCCAGCCGCGGACCCAACTGGCCGCCCAACACCCACGCCACCGCCCCGCTGACGAAGAAACTGAGAACACTAAGGGTGGGGGCGGCGACGAGGTATTCGGGCCGCCGGGTCACAATGGCGGGAACCAGCCCGAGGGCGAACAACCCGCCGACGGAGCCGAGCGCCGCGCCGATCAACGCGGATAAGTTGGCCTCGCCAAATCTGGGTCGCGGCATCATGGCATCACATCGGGAGCCGGAGAATAACCGGCCCGACGCGCCGGGGCCAAACTGTTTCGCAGCGGCGGCGCTTTGGCGGCCTTCCCGCGTTCAATCCGGCGACGGCGTTAGAGTGATCGGCTCCCGCCGGCTCCAGGGAAACTCGTTCGTGTCCACTGTCAATGCGCGCCGCAGCAACTGGACTTTCCGCCCCTGAAAGTCCAGCACCACGGTCCCCGGCATGAAGGTCGCGTCGTGAAACACGCACTGCCCGCCCGGCACCGGAAAAGGCACGGGACGCACTTCCTGGAATTCCATCCGCGCAGGCTCCGGAGCCGGCTCCGAAAGCGGCAAGCGCACTTCCACCGGCCCCAAACCGAGGCTTTGCTGATGGATGATCAGGCGAAGCTGCGCCGCGGCCGGTTCGGGCAGAAACTCCACCACCCACGGGGAATGACGCGCGCGGCGGCCTTCGATCCAGGTATAACCCGCCACGTAGAGCACAACCGCCAGACCAAACGCGATGAGCAGGTGGCGGGAGAGGCGGTCGGCGGGCATGCAAACAGATACGCGAGGGAGGGTTTGGTGGAGCCTAGGGGATTCGAACCCCTGACCTTCTCATTGCGAACGAGACGCTCTACCAACTGAGCTAAGACCCCAAACCAACCCACCGGTGACGGGCACCGGACGGCGCGCACTATGATTCAGCCCTCCAACCCCGGCAAGCGGAAACATGGTCCGGACATCGGCGGGCGCACGTTCCCATCGTGAATTCGATTCACGCCTTGCCACCGCTGCCCCAGAGACCGGAACCAGTCCCGACTCATCGCCCCCAGCAAACGGCGGCATCCGCGCACCGGTCGAGACAGAGCCGGGAGCGCACTAGGTTTCCCGAGAGCAAGCCCGCCGGAATCGTCATTGATTCTTGCGCATCCGGCCCGGCGATTTTCGATTACCACGGACGCCGAAAGGCCATCATCCTTTACCCAGAAAGCGAGTCGGCCATGAAAGCGCCCGACACCTCATTACCACCCGACCCGCCAGACCGCCCGGTCGCGCCTGCGCTGCTGTGGATTCCCCTGACACTGCTTGTCTATGCCCTGAGCACCGGCCCCGCAGTGAAACTGTCCGAGAACGGCGTCTTTCACGGCGAACACCTCGAGCGCGTCTATGCGCCCCTCGTTTGGCTGGCCGAGGAATGTCCCCCGGTAATGGATTTCTTCGAGTGGTATTTGGTGAATGTTTGGGGCTGGCATCCTTGGCATCATGGCTAATCAGGCCCCGCGCGCTGTTGGGGGGGAACCGGGAGTGACCGCCTACGCCGCGGAATAGCCGGCCGGCCATTTTCCGGTGGCTTTGGCGGTGGCGGCAGGCACACTGCGCGCATGAATTGCCTGTTTCGTCGCTGGCCTGCTGTTCTGGCCCTCGCCTTGTTGTTGCCCACCGCCTGCGCCACCCGTTCCGGGTCCCGCGCCAGCTTCGCGGCGGACATCCAGCCCGCCGTGGACGCCGTGTATCCCGCGCTGGTGCGGATTCACGTCGTCACCGAGCAGGGCAGCGACGGACGGATGAGCAAGGGCCGCGCGAGCGGAAGCGGTGTCATCATCACCGAGGACGGCTATATCGTCACCAACCACCACGTCGCGGGCCGCGCCACGCGCATCGTCTGCCGGTTGTCCAACCGCGAGGAGGTGGACGCGGTGCTGGTGGGCACCGACGCGCTGTCGGATATCGCCGTGCTCAAGCTGGATTTGTCGTCGCGCCGGAACCCGAACGCACCGCTGCCGTTCGCGCGGTTCGGCGATTCGGACGCGCTCCGCGTGGGCGACACGGTGCTGGCGATGGGCAGCCCGTCGGGCCTTTCGCAGTCCGTCACCAAGGGCATCGTGGCCAACACGGCCATGATCCTGCCCGCCGGCGGCGGCATGGAACTCGATGGCGAGCGGGTGGGCGAATTGGTCCGCTGGATCGGCCATGACGCCGTTATCTACCGCGGCAACAGCGGCGGGCCGCTGGTCAACCTGCGCGGTGAAATTGTCGGCATCAATGAAATCGGCATCGCCACGATGGGCGGGGCCATCCCCAGCAACCTCGCGCGCGATGTGGTGCAACAGCTCATCGCCCACGGCACCGTCCGGCGCAGTTGGATCGGCGTCGAGGTGCAGCCGCTGCTCAAGAGCGACGTCACCGCGCGCGGGGTGCTGGTGGCCACCGTGCTGCCGGAAAGTCCCGCGCTGGCGGCGGGCATCCAGCCGGGCGACACCATCACCCACGTCGGCAACGAGGCGCTGGCGGAGTCGCGTTCCCCCGAGGACATCCCCGTATTCAACCGCCTGGTGCTGTCGCTGCCCGTCGGCGCGGAAGTCGCGTTGCGTGGCGAACGGGCGGGCCAGCCGATGACCTGGACGCTGACCACGGTGGCGCGCGAACCCAACCTGGCTCGCGAGGTGGAACTGCCGGGCTGGGGCCTGACGGTGCGTGATTTCACCCGCATGGCGGCGCTGGAAACCCGCCGCCCGGACCGGCGCGGCGCGCTGGTGGACACCGTGCGCGCGGGCGGGCCGTCCTCTGACTCGAAACCGCCGTTGCGGCCCGAGGACGTGATCTTGCGCGTGAACCAAACAGACATCGCGGACGTGGCGGCGTTGCAGGCGTTCACCCGTGACTTCATTCGCGACCTCAAGGAGCCAAAGCCGGTGCTGGTGACGTTTGACCGCGACCGGCAGCAGTTGATGACGGTGGTAAAGGTCGGCCCCGAGGTGCAGGTGGACAAACCGGGGCGGCCCGCGCGCGCATGGCTGGGCGCGCAGACGCAGGTGCTCACCCCCGACCTGGCCGAGGCCCTGGGCTTGGAGGGCAAAAAGGGGGTGCGCGTAACGATGGTCATCAGCGATTCACCCGCCGACCGCGCGGGTCTCAAAGTGGGTGACGTGCTGCTCAAGCTGGACGGGCGGGTAATTTCCGCCAGCACACCATCGGACCAGGAACTGTTCGACAATTTGATCCGCGAATACAAGGTGGACGCCGAAGTGGAACTGGCCGGCATCCGGGCGGGCGAGCCGTTGACGCTGACCGCCAAACTGGGCCGCCAGCCCAAGCCCACGTCGGACCTCGACGAATACAAGGACGAACTCTTCGAGTTCAAGGCGCGCGACCTCTCGTTTGGCGAGCGCGTCGAGCAGGAGCTCCCGGCCGATCTCAAGGGCGTCCGCATCGTGACCGTCGAGGGCGCCGGCTGGGCCGCGCTGGCCGGGTTGCGCTCGGGCGACGTGTTGATGACGGTGAACGGGCAAACCGTGGACAGCATCGCCACGTTGAAAACCCAGCTCGCTGCCCTGCGCGAAAGCAAGCCGCGTCGCGTGCCGCTCTTCATCCGCCGCGGCATCTACACGATGTTCCTCGAGCTTGAACCAAAATGGTGAACCCGCTGTCCCAACTCCCATGAAACCAACTCCGTTCCTCCTCGTCGCGCTGCTGGGCCTGGCCCTGCTCGCCCAACCGTCCACCGCCTCGGAACTGTCCGCCGCCGCGCGGAAAATTCACGCCGCCCACGAGGACAGTGTCATTTGGATTTCGGCGGTGGCCAAGACGTCGTTCGCCAGCGAGGGTCGGGACTCGGGCCGCAACCTGCCCGACCAGGAGAACAAGCTCGAGGCCCTCGGCACCATTATTGATTCGTCCGGCCTGGTGGTGGCGGCGCTAAGCTCGATTGACCCGGGCCGCATCATCAACGCCCGGCAAAGCTCCGCCGGCAACCAGCGCGTGGATGCCTCGTCCGTGTTGAAGGACGTCAAGGTCATCATGCCCGACGGCACGGAAATTCCCGCCGAGGTGGTGATGAAGGACACGGACCTCGACCTCGCGTTCATCCGGATCAAGACCGACAGCCGGGAGGCGCGGGGCGTGACGTTCAAGGCGGTGGACCTCAAGGACAGCGCGAAGGGCGAGCTGCTCGACGAGGTGGTGACCGTGGCGCGCGTGGACGAGGTGTTCAACCGCGTCTCCTTCGTGGCCACCGGCGAAATCAACATGCTCACCCGCAAGCCGCGCGAATTCCTCCGCTCCGGCAACGCGGTGAGCGGCTGCCCCACCTTCCTGACCAACGGCAAGCTGCTCGGCATCACCGCCGGTCGCTTCTCGAAGGGCCGCGGCCCCGTGCCCGCCATCATTCCCGCGGCGGACGTGCTCGAGATCGCCGAACAGGCCAAAGCCGCGAAGCCATCCGAGGCCACCGAGCCGAAGGCGGAAGCGGCAGCGAAGGAGGGAAATTGAAGGGAATCGGAGGGTAAGCGCTCCGTCACCTTGGCGGTGCGACGGGCGGGACCCCACAAACCCGCCCCGTCAACAAAGGGAACTTCGCCTGTCTGCGAATGGGGTCCCCTCCAGCCGGGTTGTAGCGGACGATAACATCGAACTTCCAACACCCAACGCCCAACCTCCAAGGGCAGCCAGTTTCGCCTTGGATGTTCGATGTTGGACGTTGGCAGTTGGATGTTTCCCAGCCTACCCCGCAACCCCTTCCAACGGCGGCAGGATCTCCACCACCTGCGACAGCCGCTGTCCGGCCGCATCGCAAATCACCGCCTGACGCCCGAACAACACTGTAGCGTCGGCCAGCTTCAGCGCGGCGCGGATCGCGTCATCCGGCGTGACGCGGAAGAACGCGAGGGGCCGCGTGGTGTGCGCGATGCCGTGGTCCTTGAGGATACGGCCCAGCGGCACCTTCTCCTGCAAAATCATCCAGCGCGCCTCGGGCGAAAAACGTTCGAGGCTGACGCAGTTCGCGCCGAACTCGACGGGGGCGTCATCACCGGCCCGGTGCAGCACCACTTCCCGGAAATACTCGCGGCCCCTTTGCTCGCGGCTGAGGGCGCGAATGTAGATGTCGCCCCCGTGAAACCGTTCGAGGGTCGAGGTCATGTCGCGCTCGTGGACGAGCAGGGTGCGATACGGCTCGGGCACGGCGTTGCCGGAAATGAGTTCCATGCGCGGCAGCGCGAGGCTGGTGCGGGCATAGAATTCCGAAAGCGGAAAGGCGGGATCAGTCATGAACGGCGTCTTTCAACTTCCAACTTTCCAATCGCCACACTGTCGGTGAATCGCTGATGTTTTTTTTCCCGCCCAAATGGTCGAGCGGGCACTCCTGCCATCGCGAAGCGATGCCACAAATTAGCCGGGGGTTGAGCGAAGCGACACCCCCGGTCATCAAGCAGAATGAACATGCACCCTGAAAGGGTGCCAGAACGAGCCAACTGTGCGAAAGGATTCACGGTAGATAATTCGGCTGATATTGGACCCCCGCCCGGCGTAGCATGTCCTCCAACTCCTCGCGAAACCCAAGTTGGCGATGGTGTTGCTCCTGCCCGGCAATGTAACGCTTGACGGGTTCGCGACTGGTCGCTCCCACGGTAAAAGCCGCGTAGCCATCCTGCCACATGAATTCCGGATCACCGTGCTCCTTGGCCCACGCAGAGGAAGCCTTTTTCAACTCGCGCATGAAGTCAGCGAGACAATGCGTCGCGCGCAAACCGACAAGCAAATGAACGTGATCTTCCACTCCACCCACGGCTTCTGGAATTCCACCGAGGCCACGAACCACGCCGCCGAGGTATTCGTGAAATCGAGCCCGCCAATCCGCGCGAATGAGCGGGCGGCGCTCATGCGTGCTGAAGACCAGGTGGTAATGCAAGCTCAGGAAGGTGGAGGGCATGTTGTCTCAGCATTCTAGCACCCCTTCAGGGTGCAGGCTTGATTTCGTCCGGAGCCCCGGGGGCGTTGACCCCGGGCAAATCTCTGGCATCGCATTGCGATGATAAGGCGGCTCTGACTACGCATAGCGTCCCGTGTCGTGCTCGGGTTTGAAGAACGCGTGGAGCAGCCGGTCAATCTGCAGCAAAGCCGCCCGCGTAACCCCGATGCGGTCGCCGTTCTCGACCAGGAAACCTTCCGTCCGCAGCGCGGCGAGCGGCGCGGCAAACTGCTCGCGCGGGTCGCGGCCAAACTTGTTCGTGAACGCCGCCGCGCTCACGCTGCCGAGCTTGAGCTGCAGGATGAATTCGCGGATGTAGCGTTCCTCCGTTGTGGGTGTCAGCGCACGATAGACCGGCAGGCGCCCGGCACCCACGGCCTCGAGGTAGGAGCCGAACTCGTGGTGGTTCTGGTAATGCACCCCGTTGAGATGGCCGAAGCTGGCCACGCCGATGGAAAGGACGTCCGCCCCGGAAAACAGGCCCTGCCGATACGCGAATTTCACCTGCTCCGGATCGCGCACCACCGTCGTTCCGCTGGTCACGGTGTAGCCAATTTTCTCAAACTCGCGGTAGGCGTAATCCACCCAGGCGCGCTTGGTTTCCCAATCGGCCACGGGCGCGACGAGTTTGCCCTCGGCCTTCATCTGCTGGTAGATGCCCGTGTTATAGGGTACCTCCATCTGGTAGATCGTCACGGAATCTGGCCGCAACGCGACGGCCTTCGCCACCGCCTCGCGCCATTTGTCCTCCGTCTCCTCAACCATGCCAGCGATGAGGTCAATGTTGATCTGGGGGAAGCCGATTTCGCGGGCGTAGCCGTAGGCACGCTGGATTTCCTTCGAACGATGCGCGCGGCCGTTCACTTCGAGGATGTGATCGTCGAAATGCTCGATGCCGAGGCTCAGGCGCGTGACGCCCAATTCGCGAATCGCGCGGAGTTTGTGGTCCGTGAGCGTGCCCGGCTCGGCCTCGAACGTGACTTCCTCCGCTTCGTCCCACGGCAACAGGCGCTTCATCCCGTCGGTGAGGAATTTCAACTGGTCAGGCGAAAGATAACTCGGCGTGCCACCGCCGAAATAGATGAACTTGGGCTTCCTCCCAACGACGGCGGGCTTGGCCGAGTAAATCGTCAGCTCGGCCAGCAGCGCGTCCAAGTAGCGGCGGATTTCGGAAGCATCCTTGTCCGTATAGACCTTGAAATAACAAAAGTGACAGCGTTTCCGGCAGAAGGGGATGTGGGTGTAGAGGCCGAGGGGAGGCGGGGGCGGCGTGTCACTTCCCGTGTTCTTGCTCGCAATCTTGCTCTTAATCCCTGCGTCTTCCGCCTCCGCGATGCGTAATGCGTGAGGAGTGACAAGGGGTGTTCGCTCCAGCGCGGCCAGCAGTTCGGGCACGGCGTCCTTTTTCCAGAACGCGAAGGGCGGGTAGTTCGCGACGAAGTAGTTGCCCGCCGTCGTCTCGTGGCGGAGCGGCGGGATCGGTCCTGGGTTGGCGGGCATCATGGCGCGAATGTTCACCGCGGTGGGGGCCAAATTCAAATGCCTTTCGCCCGCCGCCTCATTGCCAGCCCTGCATCCGATCGTAGCGGAAGGTCATCTCGTTGGTGTTGTATTTGCGATACCACGCAACATGGCCGTCGGAAAAGAGGAGGTTCTGGCCCTTGTTGTGGACGCGCCACTCCATCCACTCGATGCCATTCTCGGGACCGCCCACACAGTTCTGCGTGTAGTCGTCCTTGTCGGCGTCATCCACCGTGCCAGGGTAATCCCACGCCGTGTCGCCGGAAATCACCAGCGCGGACGGATAGCGGATGAGCCGGGTATTGATGGGGGCCGCGCGCCCGGCCTGAACGAACGCCGCCCGCGCTCCGTTGAAGTAGCTGAAAATCCATTTCTGGTCGCTAGGGCAGCGATAAACGTTCGTGGTGGACGCATACGCGATAAGTTGCTGCATCCACGAGGGACTGCCGGTGCCGGGGTCAATCTGGTTCCATGCGATGACATTTCCGGAGATGGGATAACGTCCATCGTGATCATCCGCATACATGGTATAACCCAGGCCGAGCTGGCGGAGATTGGACTTGCAGCGCGTGGTCTGCGCCTTCTGTTTCGCCTGCGCCAGCGCGGGCAGCAGCATCGCCGCGAGCACCGCGATGATCGCGATGACCACGAGCAACTCGATGAGGGTGAAGCCTTTCGTGCGGGCCATGAACCGGTTCGACGCGCCTTCGGGACGGCGGATTCAAACCAACAACAGCGAGCGATGGAAAAATTTGGATTCAATCGCCGGAAGTTGACGGGCATTCAGTTGTCCGGCCAACTCCTGACATTGCCGCCGCGGTCAAGTCCGCCCGCTACGGCGTGAAGAACTGGCAACACCCCGAGTTGCTGCCGGACCTCAAGGCATTGCACCCGTGGCAGTGGTTCATGGAACTGATTGACCATTGCGAGCCGTGGCGGCCTACCGAGCCGGGGGGCGGACGCGGGCACGGCGAGTTTTGGGAAGGCACGGTGCAAGACCTCGAGGACGTGTTGCGCGAGCGGGCGGCGAGACGGGCGTTGTCGATCCCCCGCGGCGCGCAAGGCACCGGCATGGACCTGCATTGCGCCATGCAACGGCTGCCCCGGCGCATCGCCAAGCAGCAAAGCATGGGGCGCACGATCTGGATCATCCAGGGGCCGGGCCATGCGTGACCTCGGTCGGCTGCAACGGCTCATCGAAACGCGGCAGGACTACTTCGAAGCCGCTCACGCCACCACCTGGCTTTGTTGCAGCCCGCATTTTGACGACCTGCCGCGCCCGTGCCTGTTCTGTTACGCGCTGGTTTTCCTCGTCCGGCCCCGCGCGGAATTGCCGCTGGGCTATCTTTCCGGGTATCGGGATACAAGCCGGTTTATGTGGCTACAGCGGCAGTTACAGGGCGTTTGGCTGGCAGGCTCATAGAACTGGGCGGGAGTTGAGGATGAGGCGCAAGGCGCGGTGAGGATGGCGGT
>JBKBTZ010000090.1:0-13688 GCA_046290825.1 Limisphaerales bacterium
ACAGCCAGCGTTTTGAAGCCGTGGTGGACGGCGACGAACAAGTCGTCATCGCCGACAAGGCCTATGACAGTGAAGCGCGCGGCCAGTGGCTCAAGCGGCGCGGGGTGGCGAACGGCATTGTGCGCCGGGCGCGCCGGGGCCAGCGCTTGAGTGCCACCGCTCAGAGGCTGAACCGGGCCTTGAGCGCCATCCGCAGCGGGATTGAAAAGATCTTCGGCCATTGGAAGCGGAGCCTGGGTTACCGCCGGGTGCGGTATGTGGGGTGGGCGCGCAACCGGCTGGAACTGGAATTCAAATGCGTGGTCTGGAACTTGAAACGCTGGGTCAACGTGCGTGCCGCTTGAGCCGCCCGGGGCGAGGTAGCCTACGCGAGCAGCCAAAGAAACACCGCCAAGCTCACTCGCGGGCACAAACGGTTGCACCGCTTCGCGCGACACGGTCGCCTTTTCAAAATTTGCCGGGTTGGCACGCACAAAAATCAACCAGTTCAAAAAAACAGCCGATGTTCAGAGGTCTCTGCATGTTTTTGCCGCGGCACTGACGAAGCATTGCCGGATCAAGGAAGCTCCAGGAACGCGCCGTGCCGCGGAGGCGCGGTAACGGTCGCCTCGATTTCACAGCCCCCGCCCAGGCAGTGGCGGTGGCGAGCCACCCAGCGGTAGGCTGCCGCGGCCAGCGTTCGGATTCCCGGCAGCCGCAGCAAAGCACCCAGCCATGCCAACCACCAGACGGAAAGGCACAAGGTCGCCCAGGCATCCGCTCCGCCGCGCACGGTTCCGTCAGCCAGTTGCAACTTCATTTCCCCCCGCAGTGCTGCGGGAGCCATGCCAAGCCGTGCCGGTGCCTCGGGCGATTGCAGCGGCCGCCAGACAAAGCCCCGCCGGGCGAACAGACCGCCCCAGCGGCGGACGCCGCCCACGCAAAACCGGCACTGGGCGTCGTAATAGACCCGCCCGCGAATGGTTCCGGGACTCGCAGTCATGGGTCATTCCGTGGCGATCCCCAGCAGCTTGCGCACCTTGTCGCCCGCCTTCATGAACTTGGTCAGCGCCCCGGTGGGCCAGGACCGGATTTGGTCATACCACGCCGTGGTGGTCTCAAAAAAATCGGCCAGTTCGACCAGTTTTCGCTCCGTGTATTTGTCGGTTTCCCGGTCGCGCCCGGCCTCGGCGGCACACTCGCGCAAAATGGTAATCGTGGGATCAATTTCGCGTTTCTTCCGCTCGTCCAAGACCACGCGGAACATTTCCCAAACGTCCTTCATGCTCTCGAAGTGGTCACGCTTGTCCCCCATGACGTGAACGCGCCGAACGATCCCCCAGCCTTGGAGTTCCTTGAGGCTGTTGCTGACGTTTGACCGGGCGACCCCGAGGGTTTCCACCAGGTCGTCGGCATTCAGCGGCCGTTCCGAGATGAACAGCAAGGCGTGAATCTGCGCCACGGTGCGATTGATGCCCCAGCGGGTTCCCATCTCGCCCCAGTGGAGAATGAACTTCTGTTGAACCGGGCTGAGTTTGTTCATTTGTTCAGGAATTTCGGTCATTACGGAAAATATGAGAATCAAAACGATATCGCAAGGCTGAATCTTTGGTCAGGCACGGCTCTTTCCTGGACGGCGTCGCCGTTGTCCCCAACGCCGAGTGTCACGCCCACGCCGGGTAGCATGGAGGCTTACCAACTCCACGCCGCCGTGCGCCGGACAATTGGGAACACCGTCTCCGGGATGTGCGCCGAGGAGCCGACGCGCGAGAAGACGGGGGGGACGTATGACGCGCAGGTGACATTCGACGCGGAGCCGAAAGAGAACGGTGTGGGCTGGCTTCAAATGGTCATGGACGTGAACAGCACGCTGGGGAGGACATCAACCCGGCGCGCCAGACCGTTCCCATAAATGTTGTAGCGCTACAAACGCACGCCTCCCCCCTCAACCCGCCCTTCGGGCACCCTCCCCCAAACCGGAGCGCAGCGTCCTCGCTGGCATTCGGCTTTCGCGCGCCCAAAGCCGGCGAGGACGTCGGCGCTCCCATGGGACGGTTTAGGGGTTCAAAGCGCGAACTTGGGTTGGGCGAATTCTCTCCCCGTCCGATGGGGACAGGGAAGGGGTGAGGGGCCCACCTGTCTTGCTCGCTACAGAATTTATGAAAATGCTCTATGGCAGGCGGCACCATCCTTGCACCGCGCGGCTCGGCGGCTGTTTTTACCGCACGCGCGCGGGCATCCAGTTGGAACCCGCAGGAGAACGGCTTCCGCCATTTCGATCTCAAGCCCGAATGCGCGCGCGGCCTCGACTGGGTGAGGCGCATGACAGCAGCGTCTATGGGCGCCTCGAGGGCGCATGGGAGCGACGCGGCGGTGAACTGGAGCTGCGGGTCAGCGTGCCTGCGAACAGCGCCGCAAGGCTCTGTGTCGCGGCCACGGAAGCAGCGAACGAGACAGAAGGTGGCCGGGCAGCTTGGCGCGCCGCTGGCGCGCAGTTCCTGCGTGAGAGCCGGTTCGGCAGGTTTTTCAACTGGTGGCGGGGCGATACAATTTCCGCGTGATGCTCTGAGTGAGCGGCTCAGGGAACCCTCAGCCGGAAGAAAAGTTTGGGTGCGCCGGTGACGGGGAAACGGATGGTGTTGGTGCCGCCCGTGCCGGTCAGATTTGTGTAAACAGCCCAGTTGGTGGTGGTCAGGTCCGCATTGGTCAGCACGGAATACCCGATGCCGCTGGCGGCGGGAAAGCCGGCCTCGAAATCGCCGCCGTCCCGGTGCGTGAAGACAAACTCCAACGGAGGAAGCGCCACGGTAGCGGGACCAAATTCGCTGGTGTCGCCGGTGGTGAGATCGGTGGCGGTCGCAGCGAACCCCCAGCCAGCCCATTCTCCGGGAACTGCGAGGCTGAACGCGGCGTTTCCGGCAGCATCGGTGGCAAGGTTGGTGCGGGCCACAAGCACGTCGCCCTCGCCGTGGCCGCTGGGGTCGGCGAGAGCGTTGCGGAACAGTTCGATGGTGAATGCCCGGAGCGGCGTCGAATGCAGTTCCCCGCTGATGACGGTATTCGTGCCGCTGACCACGGCAACCGTCAACTCGGGAAAGTTCTGAAGCCCGTTCGGACCAGCGTCAAAATCGAGGGGATCGTTGGACGTCACGCCGGAGGGCGGGTCGGCGAGGGTGTCGAGATTGATGCCCAGGGCACCGTTTTCTGAAACGGAGTTGCCGAGGATGCGGTTGCCCGCGCTGCTGCCGGTCATGAGCACTCCATGGCCGGTGTTGAAGGCGATGCGGTTGCCATTGGTCTCGGCCAGCGCATCGCCCACGAGAACCCCCGAGGCGTTGTGCAGACGGACACCGGGGCCAGCGTTGGGCAGCGCGGTGGCTCCGGAGGCGTTGGCACCAATGACATTGGCCTGAAGCAGGCCGTTGGTGACGGTCTGGAGGTGCGCGCCCGCGCCGGCATTGCCCGAGAGCAGGTTGCCCACGAGGGCGGTTCCCGGCGCTCCCACCACATGGACCCCGTTGCTGGCATTGGGCACTGGCAACTCTCCGGTCAGGTCTGTTCCGATGCGATTGGAGCGAACCAGGTTGTCGGCGGTAATCCCGCTGAAACTCGGGGTCGCAAGGAGGGTCACCCCGTGGCCAAGGTTGCCGGAAATGGTGTTCCCTCGGAAGCTGCCAATGGTGTTGGCGTAGGCGTCATCGGTCACGAGCACGCCATCGCCGGTGTTGGGCAGGGCATTGGTGCCGGTCCAGTCGGTGCCAATGAGGTTGCCCTCGACCAGGTTGTCGTTGGCCCAGCCGGTGGCGAGCTTCACGCCCGGGCCGGCGTTGCCGGAGATGAGATTGCCTTCACCCGCCTGCGTTCCGCCAATGGTGTTGTAACTGTGACGAACCAGCACACCCGCGGCCATATTGGGCAGCGCGTTGGTGCCCTCGCGGTCCGTGCCGATGCGGTTCGCGGAAACGAGATTGTTCGAGTCGTCCAGGATGACTCCGGGGCCGCCATTCCCGGAAATGAGATTGCCCGGCGCTCCAAAGTTCGCGGCCGAGGGCCAGGGCAGGGGGAGGGGAGCGCCACCGGGCGGGCGTTGGAAGATGAGGATCGGCGGCTCGCCCACGATGTTGCCGACGGATTCGATGCGAACGCCGCCGAGGGCATTGGCCAAGGGCAGCAGGCCGGTGCGGTCGGTGCCGATGCGGTTGCCCAGAATCCGGTTGTCGCTGGCGGGGCCGATTTCGGAAAGGCCGACAATGTGGACGCCGTATTCCCCGTTGCCAGAAATCAAGTTGCCCTCGGCCTCGGTGTAACCGCCGATCTGGTTGCGCGAGGCTTCCGCATCAATGCGCACACCGGAGGCGTAGTTGCCACGGTCCAAAAACAACGGCGGCTGGTAGGGGAGCCGGGTGACGCCATTGATCGCCGGCCCGATGAGATTGCCGCGAACCCGGTTGGCTTCGACGTCGAAACCGGCCAGATGAACCCCGTGATTGTGGTTGCCGGAGATAAGATTGCCCTCGCCCGGAGAGGGCCCGCCAATGTCGTTTTCGGAGGCACCGTCACTCAGGTAAACGCCGTCACCGCCGCCGCCAAAGGTGCCGTTGGGAAGGGCGTTGGTGCCGGTGAGGTCGGTGCCGATGAAGTTGCCGAAGACCTGATTGGTGCGCGCGTCGAACAGGGCAACGCCATGGCCGGAATTGTTGGCGATCAAATTGCCCTCCCCGTCGGCCGCTCCGCCGACCTGATTGAAGGCGGCTCCCTGCCGCAAAACCACTCCATCTCCGTTGCCGCTGCTGGTTGGTCCCAGCGCGAAGGTGCTGTTGGCCAGGCCGTCGGGATGCGTGCCGATGCGGTTGCCCTGGACGAAGTTCATGGCGGCGTTGGTGCCGGCAATGTCCACCCCCCCCACGCCGCCGCAAATGACGTTGCCCGATGGAACGGACGGGCCGCCGACCCGGTTCTCAAAACCGTTTTCAATAACCACACCGCGGGAAACGCCAAGCACGCCCAAGCCACACGGGCTTTCACCTCCACCGGTCACGCAAACCGTCCCCGGCGGACGGAGGCCGAACCAGTTGCCCAACACCGCGTTGGTGTGGGAGTCGCGCAGCAGCACCGCGCCGTCCAGATCCGGATCCAGTATCCAGGCGCCGACGAAGGCGAAGGAATTCCGCGCACCGGGCGAATGGCCGCCGACGCGGTTGTGGTATCCGCCCTCGAAAACCACACCCGGGCCCGGAGCGATGTGAGCAGCAGGGAAGCGGGCGGCCAGGCCGACGAAATTTCCTTCGACAACGTTGGACACGCTGTTGAAGAAGCGCATTTGCCAGGCGGGCTGGCTGGCGAGAAGGTTGCGTTGGGCGACATTCGTGCCGCCGATGCGGACGGTGGCGCAATGATCGGCAGTAATGCCTGCCCAGTTGGCCGCCTCGATCGAAGTGTCTGCGGAAACCCCCATCACGCAGCCTTCAATCACCGTGTTCGTGGCCCGGAACAACGCGATGGCGGAGGGCCAGTTGGTCAGCGAACTGCCGCCGAGGAAACGAATGATACGGAGGCCCCGCACGGTCACGTCGTTGGCGCGCACCACCAGTCCATGCGGCGCGTTCGTGAGCCAGGAGTCATTCCCGGGAACAGCGGGCACGGGGGGATTGGTGACGCCGGCGAGCAGTGCGCCGGAAAGAGTGATGAGATTTGTGGCGCTGAAGCCCTCCGGCAGGGCGTTCGGCAGGCTGCCGGGCTGGGTCAGGCCATCTATCGTCACACTCTCGGTGATGGGCGGCAAGGGCGCCGTCAATGAAATGACATGCACCATGTTGGACGGCGCAATGTCGAAGTGAATGAAGTCATGGCCGGGGTTCGCGTTGGCGAAGGTGATGGCCTCGCGCAAGGAACCGGAACCTGTGTCCGCCGCCGTGGTCACCGTGTAGGTGGCCGCCGGGGCTGGTGCGGACAACAGAAGCCACGCGGTCGTCAGGGGCAAACCGCCCCAGCGCAGGAGGGATGGGATGTTCATGGGGCACCTCGGATGGGTTGGGAAACGCGAATGATATCTGAACTCGGGGCCGCTTCGCAGTTCACCCACCGTTCAACTCTGCTAACAAGCCTCCTTAGCCGCGCTTTCCATCCGAGGCAATACAAAAAAATGCGGCGAGGCACTCGACGCACTGACCCGGGTCACGGCCGAACCAGCCGGTAAAACGCGCAGGGCAGGGCGGGGGAAACCGTGATCTGGTTGGTCAGATAAGAAGCGGGCAGGCTCACCCAATGACCACCCAGCCCGGTCTCCGCTGCGTTGGTTTGCACCTGGAGAATCCAGCCGACATGGCTGACGGGCCAGGACAGCACCACGCTGTCACCCACCCGGTTCGAGGTGAGGGAGGGTGGGTTGGTCGCCGGGGCGGGCAGGTAGGACAATCCGTCATACCAGGTGCGCCGGTTGGCGCCAATGGGCGAGGGGAGGTCATCCACGAAAATGCTCATCTGGCCGGCGGCGTCGGCGGTGTTGGTGCCGATGGAGCCGGCCAACAGAACCCGGTTGGCCTCGGTGAACAGGGTGGGCGCGGCCAAATAGTTCAGGCCGCTGGCGGGAACGGCAGCGGTGGCCCCGGCAATGGCCGTCGCATCGGCGGCGGAATATGCGGTGTTTGCGCCGGGATTGGAATTGAACCCGGCGCGGATGTGCCAGTTTTCCGTGGTGCCGGTGGCATCCCAGAAATGCACGAAGACGGCGTAATTTGCCCCGGGCACCAGCCCGTTCAACGTGGTGCGCAACTCGGGTGCGTCTTCGGCCACCTCGCCGCCGGCCTCGAAGATGTTGCCGTGCGAGCCAAATACGGTGCGTTCCTCCCATTGATTGTCCATTCCAGTGACGCCGTTAAGCGGCGGCGTGAACACCGAACCGTTAGCGAGGGTGGTGTTTCCACCCGGACCGGCGGTGGCGTCCACATAGGTGTGCGCCGGCGTGAAGGGCGGTGGCGGAATGGGCGTGGTGAACAGGCCGACGATCTGGCAGTTGTAGGCGGTGTAAGTCGTGTAGGTGCCACGGAACCAGATCACGCTGGGTTCGCCGCCCTTCCGCCGGGGCACGTAGGGGCGCAGATTGTCGGCGGTGGAATTGGTGGTGATGGCGGTCCAGGTGAAGGTTAATCCGCCGTCACTGGTGACCCCGCGCCACAATTCATAGCGGCCGGAGCCGCTGAGGGGGACGTTGGTGGTGGAAGAGAGGTCAAACGGGTTCTGCGCGTTGCTGGAAAGATAGATGACATTCGGGTTCTGGGGATCCAGGCATATTCCGCCAGCATAGTCGTCCTCGGCGGAATAAAGGGGCCGCCCCGCTTGGGCAACGAAGCGTTTCTGCCAGTTCGTGCCCGTCCAGCGGGCGTAATAGTAGTAGATCCGGTCGTGGTTCCAGCCGGTGCCCGTCACATCGTCACGCTGCACGGTGAAAACAGCGACGGGCGCGCCGTTGGTGTCATTGGCAATCTCCCAACACCAGGCACGGCCGGTTGGAATCCACTCGTTCGGATCGGACTGCGCGGCGGCGTTGTATTGGTAAATGACCGAGCCGCGCTCGCCGCTGTCATGCAATAACGGCAGCCCGGCAAGGGTTTTTACCAGGCTGCCGTCCGTCCGGTAAAAGCCCCCGGCCTGGTAGTAGAGGTGGTAAAGCGAGTTGTTCACGTCGCGCGGGTGACCGTCCGTGTAGAGAAAATCAATCCGCTGGTTGTAGTCGGAGGCGTATTTCACGTAGGGCCGGACGCTGCCGGTGCCGGTGCGAATGAAGTGTTGGGGGGCGGACCAGGTGTTCCCGCCGTCCATCGAAGTAAAAAAGGTGGGGTTGTAATTGGTGTTGCGACAGAAGTTGTAAATCCGTCCGGATTCGGCGGCGAGCTGGAAGGGGTTGGCGTAGGTCATGCCCGCGCCACTATTGGGAATCTGCTGTTCCGCGGCCCAGTCGGCGGTCGTGTGCGGGTCGTTGGTCACGCTGCGGCGGTAGGCAAACCACTGGTCCGTGCCGTGCCGGGCGTAGATGGCGAGCAGGTGACCGTCGCCCCGGACAAGCAGGCCGGGATTGTTGTGGTCGTCCACCTGCGTGAACCCCGACACCCACAGGTTGGAGGTGACGCCAGTGGCCGGGGTGAAAACGCTCATGGCGGTTTTGCCGTCCGCGCGGACGTAGCCGAAATAGAGGCGCCCATTGTGGAAGAGGGCACGCGGGTCGTTATACCAGGTCCACACCCCATCGCTGGCCAGCACGGCAAAGTTGGTTTGGGCCGGGGATGTTCCCGCGATCAGCAGACAAACTACGAGGGGCAAAAGGAACCACGGCACGGCCCGAAGATTTCCGGCGAAGGAGGAAAGGCTCATGAAAGTAGGGAGGTAGGCTAGCACAGCCGGACTGACGGGTCACTTACACGGACGGGTAGGCCCCTCGGATTTCGCTAACCAAAAGCCCGGGATGCGTTGCCCATACTGCTGGCGAAGAAAGAGGAGGAGTCCGCCACCGGGCGAACTCCTCCCCAAGGGAAACGCGCGTGCCGTGGTTAGGGTTTACGCAGGCGGAAGAACACCGTCGGGTTGGCCGGGTTGATCGGGAAGCTGGTGTTCGTGACTGAAGCGGTGGCCGGGAGGTCCACCCAGTTGGTGTTGATGCCAACCGCCGCGGCATTGGTTTGGCTTTGGAGAATCCAGCCGAGGTGCGTGCCCGGCCACGAGACGTTCAGCGTGCTGCCACTAACCGTGACCGTGATGTTCGTGGGATACGACGCGACGGGCGGCACGACAAGCAGGTTGCCCATGCCCGCGAGGAAGGCGGGCGAGGTGGTGCTGTTGTAAAGGCCTGGCGCCTGCGGAGTGCCGCCCAAGATCAGTCCGCCGATGGTGTTGGTGCCGGTGTAGTCCAATTGCAGCGCCGCGCCGCTGGCGATGCTGAGGGTGGACTTGGTGAGATTGAGCGAAACCGGGTTGGTCAGCGCCAGGGTGCCACTCGTGAGCGACAGGTTCAACGCCTTCGCGCCATCGCCAAAGGAGCCGCCATAGTTGGCCGTGCCGGGCAGGGCCAAGGTCAGCGTGGAGGCGTTGGCTGCGCTGGAGTTGGTGATCAAGAGTCCCCCGCCGGGGATGTCCAAATTGCCGACGTTCTGGTTGAACCCGGCGAGGTCGAGGCGGTTGGCGGTGCCATTGCCCACGGTCAGCACCGTGCCGGCCGGCAGACCGTTGTGGACCCCGAGGCGAAGGGTGCCGTTGCCGGCAAAGATGGTGGTAAGCCAGGTATTGCCCGGGCCGGACAACACCCACGTCGAGCCGTCGTCCACTTGGAATTGGCCGGTCGCGGCGTGGAGCAGAATGTTGCCATTGAGGTAACCGGTGCCGGCGGCATTCCCGCGCACGAGCAGTTTACCGGGGAAACTGGCCTCCGCCGTGATGGTGCCATTGATGACGAAGGTGTTGTTCGCGTCCACGCCGAATCCGATGGTGTTGCCAAGATCGAAATCGCCGTTCAACGAGACCGTGCCGTTCCATGTGTTGGTCGCGCCCGCGCCGGTGCTGAAGAATGCCGAGCGGATCGTGCCCGCCCCGCTGGAGGGCATCGTTAGCGAGCGGCTGGCGCCAAATGTGACCCCGCCCGCGAGGGTCAGCCGCGTGCCGGACAGGCCGGGGCCGCCGGTGGTGCTGGAGAGCACGACGTTCAGATTGGTGCCGAGCGCGTGGTTGTTCGAGAGCACCAACGTGCCCGCCGGAATGACGTCGAGTTGGAAGGCGTTCGATCCGCCGAGTGTCCAGGTGCCGCTGCCCGCCTTGCTGAGCGTGCCCGCACCGCCCCCGAGATTGATGGGGCCGGCGACGAAACCGAAGGAGTTGGCCGCGCCATCGAGCAGCAGGTTCGCACCCGTGCTGGTGATGCCGTTGGTGGCCGTGAGGTTCAGCGTGGCTCCGCCGTCAATCAGGATGCCGGTGTCCGAGCCAAGGGTGATGGGGCCGCTGAGGGTCGAGACGCCCGCGCCACCCTTGCGAAGGGCGGGATTCCCGTTGAGGGTGAAGGCCTCGCCCTCGAGGTTGATGTTCACATCCACATAGACCTGGCCGCCGACATCCACTTGCGTGCCGGCTGCCGCCGTGCCCAGCGCGGAACTGTGCCGCGGCTTGAGGGTGCCGGCGGAAACCGTGGTAAGGCCAGCGTAGCTGTTGCTCCCGGTGAGAATGACGCCGCCGAATCCCGACTGGGCCACTGTGCCGGAGCCGGAGATTTCGTTGGCCACGGTGAACTCATCCGCGCGCTGGAAGACGAGCGCCCCGTTGTTGGTGACCGGGCCGGAGCCAAGGCCGCCGGAGGTCGAGGAATTGCCGATCTGGAGCGTGCCGGCGTTGATCTGCACCGGGCCGCTCATGGTGTTGGTCACGTCAATGACCAGCGTGCCGCTGCCGGACTTGGTGAGCGACCCGATGCCCGTGAGCGAGCCATTCAGGGCGTAGGAGGTCAGCGTGTAGGTGCCGCTGTCATTCATGATGACTTCGAGTGGGTTGGCAGCGACCGTCAGGTTGACCACCGGCTGCGCCGCGCCGCGCGAATCGAATCGCGCGCCGCTGAACGGCGACCACGCGACCACAGAGCCGGAAACCTCGTTGGTCCAGTTCGCGGTGGTCGTGTCCCAGTCGCCGTTGACCCCGCCCAGCCAGGCGAGGGTCGGCGGGACCAGCACGGTAAGCGTGGCCGTGGCGCTGGCGGCAAAGTAGTTGGTGCCGCCGACGTTGTTGGTGGCGAAGACCTGCAGGGTGGCGCCGTTGTCCGGCACGGTGGCCGTGAAGGAGTAGGAGGCGTTGGTCGCGCCGCTTACAGGCGAGCCGTTCTTGAACCACTGGTAGGTGATGGGTTCGCGGCCGCTGAAGAGGCTGGTGAAAGTTACGGGCAGGCCGCTGGCGAGGGTTTGATTGGTCGGGCTGACCAGCAGCGCGACGGGGCCGTCGCTCAGCGGGTTGGCGGGGCCTTGCAGGAAGGCCTTGGCCACGCTGGCCGGGGACAGCGCACCGCGATAGATGCGGAACTCGTCAATGTTGCCCGCCAGCAGCGGATCAGCGGCGTAAAGCGAGCGGCCGATGTAGCTCAGATTGTTGACCAGCGCGGCCAGCGGCACGCCGAAGTTGGTGCGGGCGAAACCGGCCGACACGCCGTTGGTGTAAAGCGAAATGTGGCCCTGGAGCGGATTAAACACGGCCACGAGATGCACCGCGCGGTTGTCCAGCACGCCGGGAGAAACCACCTGCTGCTCGGTGCCCCCCGTGCCGGCGGTCATGGCAATGCGGGTGTTCACGCCGGAATGCGGCGTGCAAAAGAGGTAGTTCGTGCCCACGGTGCCCGCCACGTCGCCAAAGGCAAAGAGCATGGTGTTGTTGGCGATGACGCCGTAATCACCCCAAACCTCGATGGTCACCGCGCCGTGATTGGTCGGGATGATGCCGGAGGGGAGCTGCACGTAGCCGGAGAAGCCGTCCAGTTGCAACAGGCCGCCGGTGATCGTGCCAAAGTTCGTGCCGTGCGCGCCGCCCACGCTGTCGCTCGCGTCGGAGGTGAAACTGTAACGATGGGCGAGGAAGTTGGCCGCGCCGATGGTCACCGTGGCGACCGCACTGGTGGCGGCGCTGCCGATGGCATTGGTGACCACGCAATCGTAGTTGCCCGCGTCTGCGGCGGCGGCGTTGGTGATGAGGAGCGCGTTGGCCGTGGCGCCGGGGATGGGCGTCCCGTTCTTTCGCCATTGATAACCGGCGGCGGACGCGCTCGAGGCGCCGACGCTCAACAGAATGGTGCCGCCGTAGTCCACCCCCTGGTGCAGGGGCTGGCGCACAATGGTGACGTTGGTCGTGGCAAACAGCATCTCGCCCGGAGCGCGGGCAATCTGGCTGATGCGCACCTGGTCAATCTGGCCGCGCAGTCCCTCCTGGGAACCGGCCGTGCCCACCACGCGCGCCTCGTTACCGATGACAATCGGGGCGTCGTCGTTGAAGTCCATGTTCCGGGGAACCGGGCCGGCGAGGAGATTGGCCGTGGTATGCGTGCCGTCCACGCGGGTCCAGTAGAGGCTGAGGCGGCCGCCATCATACACGGCCGCAACGTGAAACCATTCATCGGGCACGAAAGCGTGGGGGCCGCTGGTGGGGATGGCCGGAGTCAACGCCCCGCCCGTGCCGCCGATGCAGTTGAATTCGAGCTGTCCACTGGTGTTGACGCGAAACTGGAACCCGCGGTTGGCGGCGGTGCCCTCGCTGTTGTCGGTGCAGATGATCTCCCGCTGCGCGCCGGTGATCGCGGGCAGCTTGATCATTGCTTCGAGGGTGAACTGGTTGCCTATGCCGTAGATGGTGGCGTGGTCGAGGAAGCGGTCGGGCGACAACGGCGCGTTGTCGTCGAGCATGTAGGCGCCGTCCCCGTTGCGGTCCACGCCAAAACCGAGGTCGGCAGCCCCAATGTTGGCGGCGGTTCCAAAGCCGGGAAAGGCCGTCGCCCCGAACAAGGTGGTGACAGTCGGCTGGCTGATGCCGTCTCCGGCGTAGGGATCACCATCGAAGGCAACGGCGTTGTAGGGCGCCGTGCCCAAGTTGGTCGCGATGGACGAACCGGGCGGCTCGTTGAAGTGGAACAGATAGCTTGTGAAACTGTCCGGCGTATAGGGTGCAGCCAGTTCCGCGTGCAGGGCGGAGGCCGCGGCGAGGGACAGCACGAGGGCCAGGCGGGTGAGGGGACGGGCGGGTATGGTTTTCATGGGTTTGCGGATGTTTGCGGCCCGCCAATCGCCGGGAGGGCAATGCGGGCGACAGTGAAGCTAGCCTCGAACAGCGACGGATGGCTACTACCCGAACGGGTTAGCCTTTGCACGAAGGTCGTTGTCGGTTGCCGCCGGAGATGTCAACGCTGCGCCCGGGCGGCTTCCTCGGCGATGATTTGGAGGCCCTCCCGGACCACTTCGGGGCGGCCGGAAAAATTCACGCGCAAACACTCGTGCGCGTGGGGCCAGTCTTCGCGCAGGCCAAAGAAGAAGTATTCGCCGGGCACTGTCAGCACCCGTCGCGCTTTGAGCCGCGCGTAGAGGTCGCGGGTGGGGAGCTTCAGGCGTGGGAGGCAAAGCCAGTGAAAGAAGGCCCCCTCGCTCAGATGCATGCGCCAGTCCACGCCGTTGGCGGTGAAAAACTCCCGCGCCCAGGCTTCCGCCTGTTGGCTGCGTTTCTCGTAGAAGGGCCGCAACAGGTCCGGGCCAAACCGAAGAATCCGTCCATCTTCGACCCAGGGAAGAACGAGTTGCTGGCCGACGGTGTTGTTTGACAGCCCCACAACGGCCGTCAGCCCGGCGATGGCCGCGATGATTTTTTCCGGTCCGATCACGATCCCCGTGCGGGCGCCCGGCAAGCCGAGCTTGGACAGGCTCAGGGTCAAGATGACGTGCGGTGCCCAGTGTGGCCGGGCGGGCACAAAAATCACGTTGGGGAACGGCGCGCCATAGGCATTGTCGAGAATCAGAGGAATGCCCCGCTCCGCCGCGAGTCGCGAGAGGCGCTCCACCTCCGCGTTGGTCAGGACATTGCCGGTCGGATTGGTCGGGCGCGAAACAGCAATGGCCGCGATGTCCTCCCGGGCCAGGACCTTCTCGACCGCCGGAAAGTCTATGTGGTATTTGAACCGGTGCGCGATTCCGCCCGGGGCCTCCTCGATGATGGGG
>JBKBTZ010000091.1:0-13658 GCA_046290825.1 Limisphaerales bacterium
GGGGGGCCGCGCCAACCGGTCAGGGCATGGCCGGAGCGGGAGCATGGATGCAGTTTGGAGTGACCGGCCTCACGGGGCCTGATCAACCCATCGTTTGAAGGCAAAAAACACGCCATTTGAAGGGCCGGCTGTGATTTGCCACGTCACAATCGGATTTGACCAACCGTGGTCCGAGTGGCGGGGAGTTTCGGCCGTCCGGCCTGTCCAGATTCCAGACAGCGGCTCCGCGCCGGGTGGGCACCGGTGCCCAAAAGCCACGGTTCAGTTGCACTCATTTTTGCTTTTGCGGGCCTTCCGGCAGGCTAATCTGCCGCTGCTCCGGGCACGTTGTCCGGCCCTTTTCAAGCTCATGCAACCTCAAGGTGACCTCGCACTCATCGGCCTGGCCGTGATGGGCCAGAACCTCATCCTCAACATGAACGACCACGGCTTCACCGTCGTGGCCTACAACCGCACCACCGAAAAGGTGGACCAGTTCCTCGCGAACGAAGCGAAGGGGACGAAAGTTCTCGGCGCGCATTCCATCGCGGAGATGGTGGCCAAACTCAAGAAGCCCCGCCGGGTCATGATGCTCGTCAAGGCCGGCAAGCCGGTGGACGAGTTCATTGAGCAACTCATCCCCCACCTCGAGCCGGGCGACATCATCATTGACGGCGGCAACTCGCTGTTTGAGGACACCAATCGCCGGACGAAATACGTCGAGAGCAAGGGCCTGCTCTACATCGGCACCGGCGTCAGCGGCGGTGAGGAGGGCGCGCGGCGCGGCCCGAGCATCATGCCCGGCGGCAGTCCCGCCGCCTGGCCGCATGTGAAGGACATCTTCCAGGCCGTGGCGGCCAAGGTGACCGATCCCGCCACCGGCCGCGTGGAACCATGTTGTGACTGGGTGGGCGAGCAGGGGGCCGGCCATTACGTGAAGATGGTCCACAACGGCATCGAATACGGCGACATGCAGCTCATTTGCGAGGCCTACAACATCATGAAAAACGGCCTCGGGATGAGCGCCGACGAAATGCATCAGGTCTTTGCGGACTGGAACCGCGGGGAACTCGACAGCTACCTGATCGAAATCACCCGCGACATTCTCGCCAAGAAGGACGAGGACGGACAGCCGCTGGTGGACAAGATTCTCGACACTGCCGGCCAGAAGGGCACCGGCAAGTGGACGGTCATCAACTCGCAAGAACTGGGCATCCCGATCACCCTCATGGCCGAGGCGGTCTATGCCCGCTGCGTTTCCGCGCTGAAGGAGGAGCGGGTGAAGGCGGCCCGCAAACTGAAAGGCCCGCGCCCGGCACTCACGAGCATCGCGGCAAACCCCGAAAAGAAGACGGCGTTCATCGAGGACATCCGGCGCGCGCTCTACGCCTCGAAGATCATCAGCTACGCGCAGGGCTACATGCTCATGCGCGCGGCCGCCAAGGAATACGGCTGGAACCTGAACTACGGCGGCATCGCCCTGATGTGGCGCGGCGGCTGCATCATCCGCAGCGTGTTCCTCGGCAAGATCAAGGAGGCCTACGACCGGAACCCAAAGCTGGCCAACCTGCTGCTCGACGATTACTTCCGCGCCGCCATCAAGGAATCGCAGAAGAGCTGGCGCAAGGTGGTGGCCACAGCGGCCCAGCGCGGCATTCCGGCACCGGCGTTCAGCACCGCGCTGGCGTTTTATGACCAGTATCGCAGCGCCGTGCTGCCCGCGAACCTGCTCCAGGCGCAGCGCGATTACTTCGGCGCGCACACCTACGAGCGGGTGGATAAACCGCGCGGCGAATTCTTCCACACCAACTGGACGGGCCGCGGCGGCACCACCGCCAGCAGCACCTACAACGTGTGAGCGAAGACGGCGGCCCCGACTGCCGCCAAGAGTTTTACCCCGGAAGCCGCCCGACGGCTTCCGGGGTTCTGTTTTAATCTGGCAGCAACGGAAGCCGGGCGGGGCCGTGCGCAGAATCCAGCCGCAACCGCGGCCGCCCGGCGCCAGCGGGGGCAGCAACCGGCGTCGCACTTTTCCCGGGGCGGTCGGCATTGCGAAACGTGGCGGAGAAAAATAGCCTGAGCGCGTTGCCGGGACGGATGAAGCGCCGTCGGTTTCGAGTCTGCGGGGAGGCTCCCGGCCATGGCCACCCAAACAAATGTTCCTCATTGATACATTGATTCTCGTGGGCGGGGTGCTGCTGCTGCTGGGGATTGTGTCGAGCAAGCTCTCGACGCGCCTGGGCATGCCGGTGCTCGTGCTGTTTCTGCTCGTGGGAATGGTGGCCGGATCGGAGGGGGTGGGCGGGCTGGAATTCGAGAATTACGCCCTGGCGCATGCGATCGGCACGATGGCGCTGGTGATGATTCTGTTCGACGGCGGGCTGGGCACCTCGCTGGCGGCCATCCGGGTGGCGTGGCAGCCGTCCCTGTTGCTGGCCACGTTTGGGGTGCTGGTGACGGCGGTGATTACCGGGCTGGCGGCGTCCTGGATTCTGGGCATTTCCCTGCTGGAGGGCCTGTTGCTGGGCAGCATTGTCGGCTCCACGGATGCGGCCGCGGTGTTTTCCATCCTCCGGTGGGGCGGGATTGGCCTGCCCAAGCGAATCGCCGCGGTGCTGGAGGTGGAGAGCGCCTCCAACGATCCAATGGCGATCTTCCTGACCATCGGATGCATCGAATTACTGTTGGGCAACGTCACGTTTGGCCCGGGGCTGTTGAAACTGTTTGCGTCGCAAATGTTGATTGGCGGCTTGCTCGGGCTGGCGGGCGGGTATGCCGCGGTCTGGCTGGTCAACCGCATCGAACTGGGAGCCGCCGGGCTGTATCCGGTGCTGGTGAGCGCCTGTTGTCTCCTGATCTACGGGGCGGCCATCCAGTGTCATGGCAGCGGATTTCTGGCGGTGTATGTGGCCGGTGTGGTGGTTGGCAACCGGCCCATCACCTTTCAACAGGGCATCCGTCGCTTTCATGACGCGATCGCGTGGCTGGGGCAGATTGTCATGTTCGTCACGCTGGGGCTGTTGTGTTTTCCCAGCCGGCTGTGGGAGGTGAGCGGGAAAGCCCTCCTGATCTGCCTCGTGCTCATGCTGGTTGCCCGTCCGGTGGCCGTGCTGCTGTCGGTGCTGCCGTTTCGCTTCAATCTTCGGGAGCTTGCGTTCCTGTCGTGGGTCGGCCTGAAAGGCGCCGTGCCGATTACCCTGGCGACGTTTCCCCTGATGTTGGCCACGCCGGCAGCGCCAATGCATGCGTCGCTGCTGTTTGACGTGGTGTTTTTCATCGTGGTGGTTTCCGCCGTGCTGCAGGGGACCAGCCTGACGCCGGTGGCCCGCTGGTTGGGCTTGGAGCGGCCCCGCGAGCCGGAGCCGCCCGTGACGTTGGAGATCAGCTCGTTGCGCCAAGTGGACAGCGAAGTCCGGGATTATGCCATCACTCCGGACTCGCTGGCGGCGGAGCGCCTGATCAAGGAACTTGCTCTCCCCAGTGGCGTGGTGGTGGCGATGATCGTTCGGGGTGACAAGGCCATTCCTCCGCAGGGGATCACCCGAATACACGCCGGCGACCATGTCATCCTGGTGGTCAAGCGCGGCACCGAGCCATTGGTGGATCAGGTGTTTCGGCGGTCCGAGAAGCCCGCCGTGGTGCCGCCTGCGGTCGAATTCCCGTTTCGCGGTTCCATCACGGCGGGCGAACTGGAGGCGTTTTACGCGATCCAGATAGATGCGCCCGCGGAGACGACGCTGGCTGCGGTCATGCGCCGCGAGCTGGGACCGGACCGGGTGGAAGTGAACGCGGTTGTCGAGTTTGGTTCGCTGCGGTTCCGAATCCAGGCGCTCGCACCCGACGGCCAGATCGAACTCGTCGGCATGTCCATCATCCCACCCGAGGCGGAAGCGTCCGCTGGAACTTAAACACCGCAGTTCAATCCTGAATGGAGCACCGATGGCCCCGGCGCGGCGGACGCCGCAACCATGGTGAATTAGGCATTCGCCCTGCCCGCGCAGCGGAGCGCCGGCATCCTTGCCGGCTTTGGGCGAACCAAGGCCGGTGCGGGCCACGCCAAACCGGGATGGCCGCGCCGCAGAACCCGTCCCGGCAAGTCGCCGGTTTAGGCAGAAATTCCGCCAAATTCACGTTCGCGCTTTGCCCCCATCTTGTTGCCGGTTGGGCGCGTGTTGCCCTGCGCGCCGCGAACGATGTCCTGCCCCTTTGACCCGCGTCAGCATGCACGAGGTGAAGCGCCCCGCTTGGCGGTTTGGGGGGGCGGTTACTTTTTGGGCTTCTTGGCGCTGAAGAGGCCGGCGAGGGGGGATTTGGCGTCCTCGGCCTGCTGCTGGACCTTGATCTGGCCGAGGATGGCGTGCCAGCCGATGTAAATCCGGTGCCACTGGGCCTCAAGATTGCGGAGCGCGCCTTCTTGGGATTCAGCGAGGAAGCGGAGCGAGGGAGCGGAGCCGACGAGGGCATGGACCTCCTCCTTGGTGGGGGAGTTGACCTCCATCGCGGCGACGATCAGCTCCAACTCCTGGATGAGCACGCTTTTGACTTCGAGAAAGTGCGTTTCGTCTTCGGCGGAGAACTTCTTCTGTCGGGCGAGGTTGATGAAGTTGTAGAATTGCTTCCAGCACTCGATGTAGTTCTCCATGTGCTGGGCCAGTTCGTCGAGGATCTTGCTCATAAACGCGGGGGTTAAGTGGCCGGGCCGGCCAGGTTGATGGGGACCAGGAAAATCAAGGCTCCCCCGCGCATCTCGCGGGCGGTGATTTTCAGGCTGGGATAATGAATGACCAGTTCGGTGAGCGGTTGCTGCATGGCGGCGGCATCCTGAAACGTGCCCAACACCGCCGCGCCAATGGCCGCAACCAGGTGGGCGGGAAAACTCGAGGCCAGCGTGGAGGCGATCACGCGGCCGGTCCGATCCACCGTGAAACTGCCCGACGGCAGGCGGACCATCGCGGTCGCCTCGCTATTGGACCAGGAAAGGAAGCTCAGGAGACCCATAGCGCAGCGGCCTTCTTGGTGGATTTGCGGACGGCGGCGGCGTCCAGGTGGCTGCCCCAGCCGGCGCAGAAATGCACGCCATTGGCAGAGGCAAGGCCGAAGTGACAGTGGCGGCCGAGGGCAACAACCGTATCGAGCGTGCCGGCCTGGAGGTTGTCGCCCAGAGCGGTGAAGCGTTCCAGCGTGGCCCGCGCCCAGTCGGCAAGAAGCCCGGCGTTTTCGATGTCGCTCGCCTCGCGGCCCAGATTTTTTTCGTCGTTGAACGGCAGCAGGAACTCAAACCCATCGAGTCGGCGCAGCGGATTGGCCCCGGTCCGACGGACCAGATCCGTGTCGCTCTCCTGCGAGCGGGCCTCGTCCTGGGCCTGGGCGCTTTCGAGGAGCAGGGCGTTGGCGGACTTCTGGATGGTGCGGGGATGGTCCGGCTCGGGCGGAAGCGACTCGAAGGTGCCCGCCTTCCAGCCGAGAATGTGGAGCAACGCCTCCTCACCCTGCAAGCCAGCGGCCTCGGCATCCCAGAGT
This sequence comes from Limisphaerales bacterium, assembly GCA_046290825.1. Lineage (GTDB taxonomy): Bacteria > Verrucomicrobiota > Verrucomicrobiia > Limisphaerales > DSYF01 > JBKBTZ01. The sequence goes on from JBKBTZ010000091.1 coordinate 5,500, forward strand.
TCGCCTTGATTGATCCAAATGCGCCCCTGCAACGGGCCATTGATGATGCGGAGGACGACGGAGTTCTGCGAGAGGCACTCGAGTTGGATTATGTCCATCAGGCTCTTGCTTTGCAGCCCGCGGAAGCCGCCACCCTCGGCGCGTTCGAGCATGGACGCGATGCACTCACGGAAGAGGTTCATCTCCGTGTCGGTGGCGGGCTTTTGCCAGAAGAGGTCCACGCCCAGGGCATAGACGCGCGCCCGGAACTGCTCGTCCGGCAGCGAGGTTAGCACCACGGTGCGCAGCGCCGGATACTTGCGCCGCACAATGGCAATGAGCTGAAGCCCGTCCATGCGGGGCATCCGCAGGTCGGTGATGAGCAAATCGAACGTGTTCCGTTCGAGCTGGGCCAGGGCGGCTACACCGGATTCCGCACGGGTGATCTGCGGCGGGCCGGGCAGCTTTTGCAGCACCTCCTGATAGATGTCGAGCAGGTCGGTCTCGTCATCCACCAGCAGAATCTTTCGTGTGTGATCCATCGTCAGGGCGTCGGGGACGGCGCGGGCCGGTCGCGGCAACCGCGGGGCAATGTCCGGGCAATTGTAAGCAAGCCCCATTCCCGCGCGTTGTCATGCGCGAGAAAATCTGGCGTTCCTGCGGGAAACCGGGACGCCGACCCACGCAGGGTGGGGGACCGGGACGAGCTTTGTGGACAGCCGCAGTCCATGCCTGGGACAAGCAGGCCGGTCGCAGCGGAGTTGCCAGGGCATGGCGGAGCAAGGGTGTGGCAACGATGTTCCTGCCCTGCTGCGTGGGCTTTTCTCCCTCGTGAACCGGCGTCCGCACGGCGCTCCGTCAGGAAGCCGCCGCGCTGGCACGGTTCGTGCGCCAATCGGCTCACGTCGTTACGTCCCTTCGCTCTCGTGGAGACCGGGGGGGCGACGAGAAAAACACCAACGAACCAAGCGCGGACGCGGATATGAGAATTTTCAACCTGGTCAAGGGCCTGTTCGGCAAGCCGTCGGCTGACGTGGCCGAGCCAGCCGACGCGGCACCCACTCCGGCATCGGCCCCGCTGCATACCCTCTCCGCGCGGCGGGTGGCAGCAGTGCCCAGCCGACCAGTGGGGCGAACGGCCGCCCCGGCTCCGGTCCCCGTCCCGGAAGCGGCTCCCGTCCCGCCATCCGCGGCAACGCCGTTGCGTGTGCCGTTGAGCGCGGCCCGGCCGACGGCGGCTGCCCCGTCGGCGGCGGCGGCCGGGATCAGCACCGTTTCCACTGCACGCGCCGAGTTGAAGCTGCCACTGGCCTCCCTGATCAACGCGCTGCCCGTCGAGTTGCAAGCGGCGGTCATCAGCGAGCGTATTGCGGCGAGCACGGTGGCATTGCCCCTTCATCGCATACTCCCGCAACTCGGCCAGGGCGCGGTGCGCGTGGCCTTCGGCGAAATCCGCGCCAGCGTGCCCGAAGCCTTCAACCTGGGGGAGGACCGTGATGAAACGGAAATCTCCCTGCCGCTGGCCGAACTGGTCAGCCGCATCTCGCCCGCCCTCCTGCAACGGCGCAACCGCCAGCGCGTCGAGGTTCCGGCTGACATCCAAAGCCCTTTTGGCGCCAACGGGCTGGGGCTTTCCCTGGGCCAGTCCGAGGCCAAATCTGCTGTTCCAACGCCGCGTGGCGCACCCCCCGTCGCGCCCGTTCCTCCCGCCCCGGAGGGCCGCGCCCGCGGTCAAGTTTCCCCCGTCCCGTCACCACGCCTGCCTGGTGGCAATGGCCACAGCCATGCTCCGTCTGGCGGACCGTCCGGCACGGAGCTGTTCCGCCGCACCACGGTTCCCGCGTCGGCCCCGTTGGCCCGGCCGACTCCGCCGTCACCCATCCCCGGCGCTGTCTCCGCCGGCAATGCCGGTCACGCCAATCCAGCGGCGAGCGTCCCCGACTTGCTCGTGCCGTTGGCGCGCCTTTGTGAGAAGTGGCCGGATGCCGTCCGCGTCGAGATGGCGGAATGGAATCTGAACGAGGCGAGCGTCGCCCTGCCCGGTGCCGAGGTGGAGGCCGGCCTGAAACGCGGCCGGGTGACGTTCACGTGGCGCGCGCTGCGTTCCCACCTGCGGCCCGCCGTGAACACGGGTGTTTCGGCGCACGACAACCTTGCCCTTGAACTGCCGCTGGCCGTGCTGGCGCCACTGTTCCTTGCCCATCAGCGCGGCAAGACCGCTTCCGCGCCGCGCGTCACCGTGGATGAGAAAATTCCCAATTTGTTCTTTGGCTTCCCACAACCGGAGCCTCCCGCGCCCGCCCCGGCCTCCGCTCCGGCGCCGGTTCTCGAAGCGCCTGCGGCCCCCGCGCCCACGCCCGCCCCTGCCGCCCCACCGGCGGCGGACACCAACTACTTCATTTGGGAGGACGACAAGGACGTCAAGCTGCTGGACGGCTCCGAGCCGGTGCAGGTGCGCCCGCCCGGCGGTTCGCCCGGCACCAACTTCCTGTCCCGGCGCGCCACGCCCAACGAGGTGGTCACTCGCGCCGCCGTGTTGGAGGGCGTGTATGGCGCCTTTGTGGCGCTGGCCGATGGGCTGCTCGTGGCGGCCAAGCTCGATGGTTCCTGCAACGGCGAGGCCGTCGCGGCGCTGGTGCCGCAGATGTATTCCAAGCTCAGCGGTTGCACCAAGGAACTGCGCATGGGCGAGTTGAACAACCTGCATTTCACCGTCGGCCGCGTGCCGTGGAAGATTTTCCGCGTGAACGGCCTGTTCTTCGCCGCCTACGGCAAGCCGGGCGAAAACCTTCCCGGCGTGGAACTGGCGAAGCTCGCCTCCGATCTCGATTACCGCAACACCAAGTAAGCCATGGCCATCATCAACCAAGCCAACCGGGAACTGCAGGTGAAGATCGTCTATTACGGCCCTGCCATGGGCGGCAAGACGACCAACCTCGTGCAGGTCCATGACCACGTCCAAACCGCCCAGGGCAACAAGGGCAAACTCGTGTCGCTCGCCACCAGTTCGGACCGCACGCTGTTCTTCGACTTTCTGCCCATCGAGGCCATGGCGATCAAGGGCTTCAAGACCAAGTTCCAGCTCTACACCGTGCCCGGCCAGGTCATCTACAATACCACCCGCCAGCTCGTGCTGCGCGGCGTGGACGGAATCGTCTTCGTGGCCGATTCGCGCTACGACAAGATGCCCGAGAACGTCGAGAGCTTCCAGAACCTCCAGGACAACCTCAAAAGCCTCAAGCTGGACCTCGACGACATCCCCTACGTCCTGCAATACAACAAGCGGGACCTGCCGGACGTGGCGCCGGTGGAATACATGGACTTCCTGCTGAACAACCGCGAAGTGCAGGTGCCCGCGTTCACCGCGTGCGCCAACAAGTGCGAGGGCGTGTTTGAGTCCCTCAACATGATCACCCGCATGCTCCTGCACAAGTTCGTCAACCAGAGCCAGCCCCAATACGCCTGAGTCGCATGGCCACGCTGCCCCAACTGGTCGAGGAGGACATTGCCGCCATCGAGGCGACGCTGCGGGAGCTGCTCAAACAGAGCGAGGCGGCCACCGCGTTAATCGCCGACAAGGGCGGCTTCCTCATCGCGCAGCAGGGCAACGCGGCGGACTACGACCTCACCTCCATCGCGGCCCTCGCCTCCGGCTCCTTCATGGCCAGCCAGAGCATCGCGGGGATGATCGCTGAGAACACCTTCACCACCGCCTACCAGCAGGGGGAAAGCCACAGCCTCTTCATCCAGGAGGTGGACGAATTCTGCCTGCTCCTCGTCATTTTTCCCGCCAGCGTCGGCGTCGGCACGGTAAAATATTACGCCAGTGCCGCCGCCCCGCGGATCGCGCGTCAGATGCAAACCGCACAGGCGCGCGATCCTTCGGCGGGTCTTGATCTCTCGGTGCTCAACTGCGCGGAAACCAGCGGGTTCTTCAAACGCCGGGCGTGAATCTGTGACTCGTGACCCGTGATGCGTGAAATGGCACGCGCGTCACCCGTCACCCATCACCCGTCACGCATCACGCATCACGCATCACGCTCAAACATCAATCACCGGCCCCTCCTTGTCGCCCACCGGGTGCCTGGCGACCGGCCGGGCGGTGGTGTCGCGCGCTTCCGCCTCGCCGGCCCGTTTCCGCAACAGCAGCACCGCCCCCACGCACGCGGTCCACGTCGGCAGCATGTCCACCACCGGGAACAGTTCGATCAGGAATGTCGGCAGGAAGAGCGGGTGAAACCCGATCAGCAGGCTCAATGCGGCCATTCCCGCCAGGTCAATCGCCTCGTCGGCAAAGGTCCAGCCCAGCGGGCCGAGGACGACAATCAACGCGTCCAGACCGGCGGCGAGCAGCAGCGCGAGGGCCGTGCGGCCCCGCGTTACCGGACGGGCACGAAAGGGATTTTTCACGTGCCCAAGATTCCGCTCCGCGCGCGCCGTCGCAACCGGTTTGTTGCCGTTGGCCACCCGGTCATTTTCCTCTTTGCACCCGGGGCCGTGAAACTAAGCTCCGCGGCATGACGCACGACGAGGTTCTGGAGATTTTCCGCCGCACGGGGGCGCTGCTCGAGGGGCATTTCATTCTGCGGAGCGGGTTGCACAGCCGGCAATTCTTTCAATGCGCTCTCGCGCTCCAGCACATGCCCGACGTGGAACGCCTCGGCGCCGCGCTGGCCGACCAGGTGCGTGGCCTGGGCGTTGCCACTGTCATTGCCCCCGCGATGGGCGGCCTCGTCATCGGGCAGGAGGTGGCCCGACAGCTTGGCGCGCGGTTCATTTTCGCCGAGAAGGAGGAGGGGCGCCTTGTGCTTCGGCGCGGCTTCAAGATTGTCCCCGGCGAGCGCGTCCTCGTGGTGGAGGACGTGGTGACCAAGGGGGGGCGCGTCCGCGAAACCATGGACATCGTCCGCGCCAGTGAGGGTGAAGTCGCGGGGATCGCGATGGTGGTGGACCGCTCGAATGGCGAGGTCAGCTTCAACGTGCCCGTCTTCCGCCTGCTGGCGATGAAGGTGGAAACCTTTGACCCGCATTACCTGCCGCCGGATCTCGCGGCGATCCCGGCGGTGAAGCCGGGAAGCAAATAGCCCGCATTCGTGCCCGGTTCCGATGCTGCCCCGCTCCGCCCGCGATATTGGTTGGCGGATTCTGGATTTTCCTCTAACGCGGCACGGCTAGACTGCGCCTGTGGAGACCCCGTCCGCCGCGCCGCTTCGCTGGTTCACCACCGGCGACGCCATGTTTGCCGCGATGCGGTCAGCCATTGGCGTGGCGACCCACAGCGTGGATTGCGAAACCTACATCTTCGCGGACGACGCCGTGGGCCGGGCGATGCGGGCGGCGCTGGTGGCGGCCGCGCGGCGCGGCGCGCGCGTGCGCGTGCTGGTGGACGCCCTCGGCTCCTTCGAGTTGCCCGACGGCTTCTGGAACGAATTGCGCGCGGCGGGCGGAACGGTGGCGTGGTTCAACCCCCTCAGCGCGGGCCGGCCCGGCATCCGCGATCATCGCAAACTGCTCGTTTGCGACGGGCGCGTGGCCTTCCTCGGCGGGTTCAACCTCGCGGCGCACTATGCGGGTGATGGCGTCACCAGCGGCTGGCGGGATGTGGGCGTGGCCATCGAAGGCGAACTGGTGGCGGGGCTGACGGCGTCGTTCGAGCAGATGCTCGCGCTGGCGGCGTTGCCGCACAAACGATTCCCCCGGCTGCGGCGTTCGGTGGCGCGGCGCATGTGGCCGGCGCACCACGCGCGGCTGTTGCTGGGGGCGCCCGGGCGTGGTCCGCATCCGATCTACCGCAGCCTGCTTGCGGACTTGCGCGGCGCGCAGGACGTGGCGGTGATGGTGCCGTATTTCCTGCCGCCCTGGGGGTTGCGGCGCGCCCTGCAACGAGTGGCCCGGCGGGGCGGGCGCGTGCGGCTGCTCCTGCCCGGCCCCTGCGATGTGCCGCTCGCCCAGCTCGCCGCGCAAAGTTACTACGCCCGCCTGCTGCGGGCCGGCATCGAGCTTTACGAATACCAGCCGCAGGTGCTGCACGGGAAGTTGTTCATCCTCGGGGACGCCACCTACGTCGGCTCGGCCAACCTCGACCGGCGCAGCCTGCGCTGGAATTACGAGTTGATGGTGCGCTGGGTGGAACCGGCGCGGGCGGCGGAGGCTCGGGCGATTTTTGCAGCGGCGCTGAGTCACGCCCGACGGATCGAACCAGACGAATGGCGGCGGTCCCGTTCCCTTTGGACCCGGTGGCGTGAGCGTTGGGCGCATTTCCTCCTGGCCCGGGTGGACCCGTGGCTTTCCCGCTGGCAGTGGCGCACGTTGCCCGAGTGAAACCGGGCGGCGGGCACGGGCACGCCCCCCCAGCCATGACTCGTTCCCTCAGCCCGGAACCGGGAAACCGGAATCGGAGACCGAAAAGCAACTTTTTGCCGGGGCCGGTTTTCAACCCCCTGTCGAGCCATGCCGCAAGACCCCTTGGAACCAGCTTTGCGCGAGCGCCTCTGGCGTCGTCCGTTGACGGCGGAGGAGCAGGCCCGGTTGACGGCCTGGCTGGCGGCGCATCCGGAGGCGCGGGCGGATTGGGCGGTGGAAACGGCCCTGACCGACGCCCTCGCCCGGCTGCCCGCCCCGGCGGTGCCGTCCAATTTCACGGCCCGGGTCTTGCAGGCGATTGAACGCGAGGATCTGGCTGCGGCGCGTGCGCGGTTGAAATCGAGCCGGTTGGGTTGGCTGCGCTCGAGGGTTTGGGTGCCGCGCGCCGCCGCAGCCGCTGTTCTCCTGCTGGCCGGACTGCTCGCCTGGCAGCACGGGCAGCGCGTCCGCGAAACCCGGGCGTTGGAACATTTTGTGGCCGCCACCGAGGCCACGCCGCTGCCGCCGCCCGAGGCGTTCGCGGAGTTCGATACCATCATGCGCATCATGCCGGGGCCGACTGCCGACGTCGCGCTGCTGTCGCTGTTGCAGTGAGGCCCGCGTCATGAGGAGCCAACGGCGCATGGACTGCTTCCATCTTCCGCGTTGGATGTGGGCTGGTTCCCGTCACCGGTGGTTGGCCACCGTAGCGCAGGCAGCCTGCCTGCGGGTTCCTTGGGCTGCCAGCCCAAGGTGGCCGGGTTGCGGCCCGCGGCAGCAGGCTGTTCCCGCCCCCCGCCGTCCGGCCGTTGGAACCACGTTTCAGAAGCCGACGGCACTTTGCTGCTTTGCGTTGATCCTGCTCGCCGCCGCTGGTCTGGCAGTTCCCGCGCTGGCCGCCACCAACGCGCCCGGTGTCCCGACGCTTGCGCCCTCGCCGGTCAAGGTGTTTCGCGAGGTGCTTGTAATGAGCGCAGCGGAACGGGAGGATTTTCTCCTCATCCGTCCGCCGGGCATTCGCGAGCCGCTGGAGGCGAAGATCCGCGAGTATCTCGCGATGCCGCCCGACGAACGCGAACTGCGCCTGCAGGCGACGGAACTCCGGCATTACCTGCTGCAGGTCATGTCCCAGCCCGCCACCAACTGGCCCGCGCTCCTGGCGCAGATTCCCGAGCCGATGCGCGGCCTGGTGAAAAGCCGGCTCGACCTCTGGCAGTTGTTCCCCGAGCCGATGCGTGGCGAACTCCTCGAAAACGAGCAGGCCTTGCGCTACTTCACACAGTTCGCCGCGCTCAATGATCTGCAGCGCCGGCAACTGCTCGAGACCCTGCCCGCCGACGAACGCGCCCGCATCGAGGCTGACATCGCCCGCTGGCGCAACCTGCCCGAGGCGTCCCGCCAGCGGCTGACCGCGCAGGTGGCGCAGTTTTTCGACCTAAATCCAGACGAGCGGCAACGCGCGTTGGGCAGCCTGTCCGAGGTGGAACGCGCCGCGATGGAGCGGACGCTGGCCGCGTTTGAGGAGCTGCCACCACATCAGCGCGAGCAATGCTTGCGGTCGTTCGCGCGTTTCGCCGCGATGCCGCTGGCGGAGCGGCGATTGTTTCTAAAGAAGGCTGAGGCATGGCAGCGGATGACGCCGGCGGAACGCCAGCAATGGCGCGAACTCGTGCAGCACGCGCCGCTGCTGCCGCCCCTGCCGGAGGGGTTCGTGCCGCCCGCGCCGCCCGGCAGCGCACTCGCGCCCGTGGCGGGCACCAATGCGCGGTAGCCCTGCCGTCGTTTTCCCTCTTTCTTCTGATATTTAAAGCCGGAACGATTCCGTTCCCTGCTGGGTG
>JBKBTZ010000092.1:0-13633 GCA_046290825.1 Limisphaerales bacterium
CCGCCATCCTCACCGCGCCTTGCGCCTCATCCTCAACTCCCGCCCAGTTCTATGAGCCTGCCAGCCAAACGCCCTGTTGGCGGTCCAACTTTCTACCGTCGCTTCACAGGGCCACGCGCTTCCATGCGCTCAGCCGACCATCCGGTCCGAAGGTCAGGCGCAGGAAGTAGCTGGGCGACATGGTGGTAACGGGGGCCGGCACAAAGCCGCCATAGTAGCCGTGCCTCCCGTAAAACCCTCCGGCGTAGGTGGTTATGGCGTAACCGCGCTGGGTTTCCCACTCGGCAACCACGGTGCCGTCGTCCAGCCGGGCTTGTTTGTTCGGCGGTCCCATGTCCAGCACGGCTTGGGTGAAGGTGTAATTCCCAATCCGGCTGTTCCAGTCCACCTTGTTGGTTCGGCACCCGGCCGAGAAAACGGCGACGAGGGCGAACAAAACGAGCAGTCCGAAGGAACGGGAAATAACCGCAGTTTTCACAAGGCAACAATAACCCCCGCCCGCTGGGCCGCAAGCTTCGCGTCGGCTGCGCGAACAACCTTTGCGCCCGGCGGCGCCTCGTCTATAACGGCCCCGCAAATTATGGCCGCCACCCCCTCCGCGCCCGCTCCCAAGAAACTGCTCGCCGCCAACCGCAGCGAGATTGCCATCCGCATCTTCCGCGCCGCCACCGAACTCGGCCTCCGCACCGTGGCCATCTACGCGCAGGAGGACCGCTTCGGCATCCACCGGTTCAAGGCGGATGAGGCCTACATGGTCGGCGTCGGCAAAGGCCCCGTCGGCGCGTATCTGGACATCGAGGGCATCATCGCGCTCGCCAAAGAGAAGGGGGTGGACCTGATCCACCCCGGCTATGGGTTTCTGTCCGAGAATCCTGATTTTGCCCAGGCCTGCGCCGATGCGGGCATCACGTTTGTCGGCCCAAGTCCAAAACTGCTCCGCATGATGGGCGACAAAACCGCCGCACGCGCCGTGGCCGAAAAGGTTGGGGTGCCCACGCTGCCCGGCACGCAGGAGCCCGTGGCCGACCGCGCCGAGGCGTTGAAGATCGCCAAACAGATTGGTTTCCCGCTCATCATCAAAGCGGCGTTCGGCGGCGGCGGGCGCGGGATGCGCGTGGTCCACAAGGCCGGTGACCTGGCCGACCTGCTCGATGAGGCCCAGGCCGAGGCGGGCCGCGCCTTCGGCAACCCCGCCGTCTTTCTGGAAAAATACATTCCCCACGCCAAACACATCGAGGTGCAGATCCTCGGCGACCAGCACGGCAATGTGATCCACCTGCACGAGCGCGATTGCTCGGTGCAGCGCCGCCACCAGAAGGTCATCGAGATCGCGCCGTCCGTCGGTCTGGACGACGGTGTCCGACGCGCGTTGTGCGACGCGGCGGTGAAGATTGCGAAGGAGATCCGCTACCACAACGCGGGCACGGTCGAGTTCCTCGTGGACGCGGACACGAACGAGTGGTTCTTCATCGAGATGAACCCGCGCATCCAGGTCGAGCACACCGTGACGGAGGTCATCACGAACATAGACCTGGTGCGCTCGCAGATTCTCATCGCGCAGGGCCACTCGATGTTCAGCCCGGAGGTGGGCCTGCCGCCGCAGGAGGAGATTCCGCGCAACGGCTACGCCATCCAGGCCCGGGTCACCACGGAGGACCCGGAGAACAAGTTTGCGCCCGACTACGGCCGCATCCTCACCTATCGCTCGGCGGGCGGCTTCGGGCTGCGCCTCGACGGCGGCATGGGTTTCGCGGGCGCGGTCATCACGCCGTTCTACGACTCGATGCTGGTCAAGGTGACGGCATTCGGGCGGTCGTTTGAGATTGCGATGCAGCGCATGGACCGCGCATTGCGCGAGTTCCGCATTCGCGGCGTCAAAACCAACATCCCGTTCCTCGAAAACGTCATTCACCACGAGCGGTTCCGCTCCGGACGCGCGACGACCACGCTGATTGACACCACGCCGGAGCTGTTTCGCTTCCAGCCGCGCAAAGACCGCGCCACCAAACTGCTCGCCTTCCTGGGCGAGGTCATCGTCAACGGCAACCCGCAGGCCAAGGGTTACATGCCGAAATCACTGCCCGTGCCGGTGGTGCCGGCCTACGACCCGAAACAGGCGCCGCCGGACGGCACCCGGCAACTGCTGCTCAAGCTGGGGGCGACGAAGTTCGCCGAGTGGACGCTCAAACAGAAGAAGCTGCTCGTTACGGACACGACCTTCCGCGACGCGCATCAGTCGCTCCTGGCCACGCGGGTCCGCACCTACGACATGGAGCACGTGGCCGCCGCGCTGGCGCGCCGCGCGCCGGAGCTGTTCAGCGTCGAAATCTGGGGCGGCGCAAAGTTCGACACCTCGATGCGCTTTTTGCACGAGGACCCGTGGATCCGCCTGCGCAAGCTCCGCGCGCGCATCCCGAACATCTGCTTCCAGATGCTTTTCCGCGGTTCGAACGCCGTGGGCTACTCCAACTACCCCGACAACGTCGTGGCGGGCTTCATCCGGCACGCTGCTGCCAACGGGATAGACATCTTCCGCATCTTCGACTCCTTGAACTACCTGCCGAACCTGAAGGTGGCGATGGAGACAGTGCGGGAAACCCACGCCGTCTGCGAGGCCGCGCTCTGCTACACCGGCGACATCCTCGACCCGAAACGCACCAAGTATTCGCTCAAGTATTACCTCAAACTTGCCCGGGAACTGGAACGCATGGGCGCGCACACACTGGCCATCAAGGACATGGCCGGCCTCTGCAAGCCCTACGCCGCCCGGGCGCTCGTCAAGGCGCTCAAAGAGGAAATCGGCCTGCCCATTCATTTCCACACGCACGACACCAGCGGCATTGCCGCCGCCAGCGTGCTCGAGGCCAGCGAGGTGGGCGTGGACGTGGTGGACCTGGCCATCGCCTCGCTGTCCGGCTCGACCAGCCAGCCCTGCCTGAACTCGATTGTGGCCGCGCTCCGGGGCCAGCCGCGGGACACCGGGCTGGACCTCGACGCGTTGAACGAGTTCTCCAACTACTGGGAACTGGTCCGCGAGTTCTACGCGCCGTTTGACACCAGCCCCAAATCGGGCAGCGCCAACGTCTATGTCCACGAGATGCCCGGGGGCCAATACACCAACCTCAAGGAACAGGCCGCCGCGATGGGCCTGCTCGCCCGCTGGCCCGAGATCGAGCGCATGTATGCCGACGTGAACCGGCTCTTCGGCGACATCGTCAAGGTCACCCCCAGCAGCAAGGTGGTGGGTGACATGACCATGTTCCTCATCACGCGCGGGCTGACCCCGAAGGACGTGCTCGAACTGGAACCTGGCAGCATGCCCTTCCCCGAATCGGTCATTGACATGCTCCAGGGCGGCCTCGGCCAGCCGATGGGGGGCTGGCCGAAAAAGCTGCAGAAGATCGTGCTGGGCGACCGCCAGCCCTACACGGTCCGGCCCGGGGCGCGGTTGAAACCGCTGAATCTGGAGAAAATCCGCGCGGAACTCACCGCCAAGCTCAAGCGTGAGGCCACGGAGGACGACGTCTTCAGCTATCTGATGTATCCCGAGGTCTTCCTCGCTTACGCCAAGGTCGAGACCGCCTACGGTGATCTTTCCGTGCTGCCGACCCCGGCCTTCTTCTACGGCATGAAGCCGGGCGACGAAATCACCGTGGACCTGGAGGAGGGCAAGACCCTGTTCATCCGGCTCATGAACGTCAGCCCCGTGGACCCGGAGGGCAAGCGCGTCGTCTCCTTCGAGTTGAACGGCATGGCCCGCCAGACCGTGGTGGTGGACAAATCCGTCCAGCCGAAGGTCAAGTCGCGGCCGAAGGCCGACCCCGGCGATCCGCTCCAGGTGGGCGCGCCCATCCCCGGCGTTATCACTGCGTTGCCGGTGAACGTCGGTGCGCGCGTGGCCAAGGGCGAGAAAATCCTCTCGTTGGAGGCCATGAAAATGCAGACGACCGTCTATGCCCCGGCCGACGGGGTAATCGCCGAGATTGCCGTCAAGGTCGGCGATGCGGTCGAGGCCAAGGACCTGCTGATGAAGTTGAAGTCGGCGTGAAGCAGATCGGTCACCGCCGGCCCCGGATCACCGCCCGACCGCAAGCCCCACCGTGGAGATGACGACCAACCCGCCCACCGTCCAGCAGAAGGCGTTGCGCATCAACCTCGACGCCAAACGCTACGGCACCTTTGCCGAGATTGGCGCGGGACAGGAGGTGGCCCGCTGTTTTTTTCGTGCCGGCGGCGCGTCCGGCACCGTGGCCAAAACCATGTCCGCCTACGACATGGCGGTCAGCGACGCCATTTACGGCCCTGCCGAGCGCTACGTCAGCCGCCAGCGGTTGCGCGCCATGCTCGACCACGAATACCAATTGCTCATCGAGCGGCTGGACCAGACGCGCGGGGCGCACACCGCGTTCTTTGCCTTCGCCAACACCGTGGCCACCAGCGGCTACAAGACGCGCAACGATGGCCACGGCTGGCTGGGGCTGCGTTTCCAGGCCGAACCGCGCCAGGAACCCTCCGAGGTGCTCATCCACGTCCGCCTGCTCGACAAGGAGGCCGACCGTCAGCAGGAGGTGCTGGGGGTCGTGGGCGTCAACCTCATCCACGCCTGCTTCTACGCCTGGCATGATCCGCAGGCCATTGTTCGCGAACTGCTCGACGGACTGACCTGGGAGCACGTCGAGGTGGACTTGATCCGCTTTTCCGGCCCGGCCTTCGCGAGCGTGGACAACCGGCTCATGGCCCTCCAGCTCGTGCAATGCGGCCACACCGAGGCAGCCATGTTCCGCGCGGACGGCGAGGCGGTGCAATGGGGGGAGCTGCTTTACAAGAAGCCCGTGCTCATCCTGCGCGGGAGTTTCCGCCCCGTGACGCTCGCGACCCTCGACGTGCTCGAACGCGCGCACGACGCCTTCGCTGCCGAGTGCCGCGCCGCCAACACCGAGCCGGTCACGCTGCTCGAGATGACCCTCCGCCATTTGACAACCGGCGACGCGATTGACCATGCGGACTACCTCGAGCGTGTGGACATGCTCTGCGCGCTGGGGCGGCCCGTGTTGATCTCGAATTTTCGCCGCTTCCACCGGCTGGCGAGCTACCTGTCGCGTTACACCAACCAGCCGCTCGGCCTCGCGCTCGGCGCTTCCAAACTGCGCGAGATTTTCGATGAACGGTTTTACAACGAATCCGAGGGCGGCCTGCTCGGTGGGCTGGGGCAGCTCTTCAAAAACCGCTCCCGTCTCTACGTCTATCCGAGCCTCGACTTTGCGACCGGCGCGGTGCTCACGGCGGAAAACTTCTCCGTCCCGCCCGGGCTGCGCCACTTGCTCGCCCATCTCCGCGAGAACCACGCCCTGCGTCCGCTGACGCCCAGCCGCGAAGAATGGCTGCGTCTCCGCTCGCACGATGTCCTCGAACGGATCCGGGCTGGGGCGCCAGACTGGAGCAGCCAGGTGCCGCCCGCCATCGCGGAACGCATCCGCGCTCGCAAGCTGCTGGGGTTTCGCGGATGAACTGGGCGCGGGCCGCCTGCCGGGAAGTTGAGGAATCGAAAGCGCGCAAGCCCCGTTTCCCTACGGCGTGCCGGCATCGGGCGCGAGATACCGCATCGCCGTCGTCGCGTCCCGCCGCACGCCCTCGTCCCGGTCTCCGGCAGCCACCTCCCGCAATGCGCCCAGCGCCGTCGCGCGGCCCGTTTCGTCGTGCGGATACAACGCCAGGGACAGGCAGGCCAGTTGCCGGCAGGCCACGTCGGGATGCCGCAGCCCGCGGAGCAGGATCGGCACTGCCGCCGGGTCGGCCTGCTGGTTGTTGACCAGCGCGATCGCCGCCCAGAGACGCACATCCTCGTCCTCGTCCGTCAGCGCGGCGCGCAATGCCGGGATGGCCGGCTCCACGCCGTCCACCAAGCCGCTCAACCGCCGCGCCGCCTGCCGCCGCTCCGCCACTTTTCCCGTGCGCAGTGCCTGCGCCAGTTCCGGGGCGGTGCGGGTGTCAGGCGCGGCTTCTTCCTCCTCGGTCGGCATTTTCGCGGACGGCGGTGAAGGATGAACCGAAGCGGGGCGGGCCGCCGTCGGCGCGGGCGTGGCTGGCTCTGCGGCGGTGTCCGAGCGGTTGCGCGAAGTTTGGGTCATTTGCCAAACGATGAATCCCACCGTGATCAAGCCAACCACCCCGCCTGCCGCGCCAATCACCAGCGGCCACAACCCGCGACGCGGCGAACGCGCCGAGGCTGGCAACGGCGCGGGCGGAGCCGGTGCCGTCGCCGCTGTCACTGGAACCGGGACGGAGGGCGCGGACGACGCTCCGAGGGAATCTTGGACAGATTGGGCCACGCCGGGAGAGATCATTGGCCCGCCAGCGGCGGGGACAGTCGCCGGTTCCAGGCGGAACACCGCCCGCACCTCGCCGAACTTGAGCTGGTCGCCGTCATGCAGCCGCGCTTCGCTGATGGATTGGCCGTTGAGCAGCGTGCCGTTGGTCGAGTTGAGATCCTTGAGGAAATAATCGTTGCCCAGCTTCGTGATTTTCGCGTGCGACAGGGAAACGGAGGCGTCGTCGAGCGCAATCGAGTTGCCCTTCATGCGGCCCAGCGTGATGGCCTCGTCCCGGAGGACGTGCTCGACCGGCGGCAGACCCGGCAACTGAATGGTGAGCGTGGGCATGGCTGGCAGGAAAGGCTAGTTTGAGCCTACCCAACTCCCCTCACCGCGCAACTCTGGACTGGCCGGGTAGCACTTGGCCGGGTTGGCAGGCGTTGCGGGTGGAGATCCGCGCTCACTTCCACCGGCAGGCGGAAGGCCTTGTCCGCCGCCACAATCGGCCCATCACGGCCCGCGCAGCACTGCTTCGGCGATGAGTTCGCCCGCCGCGTCGGGCGTCACCAGGTCCGTGTTGATCATCAGGTGGTAGAGCAGCGGGTCGTTCTGGTCGGCGTCAAAGTAACGGCGCAAGTAACGTTGCCGGCCCGCGTCCGCGCGTTTCACCCACGCGAGCGCGGCCTTGGGCGTCATGCCCCGGTTTTCGGCCACCCGGCGCACGCGCGTCTCGAGCGAGCCGTGCAGGCGGACGTGGAACACATCTGGCATCCGGCGGGCCACGATGTTCGCGCCGCGTCCGATGATGATGACGTTGCCGAGGGCGCAGAGCTTGAGGATGGTTTCGCTGGTCTGCTGGACAATCGTCGTCGGGGTGGGCCGCAGCCCGAACAGTTCGTCCATGAACCCCTCGATCTCGCTCAGCCGGTCCTCGGGGAAACGCTCCGCCAGGCGCGGGGATTCGTGGTGGTCCTCGAGCACGCGCTCGATGAGGTTGCCGTCAAAGATCGTCCACGGGCACGGGGCCTTCCGGTCGGCGGCGGTGAGGCGGTCGGCCAGCACCTGTGCGGTGCGGTAGGCGCCGCTGCCGGCGGAACGGGAAATCGTGACCGCACGGTAGCGGTTTTCCTTCCGGCTGGTGGACCGGGCGGGGGGCTTGATCTCGCAGTTGAGGAAGCTGAGGCAGCGGTCGTAATCAAGGTTGGTGCTCATAAACGCTCCAGAGTTGCAGGTTTTCCGAGGGGTGCCGGGCACGCTGGGAATCAAGGCGTGTCCCGCGTGCCGGCTGCCGCTGCAACCTATTCACAGGATTAGCGAAGCGCAACTGCGCGTTTGGAGGATGAGGGGAACTGAAGTGGGAAACCGAGGGCCAAAAACCCCATGACGAAGGCTTGTGGTCCCGGGTTTCGGATTTCGGATTTCGAATTTTGGCTCCAAGTTGCCAATCAGCGCCCGTCCGCCCCGGTGTTGGCAGACACGGCGAGGCCCGGCAAACGCACCGTGAAGGCGGCACCCGCGCCCGGCACGTTTTCCGCCACGATGGTGCCGCCATGTTCCTGCACAATGCCGCGCGCGATGGCCAGGCCGAGGCCCAGGCCGCCCTGGGTGGGGTCGCCGGGCCGCTTGGTCGAGAAGCCGCTCTCGAAGATGCGTTCGCGCAACTCCTCGGGAATGCCGGGACCGGTGTCGGCGATGCGCACCCACACGCTGCCATCGGGGTCGCGTCCGCCGGTTAACGTTAGCTTGCCGCTGTCGCCCATGGCCTCGCAGGCGTTGACGAGGAGATTGGTCCAGACCTGGTTCAATTCGCTCGGGCGGCAGCGGGCGGGTAGCGGCTCGGGCAGGTGGACCTCGACCTGGAACTTCTTCAGCGCATAGCCGAACAGCACGAGCGTGTCGCGCAGGCCCTCGCGCAGGTCCACTTCGTCCACCGTGTCCTTGTCCTGCCGGCTGTAGCCCTTGAGGCTGCGGACCATGCCGCCGATGCGCCCGGCGGCGACGCGCATGGCGCGCACCAGGGTGCCCACCTCGAAGAGGTCCGCCCAGCGGCGCGCCAGTTCCTTCCGCTCGACCGTGGGGTTGGCGATGACGTGCGCGGCGAACGCCTCGAGGGCGTCCGGCTCGACCTGGGCCAGGGTGCGAAGGAGCGGGCGGGGCAGTTCGGGAAAGCGCAGGCTCAATTGCTCGATGCGCTCGCGTTGCACCTCGCTGGGCAGGGGTTGCTGGCGCAGACCCTGCAACAAAGCCTGACGCAGCAGTTCGAGGCTCGCGGCGTCATTGGGGCGCGCTAAGACCTCGAGCAGCGCCGGTTCGATGGCGTCGGCGGCGCGGCTGAGGGCGGCGATGGGGTTGTTGATTTCGTGGGCGATGCTGGCGGTGAGCTGGCCGAGCGTGGCCATTTTTTCCTGCTGGATGAGCCGGTTGCGGGTGGCCTCGAGTTCGAGGATGGCGGCCTGCAATTGCTCCTTTTCGGCGGCCAGTTCGCGGCTGAGTTCGGCGACCTTGAGGTGAAGCTGGACGACCCGGCGATAGCGGCTGACGAGGTTGCCCAGCAGCAGCGGACCGATCATCTGGTAGAAGCCCGGCAGGTTGTAGAGCAGCAGCAGGAACGTCTTGCGCGGCATCGTCAACATGCGGCCCGCCGTCTTGGCGCGGGCGGTGAGGAACGACGGCTCGCCCGAACTGAGCAGCAGCAGCCCGAGAAACTGTCCGGGGCGGATGTGGCCGACGGGATGTTCGCGGCCCTCGTGGTCGCGCTTGGACAGCTCGATCTCGCCCTGGATGACGAGCGAGATGTGCGTGTAGGTGCCGCCCTCGCGCATCAGTTCCTCGCCCGCCGCAAAGGGCTGGTCCACGCACTCCGTCTCCGGCATCGAGGTCAGCGCCTCGCGGATGTGTTCCAGCCGCCGGATCGGAATGCTCATGGCGGGCACGGGGCTATTCGTCGCCGGGCAGCGGCTGGCGGCGGACCTTTTCGGTGAGCCGATCGGCCTCGAGCAGGCCGAAGTAGGGGAACACGTCGGCCTCGTGCTCGAGGACGAAGTCGGTGAGCTGCCGCCGGACGACGGCGCGGAGTTCGTCGGGCTGCCAGGGTTTGGCGAGGTAATGGTTCAGCCCGGCGCGGTTGACGGCCTCGATGGTGGCGGCCAGGCCGGCCTGCGCGGTGAGCAGCACCTTGCGGGCACCGGCGGTGCGCGCGTCCTTCTGAAGCTGCACGAGGAACGAGACGCCGTCTTCGCCGGGCAGGATGTGGTCGCACACCACCACCCCCAACCGGCCGCGCTTGAGGATGACGTCGTCCACCACGCGCCGCGCCTCGGCCACGGTGGTGGCGGATTCAATCGGGAACTTCTCCTCGAAGGGCGCGAGGTCGCGGATGACGGCGGCGAGCACCTCGGGTTCGTCCTCCACGCACAGGATGTAAATGGGTTTCATGGGATGCGGGGGTTATGGGTCAACGCGCAAACAACGGCCAGTAGAATTTCGCCAGCAACAGGACCAGCACCATGCCGCCGATGCCGATGACGCTCCCGGCCTTCACGAGGTGCCGCGTCTCCAGCACGCCCGAGCCCATCGCAATCGCGTTGGGCGGCGTCGAGATGGGCAGGGTCATCCCGTAGCTGGAGGCGACGGCGACGGCGATCAGCGCGGTGCCCAGATCGAAGCCCGTAATCTGCCCGGCCACCGCGCCGACGCTAATGGCGATGGGCGCGAGCAGGGTGACGGTGACGGTGTGGGAGAGGAAGTTCGCCAGCGCAAAGGACAGCAGCGCCAGCCCAAGAATGATGCCGAAACCGCTGAGGCTGGACCATTGCACCTGCGCCACCATCCATTCGGCCAGGCCGGTGGTCTTGATGGCCGTGCCCAGCGAAATGCCGCCCGCCATCAGCCAGAACACGTCCCACGGCAGGGCGTGAATCTCCTTTTTGCCGACGATGCCAAACATGGGCAGCGCCACCACGGGCAGGAACGCGATGATGTTGCTGCTGATGCCATGCTGGTTCTCGGTGAACCACAACAGCGCCGTCAGCCCGAACACCACATACAGCCCGACGGCTTTGGGGGAGCGGTCGAATTCGCCGGCCAGGTCCATTTTCAACTCGCGGGTCCGCGCCGGGAAGAATTTCAACAGCACCACCCAACTGAACAGCAGCGTCACGATGACGATGGGCAGGGCCATGATCACCCACGTCACGAACGGCACCGAAACGCCGGCCTTGGTGAGCGCCGCGAGCGCAATGGCGTTGGGCGGCGTGCCGATGGGCGTGGCAATACCGCCGATGTTCGCCCCAACCGGAATCGCGAGCACCACCGCGATGCGCAACGGGTCGTCGCGGTCGAGGCTGGCGATGAGCGGCAGCACCACGGTCATCATCATGGCGGTGGTGGCGGTGTTGCTCATGAAGGCGGAGAGCACGCCCGTGGCCACGAGCAGGCCCAAAATGATGAGGCGCGGGCTGGTGCCCAGCGGTTTCAGGAACATCCGCGTCAGCGCGCGGTCCAGGCGGTATTTGACCGAGGCGTCCGCCAGCAGGCAGCCGCCCAGGAACAGGATGATGATCGGGTCCGCCAGCGCGGCGAAGAAGTTGCGGTAGGAGGTGGGTTTCTCCTTCACCGTCCAGTGCGCCGGCTCGGTCAACACGGAGCTGTTGGTCGAGAGGCCGGCGGCGCGGACGCGCACCTGCGCGCCGAGGGTCTCGAGTTTTTCGATGGCAACCTTTTCCGGGCTGCCCTCCTTCCGGGCGACGAACACGGCCGTGTCGGACGCGAGCGCGGTGGCGGGCAGCAGGAACTCGCCGGCGTTCGCCGCGGCCTGCGGGGAGACGCGCGGGGGCTGGGCGAAATTGAACAGCGGCCCTTCGGCGCTGAGGAGCAGCACCTCGAGGAAGATCACCAGCACGGACGTGGTGTAGATCGGCACCGGCTCGAAGAGCCAGAACGCTGCCGCCAGCAGGAAGATGCCGAGCGTCACATGGCCGGTGAAACCGAGGCCGGGGAACTGCACGAAGAACGGCACCGCAAACCCGGCCAGGCCGAGCAGGATGCCGAGGAGGCGTTTGGTTTTCATGAAAGGCGCATCGCGTTCGCCCCCGCCGGGCGGGCCTTTGACGCGGGAATGCGTTCCGGATTGGAGCGGAGCGGGAGGCCGGAGCGGGAAATCCCGGCCTTACGTCAGAAGGCTGGCCGGAGGATGCCAGAGGCGGCGGCGCGGAGCAATGCGCCAGCGCCGGTTATGCGCGGGAATTATTCGCGGCATAACCGGCGGACCGGCCGCGTCCGCCCGGCGACAATTTCCTCCGTCGTGCTCGAACGGCTTTGCCGGAAGGCTAGGGTGCTTGCTCCTGGGCGCGGTAGAAGCGGGCCGGTGCGTCCGGTGTCGGCGACACGAGAAACTCCAGTGGCCCCACGGTCGGCGGATTCGTGGCGATGGCCAACCACTCGCGCAGGTTGGCCGACGTCTCGATCACCACCGGCCCGGTGGCGCGCAAGCCGACGAGCGACAGTCGGAATGCCTCCTCGCCTCCTTCCAGTGGTGCCAACGACAACAAAAGACCGGGAGTTTCCACCACTTCCGCCGCGCGATAGAAGCGCGCCGGTTCCGCGCCCGGCGCGTTGGTGAACCAAAATTCGCCCACCACCGGCGGGTTCGTGAAGACCGGCGTCCATGCCGACAAATCCGCGCTGGCGAACACGATCACCGGTCCCCGGCCCGAGGCGCCGATGAGGCGGCAAGTCAATTCCCCGCCCGGCCCGCCGTGGGCCAGCGTGTCCGTGTCGAACCGCAGCACCGTCGGCACCGCCGCAAGCGTGGTGGCAAACGTGGCCGACTGCCCGGCGGCGTTGCTGGCAACGAGCGTGTAAGTGCCCACATCTCCCCAGCCGAAGGCGGCAAGGCGCAGCGTGGCATTGGTCTGCCCGGCGAGCGCCAGTCCGTTGCGGAACCATTGGAAACTCGTCCGGCTGCCGGGCAGCGCCGGGCCGAACAGTTCGACCGCCTCGCCCAGCGCGGCCTGACGAGAGAAGCTTAGCCGGAACGGCACCGCGCCCTCCTCGCGCAGCAGGGCGAGGTTGCCCGAGCCACCGGCGGCGATCGCATAACAATTCGTCCCCAGCGCGGGCACATTGGTCTGGCTGGAAGTGTTGGAACCCCAAGCCACCACCCGCCCGTCCGCGAGCAGCGCCGCACTGTGGCTCGTGCCTGCGGCCATGGCGGTTACGGGCTGGTCGAACGCGGGCACGTTGGTCTGGCCCAACGAACCTGACCCCCAGGCCAGCAACGCGCCGTCCGCCCGCAGGGCGAGACTGTGATCATCCCCGGCGGCGATGGCGATGATGTTGGTGGCTGCCGCCGGGACGTTGGTTTGGCCGGACGTGCCGCTGCCCCAGGCGAACACCCGTCCGTCATCCCGCAAGGCCAGGGCATGGGAGCTGCCGGCGGCAATCGCTACCACGTTGGTCGCGGCGGGTGGAATATTGGTCAAGCTGGACAACGTCGCGGCCCACACCTGCACCCGGTTGCTCCGGTCCAGCGCCAGGCCAAACGAGCCGCGGGCGGAGACGGCCACCGCGTTGGAAAGGCTGGCCGGAACGTTGGTGGCGGTTCCGCTGCCCCACGCGATGACGGCGCCGTCCGTGCGCAACGCCAGGGCGAAGCCGCTGCCCGCCGCCACAGATACCACGTTCGAGGCGGCTGCGGGAATGTTGGTCAGCGAACTGGCTGAAGTGCCCCACACGAGCACCTGCCCATCATCTCGCAAACCGGCACTGAAAGAATCGCTCGTTGTCACGAACGCAAGGTTGGTGGCGCTGAAGGGCAGGTTCGTTTGCGTGCCGCTGCCCCATGCCAGCACTGGGGTCACCGCGAGGCGGGCAATCAGGTTCGTGACCCCGCTCAAGGCATTCCAAACGGCCAGGGAATAATCCGCCGTGTCGGCGCGGCGGAGTCGCGTCCAGCAGAGCGAATTCCCGCTCGTCCCGCTGATCCGGTCGCTGTCGTGCAAGCTCGTGCCGTCCCGCAGCCATTGGAATTGAAGTGGTGCCTCGCCGAAGGCGGTTACGGGCACGCACTGGTCCGAACCGAGCGGCAGCACGAGCGTGCGCGGCGGGGTTTCGATGAACGGCTCCGGTGCCACGGTCAGTTGGAACTCCTGCACATGGACGCTGCCGTTCAGGTTGGTGGTCAGCAGGGTGTAAATCCCGGCGTTGGTGGGCGCGGCGGCGGGCAGATGTAAGTAGGGCAGACCGGTCGTCGCAATCGGCGCACCCTCAAACAGCCAGCAATACCCCGCGGCGCGCACGCCTCCGCCCCCGCCGAGCACCGC
>JBKBTZ010000093.1:0-13330 GCA_046290825.1 Limisphaerales bacterium
CGTCCAGTTCGTGCGCGCCGTTGTCCACGGCCACCTCGGCCTCGTAGCGTTTGCTGTCCGCATCCATGCCGCCGAGCGGAAAGCCGATGGCGGCCACGACCTTGATGTCGGTGCCGTCGAGAAAATGCCGGGCGTGGGCCACGTAACCGGAATTGACGGCGACGGCCGCCAGGCCGAGTTCGCGGGCGATGGCGCAATGCCGTTCGACGTCGGCCACCGTGGCGTCGGCGCGGTGCAGTGGGAAATCAATCAGGCGCGCGAGCTGCGCGGCGGTGAGGGCGGGGGTGTCCATGACTTCAAACCCCGATGGGGTGCCAGGCCGTCTTGAACTCCACCGTGTCCAGAATCCAGTAGGGGTCCTCGGCTTTCGCGGTGAACCACTCGTCAGCGGTCAAATGGCGGTTGGCGTGGCGCTTGAGATTGACGGCGGTGCCACCGGCCAGCGTCCCGGCCACGGCGGGGTCGCCGGAGCCGTCCACGATGGCGTTGATGTCCATGTGGCTGGCGAACTGCGGCGCCAGTTCGGCGCGGCGGCCCGCGAGGAGATTGACCACGCCGGGCGGCAGGTCACTGGTGGCCAGCACTTCGCCGAGCGTGAGCGCGGGCAGGGGGTGGCGTTCGCTGGCCAGCACCACGGCGGTGTTGCCGCTCAGGAGGACGGGGGCCAGCAGGCTTACGAGGCCCAGCAAGGGTGGTTCATCCGGCGCGAGCACGGCCACCACGCCGGTCGGCTCGGGCGTGGTGAAGTTGAAATGCGGCGTGGCCACCGGATTCACGGTGCCGAAGACCTGCGGATACTTGTCCGTCCAGCCCGCGAAATGCACCAGCCGGTCAATCGCCGTCGTCACCTCGCGCCCGGAGACTTCGTGGGGCACGTCCAGCGCGCGGGACAGTTCGTGGGTGAGTTCCGCCGTGCGGCTTTGCAGCATCTCGGCGGCGCGGTAAAGAATCTGGCCCTTGAGGTAGGCGGTGGATTTGGCCCAGCCGTCCTGCGCGGCCCGGGCGGCGACCACGGCGTCGCGCAAATCCTTGCGGGAGGCCCAGGCGTAATTGTCGAGGAACACGCCGCCCGCCGAGTGCGCGGGCAGTGATTTGCCGCTCTCGCTGCGGATGAACTTCCCGCCGACGAGCAGCTTGTAGGTTTTCTTGACGGGCAACGGAGTTGACATGGCGGCGACGGGGCCATCATTCGCCAGCGGCGCGGGCGAGGCAAGCCGGAGGTGGCGGAATGCGATGCACAAAAATGAGATCAGGGTGCAAAAATCACAAATGACGGCACGGTTCTCGGACGGCATGATGGGGCACCCATGAAACCGACTTTGAAGCGCTGCCTTTCTGTGTTCGCCGTGCTGGCGGTCGTTGCTTCTGCCCGCGCCACAGTGATTGTGAATGACACTTGGGCGGATGGCTCGCGGGTGGAACAGAACCTGCCTTCCGAATCGCGCTGGTTCGCCGCCAACCGCGCGAGCAACTTCCTGGCCTCCGCCGGGTCGCTCAAGTTCTACACGGATCCAACCGGATCGCGTGCCGGGCTGACGTATTTCACGGACACCCCGTCCAGCCCGCTGACGATCGCCGACGGCTACATGCTGGTGACGACCCTGCAATTCACGGGCACCGGCACGGTGGGCGGCAACGCCAATCGAAGCATGCGCTTCGGACTGTTCGATTTCTCGGGCGGCACCCGACTGACGGCGGACGGCACCTCCTCTTCAATGAACGGAGCCGGCGTGACCGGTTACGCCCTTTTCCTCAACCATGTGGGCACGTTTGGCACGGCACCGATTGAACTGCTCGACCGCACGGGCGTCAGCAACACCGACCTGCTCGGGTCGGCGGCGGCCTATACCAGCCTTGGTGCCGGTGGTGGGGTGGCGGGCGATGCGGGTTTCCTGGACGGGGTGCTCTACACCCTCACCCTCACCCTCGCTCGCAATGGGTCCAGCCTCGACATTATCGCCAACATTTCCGGCGGCAGTTTGGATATCAGTTTTACGGCGACGGACACCGCGCCCACCTTCACCTTCGACACCTTCGCGCTGCGGAATTCGCGTGGCGACCAGACCGCCAGCATCTACGACTTCAGCCTCTTCCGCGTCGAATACCTGCCCGTGCCCGAACCGGGTGCGGCGGCACTGGCGGCGGTGGGGTTGGCCGGGTTGCTCGCCTTGCGGCGGCGGCGCGCCTGAGCGGAAGGAGTTCCCCAACGGCCCGGCAACGGGCCGTTTTTTTTGTGCCTGATCTGGCCGGAGTGCCCGAATCCGGGGGCCGTGCCGCGGCAGGGTGACGCCCGCGGAAGTGAGCGGGGAAATTCTGTCAGGACGAGAGTGGGGCAGTTGGAGCACTGGGGTGCAACTGCGTCGGGCGAAAAGGTTCAGAGTTGTTGGCGTCCCGCGACCATCCCGGTTCAGCCGGCCCCGAATTTTTTTCGCAGGTGGGCGAGGTGGGCGGCGCAGCCGGTGGGTTCGCCGGTGGCGAGGCGGATGAGTTCCGGCGCGCGGAACTGCTGGCCGTGGCGGTGGATTTTGTCACGCAGCCATTCGAGCAGGCCGTGGTATTCGCCGCAGGCCAGGGCCTTGGCCAGGCCGGGCATTTCGCCGTGCGCCCGGGCCATGAGTTGCGCGGCGTTCAGGTTGCCGAGCGAGTAGGTGGGAAAGTAGCCGATGGTGCCAAGGCTCCAGTGGATGTCCTGCAGGCAGCCTTCGGCGTCGTTGAGCACTTCGAGGCCGAGCAGTTGTTTGAACTGCTCGTTCCAGCAGGCGGGCACGTCGTCCACGGAAATCTGGTTTTCGATCAGCTTCAGTTCCAGATCGAAGCGCAGCAGGATGTGCAGGTCGTAGGTGACTTGGTCGGCCTCGACGCGAATGAAGGAGGGGCGAACGTGGTTGACCGCGCCGGTGATTTGCGCGGGGGTCAGGCGGGCGAGCGACGGAAAATAGTGGCAGGCGCGCGGATGCCAGAGGTTCCAGAATGCCTCGTCACGCCCGACGTGGTTCTCCCAGAGACGCGACTGGGATTCGTGGATGCCGAGCGAAACCGCGCTGCCGGCGGGCGTGCCGTAATGTTCCTTGGGCAGGCCCTGGTCGTAGAGGCCGTGGCCGGTCTCGTGCAGGATGCCGTAGAGCGACACGGTGAAGTCGCGCTCGTTGTAGCGGGTGGTGAGGCGGCAATCGTCCGGGCCGAGGCCGGTGCAGAAGGGATGCGTGGTGGTGTCAATGCGGCCCGCCGCGAAATCAAAGCCGAAGGCGGCGGCCACCTCGCGGTTGAACGCCTGCTGGGCGGGAATGGGATAATCGCCCTCGAGCAGCGTGCGGGGCGTGGCGGCGGTGCGCTCGATGGCGCGGGGCAGCAGGGCGGCGAGTTCGGGGCGGAGGGCGTCGAAGACGGCGCGCAAATCCTCGGCACGGGCGCCCGGCTCGTATTCCTCGAGGTGCGCGTTGTAGGGCGAGCCGGTGTAACCCCAGCGGTCGGCGAACTGGCGATGGAGGTCGAGCAGCTTTTTCAGGTGCGGGCGGAAGAGCTTGAACCGGGACTTCTGCCGCGCCTCGCGCCAGGCGTCGCGGGCATGGGCGCGGGTGCGCTCGAACTTTTCGACGAGCCGGGCGGGGAGCTTGGTCTTGCGGTCATACTGCCGCCGCCATTCGCGGACGTTCGCGCCCTCGGGGGAATCGGCGGGCAGGCCGGCCTGTTCGCACGCGGCGATGAGGTCGCCGGTTTTGCGCGCGGTGAAGAGCCGGTGGGCGAGGCCGCTGAGATGGGCGAGCTGTTCGGCGCGATAGGCGAGCGCCTTGGGCGGCATGTAGGTTTCCTGGTCCCAGGCGAGGACATCGCCGGTGCTGGCGAGCAGGGCGATTTCGCGGGTGCGCTGGACGAGCTTGCGATAGGCGGCGGGGAGTTCGTTCATGTGCGGAGTTTGGGAACCGGGGCAGGGGGTGTCGAACGGAAATCCAGCGCACCAGCGGACGGGCGATTGGCCGGTCAGGGCAGGCGGGCGCTCAACCGAACGGTTGTGCCTCCGCCGGGGGGACTGGTGATTTCCAGGGACGCGCGCATTTCCTCGGCGCGGCGTTTCATGTTCATGAGGCCGTTGCCGCGCGGTTCGCGCCCGACGGGCAGGCCGCGGCCGTTGTCCTGAATGACCAGCGTGAACAGGGCGCCGGCTTTGCGCAGTCGGATGTGAATGTGCGTGGCCCCGGAGTGTTTCAGCGCGTTGTGGAGAGCCTCCTTGAAGATGGGCAGGACGTTGCGCCGGAATTCCAGCGGCAGCGGGGCGCCCGCGAAATCGCCCTCGGCCTCAAAGTCGTAGGGCAGGTTGCGCAGCATGGATTTGGCGGTGTCGCGCAGGCGACCAACCAGATCGCTGAGGCGCTCGTGCGCGGGGTCAATGAACCAGACGATGTCGCGCAACGTGTCCACCGTCTGCGCGGCGACCTGTCCGATCTCGCGGGCATCGGCCGGGTTGGGATGCCGTTCGAGCACCTGGGCCAGCAGGGAAATGCTGCCGAGGTTCGATCCGACCTCGTCGTGCAGGTCGCGGGCAATGCGCAGGCGCAGGCGTTGCAGGGCGCGCAGCCGGCCCACGCGGACGAGGTAAAGCCCCGCCAGGCCGGCGGCCACCGCGAGCGCCACCGCCAGTTTGAACCACCAGCGTTCCCAAAAATGGGGCAGCACCACAAAGCCCAGACGCGCGCCGACATCATCCCAGACCCCGTCATTGTTCGCGGCGGTCACCCAGAACTCATAGGCACCGGGGGGCAGATGGCTGAAGGTGACGCTGCGTTCCGGCCCCGCGCCGCGCAGGGGTTTTTCACCGCCCCGCAGTTCCCACCGGAAACGGACCTTGTCCGGCGCGGTGAAGCTGAGAGCGGTGAACTTGAACTCGAAGTAATGCTGGCCCGGCGGGATCCGCAGCGGGTTGGGGGGCGCGCCGAGGACGGCGGCGGCGAGACGTGCGGCATGAGGGCGTGGGCAAAGTGCAGTTGTTTGTCCACCCAGAATTCCTCGATGTGGACGGGGGGCGGCAGCGGATTGAACGGCACGCGCGCGGTCCACCCAGACGGGGCCTTTGACCGTGGTGAACCACAGGCGGCCATCGCGCGTCCGCCAGCAGCCGGGCTGTGTGCCGCTGGAACATTCGATCGTCGGCAGGCCGTCGTAACGGCCGTAACTATTCAACTCGAGGGCGCCTTCCGGACGCGCAGCGTGGTCGAGGAGCGCGGATTTTTTCACCCGCACCAATCCCCCGCGCGTGCCCAGCCAGAGGTGGCCGAGCTCGTCCTCAAGGATTTGGGTCACGTGTTCATTGGGCAGCCCGTCGCGTTCAGTGAAGTGGGTGAACCGGCCGTCGCGGAAGCGGAGCAGGCCGCCGCCCAGCGTGCCGATCCACAGATACCCGTCCGGCGTCTGCGCGATGCTCGAGATGGAACTTTGCGGCAGCCCCCGATCCGCATCCCATACCTGGACGAGGAAGTCCTCTGGCCAGGCGGCGCGCGGCGCGGCGACGGCCCCGGTCAGAAACAGCGCCACCGCGGCAGCCGTGCCGAGCTTCTGCCAGACTGGCCAATGATTTCGCAACGTGGGGCGATACTAATCGCGGGTCCGGGGGCGGCAAGCCCCGGGCGGATGCCGGAGTTCCCGCAAATGCGGGATTGGAGACGCTTCGGGCGCCGGATTAGTATCTCCCCACAACCTTTCCCGACATGCGGCACGTCGTGCGTGCCGGAGTCGGGGATTTGGGCACCATGCAAACCGCCAGGACAACGCCGCCCGCTGCCGCCCCCAAACGGGGGATGGCGCACCGCGTCTCCGTCTGGCTCATCGAGGACAACCATGTCTTCCGCCGCACGGTTTCCCGCGTGCTCAATGACCAGCCGGACATGGAGTGCCCGCAGGCATTCGCCAACGCCGAGGATGCCCTCGACGCCCTGATGGGCGGAGCCGTGCCGGACGTGGTGCTGGTGGACGTGCAACTGCCCGGCATGAACGGCATCGAGGCGGTCAAGACCATCAAATCCATCTCCCCGGCCACGCGGGTGGTGATGCTCACCGCCTTCGATGACTCCGACAAAATTTTCCGCGCCATCTGTGCGGGGGCATCGGGTTATCTGCTGAAGACTTCGCCGATCGAGAACATCGTGGAATCCATCCACCAGGCGCTGGCGGGCGGCGCGCCGCTCACGCCGCAGGTGGCGCAGTCGGTCCTTAAGATGTTCGCCTCCTTTGCCCAGCCGGTCCACGACTACGGGCTGACCGAGCGCGAACAGCGCATTCTCGAACTGATGACCCAGGGTTTCATCAAGAAGGAAATCGCCGACCGGCTGGATGTGAGTTACCACACCGTGGACCCCCACCTGCGCAACATCTACACCAAGCTGCATGTCCACAGCCGGACCGGCGCGGTGGCCAAGGCGCTCAAGGAGAAACTGTTTCAACCCGCCCCGCCGCCGTCCGGGGGAGGCCGGTGAAATCACGCGCGGGGATTTGGTTGGCAGCGTGCGGATGGCCCGTTGCCCGGGCCGCGCCGGTTCTGGGGAGCGGTTCAGATGATGTTGCAGCCGTCAGATCATTCGCCCCCTCAGCCGGCCTTCGGCCACTCTCTCCCCATCGGCTGGGGAGAGGAACGGGGTGAGGCGTTTTTGTCGGCATGACAGCCAGCGGATTTATAAAGCCCAGTTTCTGAGATGAGAGTTTTGCGTTCAACCTGGTCCCGTTACGCGCCTGTTTTGGGAGTTGCGACGTTTGTAACGCTCGCCGCATCACTGCGGGCGGAACCGGTCCTGCCGGCGTTCTGGTTCCGCGCCTATCCGACCGAAGGCGAACCGCCGGACACTTACGCGCTTTTCCGCGGCGAATTTCAATTGGACACCGCGCAGGAGGTGGAAATCCGGCTGCTGGGCGCGTCCTGGTTCAATGCGTGGCTGGACGGTGAATTCCTGGCCGACGGGCCGCTGCGCTTTCCGCTCGAACATCCCGAATACACCAGCCACCGCATCCGGCTCGGGGCGGGGCGGCATGTGCTTACGGCGCAGGTGCAGCATCTCGGCGTCGAGACGCGCCTGATGAAAAGCCTGCCGCCCTTTCTCGCTGCCGAGGTGCGGGCGGGCGGGGCCACCGTGCCGGTGACGTGGCGGGCTACGCCGCTCGCCGGCGTGCAATCAGGATTGCGGCGGCGCAGCATCCTGTTGGGGTGGATCGAGTGGTTTGACACGCGCCTGATGCCCGACCGCTGGCGCGCTGTGGATTTTGATGCGTCGGCGTGGGGCGGGGTGGTGCCGGTTGAGCCACCCATCGGTGCGATGCAGCCCGCGAGCATTGCGCCGGTGCCGTATCGCCCCGTGTTGTTTCGCGAGATTGGCCGCGGCCCGCTGGCGCGCACGTTTGGATATGCCACGGATGATCCGCCGGTGGCGTTTTTCCTGGCGGACCTCGAGTGCCGGCAGTTTCCGCCGCAAGGGCTGTGGCGGCGTTACGATTTGGGCAAGGTGCGTCTGGCCCGGCCGCGCTTGGTGCTCGACCTGCCGGCGGGTGCGATCGTCGAGATCGGCAGTGGCGAGGCGTTGCATGGCGGGCGGGTGCCGCCGTGGACGACGTTGAGCTGCTCGCCCACCTGTTTTCTGGACCGGTATGTCGCGCGGGGCGGCGTGCAGGAATTCGAGCCGCAGCAGGCGCAGGGGGCGCGTTACATCGAAGTGCATGTCTATGCGCCCACCAATCAAATCCGCTTTGTGCGCGAAGAGTTTTTCGAGCGGGCCTACTACGGCGAACCGGTCGGGGATTTTGCCTGTGACGACCCGCTGCTGAACCGCATCTGGCGCGTCGGGATCGAGACTGCGACCAGTTCGAGCGAGGACGCCGTGGTGGATTCGCGCCGTGAGCGGGGCCAATGGTCCGGGGATTTGTTTGTGGGGCTGCGCATTCTTGGCACGGCGTTTGCCGATTTGCGCCTGCTGCGGCGGGGGATTGTGCAAAGCGCCCTGTGCGCGCGGCCCAACGGACTGGTGGCGGCGCTGTATCCCGGCCAGCCGGAATACATCCCCGGTTACGCCGCGCTGTGGACGCCGGCGGTGATGGATTACTGGGAACTCACTGGCGACCGCTCGTTGCTGGAGGAAATGTTCCCCTACTCGCAACGCAACCTCGCGGCGATGCTCGCGCATCAAGGCCCGAACGGCATCACCAATGCCACCGGTCTCGTGCCGGAACTGGGTTGGAATTTCGTGGACTGGGGTTATGTGCCAAACCCCGGCCCCTGCGAGGTCGTCGGCAACTTGCAGATTCTCGAATCCCTGCGGGCCATGATCCGCTGGTGCCGGGAACTGCGGCAGGACGCCACGCCCTACCTCGCGGCCGAGGAGAAACTGGTCAAGGCCATGCGCGACTACTTTGCGCAGGAACTCGCGCAGGGTGGCGAGGCGTGGCAGCGGATTGGCTACCAACGCGCCGTGTTCGGCCTGCGCACAGGCATCATCACCGACGCCGAGGCCCCGGCGGCCATCGCCATGATCAAGGCCTACATCCGCCGGTGTTTTCCGGCGAATCCGGAGGGCGAACGCCTGGCGGATCCCTCCGTGACCGGTGATTTTTTCACGCCCTACTTTGCGAACTTTGCCCTGGGCGAGTTGGCGCAGCGCGGTGAGATGGGATTCGTGCTGGAGCAGTATCGGGATGGCTGGGGCTGGTTTCTGAAGCAGGGGCTGACCACCTGGCCGGAGGTGTTTGATCTGCGCTGGTCGCATTGCCACCAGTGGTCGGGCAGCCCGACGTGGGTGTTGTCGCGCCATGTGCTGGGGTTGCATCCGCGGTTTGATCGGGGGATCAATCACTTCGATTTGCGCGTGATGCCGGGGGGATTGAAACAGGCCTCCGGCAAGGTCGCCTTGCGCGATGGACAGGCCGTTTCGATCCGATGGACGCGCAATGACGGCAACCAACTGCAATACGAGGTGCAGACGCCCGTGCCGGTCTGGCTGCACCTGCCCGAGACCGCAACGCCAGTGCGCGTGGAGGGAAGTCAGATGTTGCTGATCCATCCCAAGGGAAAATGATGAAGTCACGCAAACCGGGGGCGGTATTCCACGTTGGGCTTTGGCTGGCGGCGGCGGCGTCCAGCTTTGCTGCCCCCGCCTGTCCCGATGATTTTCCGCGTTTCACCGTGCCCGGCCATGAAGCGGACATGGCCGCGTTGCGCGACCTGTTCTGGCTGCATTACCCGGGGGCCACGCCCAAGAGCACGATGTGGGATGAATGGCTCTCGCTCTCCGGCTTGTGGCCGGCGGTGGGCACGGAGGGGTGGTCGGACCGGATGCGGCGGAACTGGCGAAAGACCTTGAACGGGCGCGTGATGGATGACGAGGGCTACGTGGCCACGCACCAGCACCAATCCATCGGTCATCAATTGGGCTGGCCGTTTCCGCATTGGGGACAGGGGCAACGCAGTTTCGGCTGGCACTTTTCCTTCGAGCAGGTGCCGGGGCCGCCGTGGCGGCCGGAGCATCTGGACAAGCCGGAGGGCTGGCAGCTCGCAGGTTTGCGGTCGGGCACGGTGGGAGGCAAGGGCTGGAAACTGCGGATCACCTTGCCCCGCGCCGTCCTCACTGCGCCGGTGCGTGTGGCGGACACGTTTGAGGCGCCGTTCCTGCAGGTGCGCTGGCAATGGAACGGGGTGACCGCCGGCGATTCCTACGTCGAGTGGACCTCGCCGTCGCAGCCCGAGTTCGGGCCGGACCGGCGGATGTATTTCACCGCGCCGCCCAGCAACACCATGGACTACGCGCACATCCCGCTTTACCGGCATCCGGCGTGGACCGGCGAGGTGAGCCAGGTGCGGCTGGGCGTGGCCAATACCACGGCAACCGGGGAGATTCTGCTGCAGGCGTGCTTCGCCACTTACGACACACGGCACAACATCAACAACCAGGCCTTCTTGCGCGGTTGCGCCAATTACTTCTGGTGGACGCGCGACCTGGCCTTCCTCCGCACGAACCTCAACCGCCTCCGCCTCGCGCTCCAGCACCTGATGATCGAACACAACGGCCGCGCGGAAAACGTCATCCACACGACTTGGGTGGGGCACGACGGGCGCAGCGGGCACGGCTACGATGCGGCGGGGCGCAAGGTCTGGTTCGGCGGGCGCGGCATCGGCAACAACTACTGGGACCTGCTGCCCTTCGGCGGCAGGGATTGTTACGCCACGATCCAGTATTACGATGCGCTGCTCACGCTGGCGCGGCTCGAGGAGGAAATCCGCGCCCACCCGGACTGGCAGATGCCCGACAGTCCGCTCCGGTGCGACCCCGCTGACCTGCGTCATCACGCGGCGGAGGTGAAGCGCGTGGGCAACCAGTTGTTCTGGAACCCGGACACGGGCCGTTTCCACGCGGGGATTGATGCCGACGGGCAGTTCCATGACTACGGTTTCATTTTCCTCAACCTGGAGGCCGTCCACTACGACTTCGCCACGCCGGAACACGCGCGCGCCATTCTCGACTGGGTGACCGGAGCGCGCGTGGTGGCGGGCGACACGTCGCAGGGCGGGGACATTTATTTCTGGCGGTTTGCGCCGCGTGCCACCACCCGGCGCAATCTGGATTACTACGTCTGGTCCTGGACGCATCCGGAGGTGATTCCGTGGGGCGGCCAGGTGCAGGACGGCGGGGCGGTGCTGGGATTCTCCTATCACGATCTGATGTCGCGGCTGCGGGTGCTGGGGCCGGACGCCGCGTGGGAACGGCTGCGTGGCATCCTGGCGTGGTTCCGGGAAACGCAGGCCGCCGGTGGCTATCGCGCCTACTACAACGGCACGCACCCCGGCACGTTGCAGGGCGGCGGCACGGCGGGCGGCCTGGGCTTGGACCAGGAATTTTTTGAAAGCGTGCTTGTGCCGCAGGTGATGTTGTATGGCTTCCTCGGCTTCGTGCCCGGCGGGGACGGCTTTGCG
The DNA here is from genome assembly GCA_046290825.1 of Limisphaerales bacterium. Taxonomy (GTDB): domain Bacteria; phylum Verrucomicrobiota; class Verrucomicrobiia; order Limisphaerales; family DSYF01; genus JBKBTZ01. Next base: position 10,937 of record JBKBTZ010000093.1, read on the forward strand.
CTCGCGCCGCAGTTGCCCGCCGACTGGCCGGAACTCGCGGTGGATCGCATCCGGTTTCATGATGTGCAACTGCGCGTTCGCGCCACCCGAACGGGCGTTGAGGTCGCCTGCGAAGGAGCGCGGGAGGAACCGCTCTGGCTGCGGCTGCCGCGCCCGGCGCAGCACATCCGGCTGTTGAGTGCCGATGGAACCACGCTTCGGGAATGGGACGCAACCAGCTCGCCGGCCGCCGAGCGGTCGCGCGTGAACCTGACTGGCGCGGCCCGCGTGGAGGTGAAATGGGCCAAGGATGCGCCATGAAACGGATGTTCGCCCTGACTCTCAGTGTTGCGTTGGCCCTGCTGGTGGCGGGCTGCCGTTCGACGCCGCCGGTTGCGTCCGCACCGGCTGTGGAAGCGGGTGCGGCACCGTTCTTCGAAGTCATTGAAGCGCCCCGCCAGCCGGTGATTGACCGCTCGCATCCGGATCTGGCGGGCAACCAGTTTGGCTTCGAAGGCGGGCACGTCATCAAGCAGGACGGCCGCTATCACTTGTTCACCGCGGAAATCGTAAGCGAGCCGTTTTCCGCGAAGACGCGGCTGGCGCACTGGAGCAGCCCGGATGGGTTTGCCTGGCGGCGCGTGGCCACGCTTTACGAAAGCAGCGGTCGTTTGGACACCAATGACACGCGGTTTTCCCTCTGGTCGCCCATCCCGATCTACAACGAGCGCGAGGGCCGGTGGAATCTGTTCTACATCGCCTACCGTCCCCGCGGCACGACGCCAGCCGAGGTGGACCACATGGATGGCCGCGTCTGGCGGGCGGTTTCGGTGAAGCCGGGCCGGGCGGGGCTGGGCGGACCGTATCGGGATGCGGGCATCGTGTTGCAGCCGGACGCAGCCTCGCAACCGTGGGAAGGCCAGCAGGGCACGGCCTCCTTTCATGCGTGGCCGGTGGGCGGCCGCTGGCTGGCTTTTTACGGCAGTCACAATCACATCCCGCGTGGCCCGTGGCGGGTGGGCCTCGCGGAAGCGCCCGCATTGGCCGGCCCGTGGGTGCGCTGCGCAGACAATCCCTCGCCCATCGAGGAACATTTCATCGAGAATCCGCTGGTCACCCGGGTGGGGCGGCCGTGGGTGGCCATTTACGACAGTTCGCCCGTGGATGCGCAGGGCGGTTATGTGCCGGACGGCCAGCACATCGGCTATGCCGTTTCGCCGGATGGCCGTCGCTGGCCGGTGGGACGGCGGTTGAACTTGCAGCCGGGCGACGCAAACTGGTCCGATGATCTGCGCACGCCGCTCAGTTTGATTCCCGAGGGCGGCGGCGTTTACACGATTTTCTACACCGCCCGGCTGCGCGGGGAACTGTTCTGGACCGTGGGCATCGCGCGGGTGCGGCTGGCAGCAGGACGATGATTAACCTCGCACCGGCTTGACGCTTGCGCAGGGGCTGTAGGCCATGCGGTTGGTTTCGATGTCATTGCCATCCGTCCGCGCCGTCGGCGGGGCGGAACTGTCCGGCGAGGGCTTCGCATAGGGCAGGCGGGGCGCCCGCGCCGGAACGACAGTTCCAGCCCGTTGGTGTTCCCATCCCCCCTCCCGTAGGGCAGGTTGGCAGACCGCCGCCACACTCTTCCCGCCTTGAATTCTCAGCGAGGACAGGATGGCCGGCCATTGGAGAATTTAAGGGCTGCATTTTTCCCCCTTTGCCCGGGCGAGTCTCGCCGCCATGCCACGCAGACTTCGAGTGCAGTATCCCGGAGCCATCTACCATGTCATAAACCGGGGCGACCGGCGGGAACCCATCTTCAAGGACGAGGCGGACCATTTCCGCTTCCTGGAAACCCTGGGTGAGGCGTGCGCCAAGACCGGGTGGCGGGTGCATGCCTATTGTCTGATGTTGAATCATTTCCACCTGGCGGTGGAGACGCCGCAGGCGAATCTGGTGGCGGGAATGAAATGGTTGCTGGGCACCAACACCTCCCGCTTCAACCGGCGGAACCGGATCTTCGGTCACCTGTTTAGCGGACGCTACAAGTCGTTGATCGTGGACGGGAGCGGCAATGGCTATCTGCGGACGGTGTGTGAGTATGTGCATTTGAATCCAGTGCGGGCAAAGCTGCTGAAGCCGGAGGAGCCGCTGGAGCGTTACCGGTGGAGCAGTTATCCGGAATACCTGAAGCGCCCCAGCCAGCGGGTGGCCTGGCTGCGGGTGGACCGGGTGCTGGGCGAACTGGGCATACAGCGCGATTACGCAGCCGGGCGGCGTCGCTTTGCCGGGGCGATGGAGGAACGGCGGGAGAAAGCCGAACCGGGCGAATTGGAAGGCGGTGCGGCGCGGATGCGGGCGGAGACGGTGGTGATGCAGGACTGGATTGCGGAACGGTTGCACATGGGCTGCCGGCATACGCTG
>JBKBTZ010000094.1:0-13259 GCA_046290825.1 Limisphaerales bacterium
ATGTTTTCGCCAATGCTCACCACCACGGCATCGGCCTCGGCCACCCCGGCCTCCTTGAGGGCGTTTTCGTCTTCGGCATCGAGTTCCACGGCGTTGTAGCCGTCCTGCGCGAGGTCGGCGACGCGCTCCGCGTTCCGGTCGCCCAGCAACACGTCGCAGCCGAACTCCGAAAGCCGCGCCGCGAGGTCCACGCCGAACCGTCCGGCGCCCAGTATGACAATACGTTGAGCCATAATCCAAAGCCGGGCGAATCAGCCGAGCGCAACCTCCTCCACCGGCGGACGCACCGGTCGCCGGGCAGGCGGACGGGCGAGATAAAGCGCCAGCAGCAGCGGCGCAAGGCGGCCCGTGAACATGAGCGCGATGATAATCACCTTGCCGGGGGCCGTCAAAAGCGGGGTCACCCCGGTGCTCAGCCCCACCGTGCAAAACGCCGAAACCGCCTCGAATACGATACCCAGCCAGCCATGCGCCGATTGCGATGCCGGCTGCTGGTTTTCCGTCAACATCAACAGCCCGACCCCCGTCACAATGGTCAGTCCGGCGAACAGCAGCACCATCGTGGCGATGAAGGATACGCGCGGTGGCAGCCGCCGCCCCCAGCATTCGATTTCATCCCGCCGCCGCAAAGCCGACCAGGCGGTCAGGAGCAGCACCACCACGGTGACCGTTTTGACGCCGCCCGCCATCGAACCGGGTGCCCCACCGATGAACATCAACGCAATCGTGATCAGCAGGGTGGCCGGATTCATGTTGCCCACGTCCACCAGGTTGAATCCGGCGGTGTGCGCGGAGCAGGAGTGGAAAAACGCCCACAGCAACTGCTCCGACCAGGGCAGGCCCTTCAGCGTGTCGCCCCATTCAAACGCCCAGACTGCCACGGTCCCCACCACCAGCAGGAACAACGCGGCCGCCAGGCAAATTCGAGTGGACAAGGTCAGCCGTCCCCGCCGCCGCGGGTCTCGCCGCCAGAAGTAATAGTAACGAAGATTGATCAACGTCAGCAGCCCGATGCCACCGGCGATGACCAGCAGCGAAACAAACACCACCACCCCGGGGGCGTGCCGCCACCGCATCATGCCCTCGGGATAGGTGGAGATGCCCGCATTACAAAACGCGCTGACGGCGTGAAACAATGCCTCCCACGCCACCTGCACCGGCTCCCGCCCCGGCTCCGCCCGGTTCATGGCCACAAACAATGCCACCGCCCCGGCCAGCTCCAGCAGCAGCACAAAGACGCATGAGTAAATGAACACATCCTTCGGGCGCGCTTCGCGCAATCGGCCCAGCGTCGCCCGGATTGTCTGCTCATCGGCCAACGAGAGCCGCCGCCCCGCCGCCAAGGCCAGAAGCATCCCGGCGGTGACGATGCCGATGCCGCCCGTTTGCATCAGCACCAGCAATACGAGGTGGCCAAACGTGTTGAAGGTCTCCCCGACATTCACCGTAACGAGACCGGTGACACACGTGGCCGAAGTAGCGAGGAAAACGGCATCCAGCGTTCCAATGGGCTTGCCCGGCTGGTGCGTCCACGGCATGGCCAGCAATGCCGCGCCCACCGCGATCACCGCGGCGAAACCCAGCGGGATCAGTCGCAAATCCAGTTCCTGCCGCCGCGGGCGGGCTTCCCGCAACCCCTGCTGAAACAGGCTCTCCATCACCGGCAGCCTCCCCGTTGAACCGACGGCCTGGCCTGATGCGCGCAAAGCATGGCGAAACTATATGTGAAGCGACGGGGAAATTGAATCGCAAAACCAAACTGACTCGACGGCAACCACTTGCGCGGATTGTCCACCAGCAATCGAAATATCTGCCCCCGCGCCTCTTCCCCGCTTCGTCATGCCGTTCCGCCTGAAGGCAAAAAGAAAAACGGGGCCCGACCTTTCGGCCAACCCCGTGCGCAATCGGTTGTCAACGTGCTCAGGATTTTTCGAGCGTGCCGTAGGTGATGGCCGGGACTTCCTTGCCATCTGCCGTGGTGATCTTGCGGGTCTTCTCGTCGAACCGACAGGCCACCCCGAGGCGGTCGGAGATTTCCGCGAGGCAGACGACGGTTTGCACCTTGGTGGCGAGGTCAATGTTCGCGCTCGGCTCCTTGCCGGTCCGGATGGCAGTGAACCAGTTGGCATGGTGCGCCCCGATATCCTCGGCGGGTTGGAGACCAGAGAAGTCTTCCATGTCAATCTCGTCCGTGAACGGCTGTTCCGGCATCAGGCGGAGACGTTCGCCCGCGTTGCCGATGTCGAGGGAGCCCATGTGACCGTAAATGACGAAGCCCGGACTGCGCGCGGCCACCGTGCTGGCCGCGATGACCATCGTAAAACCGCCCGGAAACTCCGCCAACACTTCGACGTGCTCGGGCACGTCCCGCATCAGCGCCCCGTCCTTGTTCTTGTCCGTGCCGACCGGTTTGGTGCCCAGGCAGACGACGCGGGTGGGGAACTGGGGGTTGCCCGTGGCCACCATCAGCGGGTTCAGGCGGTGCGGCACCAAGTCTCCCAGCAGCCCGGCACAATAGGGATAAAACTTGCGCCAGCGGAAATAGTGCTCGCCGCTGATGGCCGGGCGCTGCTTTACCGGGCCGAGCCAGGCGTCCCAGTTGACACCCGTGCCCTTCTCGAAATCCGCGTCAATGTCGTAGTTCCATTCGCCCTTGGGGTTGTTGCGACAGTAGTAACCCTGCGCCCAGATGGGGGTGCCAATCTTGCCGCCCTGGATGAGTTCAGCAGCCTTGTGCCACCCGGCGGCGGAACAGCCCTGCGAACCGAGTTGCAGCTTCTTGCCGGACTTCTTCACCGCGTCCTGGATGGCGAACGCCTCGTCCAGGTAACGGGTCAGGGGCTTTTCCACATACACATGTTTGCCGGCCTCGAGGCTCGCGATGGAGGCCGCCGCGTGAATCGGGTCATGCGTCGAGATGACCACCGCGTCCAGCTTGTCGCCCATGTCGCGCAGCATCTCCTTGTAATCGCCGTAACCCTTCACGTCCCCGCCGATGACCTCCTTGGCCTTGTCCACCCGCTTCTGCCAGATGTCGCACACGGCAACCTGGGCGATGTTATTGGCGGTGGCGTTGGCCTTCATGATGCGGACATGGGCGTTCAGCCCCTGCCCGCCCACGCCGATGTAGCCAACGTTGATGCGGCTGTTGGCCCCGGCGACATTCGCGGAGGGTGCCTGCCCAAACACTTTCGGGCGCAGCAGCGGGGTGGCGGCGGCAGCGGCGGAAACAAGAGTGGCTTTCTTCAGGAATTCCCGGCGCGAGGCGGTATTGGCGGTGGCGTTCTTGGTTTGCATGATGTTGTATTGCTGACGGTTTCTGACGGGGAGTTTTCCAGCCCTATTCATCGGCGACAAGCCGGGAAACGCCCGGCTTCATTATCCGAATGATTAACTCCACAACTTCGCCGGATATTCCCCTCGCTGGATGAGCCGGGCGATGCTCTCGACCACCCGGGGCTTGTCCTCGCGGTAGGTCACCCCGAACCACGGATCGCGGCTGCTCAACACCTTCACCTTTGCCTTCCCCGCCCGCATCAACTCATTGACCGTCGCGGGGATGTAGCATTCGGACTTCAACTCGTTCCCGGCCCGTTCCAGAAACGCGGTAAAGCTGGCCCGCAGTTCGGGGAAAATACGCGGATGGAAGCCCCAGAAATTCATCGAAACCAGCTCCTCGCCGGTGAACACCCGGTCGCCGTCCCGCGCCCCGGTCGGCGTCTTTTCAATCTTTGTCAGTTCCTCGACGCTGGTGAGGTAGCCGTCGGCTCCCACCGTGCAGATGCCGCGCGCCACGGTGCCATGCTCGGACAGCGTGTTCTTCAACTGGAAACCCACCATCGCCAGGTCGGGCGATCCCGACGTAAGGTGCGCCGCCATGCTCTGAAAGGAACTCCGCCCGTAGTAGTCGTCGGCATTGATGACGGTGAACGGTTCGCGCACGACCGACTCGGCCGCGAGGATGGCATGGGTGGTGCCCCACGGCTTGGTGCGGCCTTCCGGCACCTTGAACCCGGCAGGCAGGTCGTTCAGTTCCTGGAAGGCATAATCCACCGGCACACGGCCCTCGAAACGCCTGCCGACGACTTCGCGGAACTGCGCTTCGATGTCGTGCCGGATGATGAACACCACCCGCCCGTAACCGGCGCGCAGCGCGTCAAAGATGGAGTAGTCGAGCAGGGTTTCGCCGGAGGGGCCAACGGGGTCCACTTGTTTGAGACCGCCGTAACGGCTGCCCATGCCGGCCGCGAGGAGGACGAGGGTGGGTTTTGTCATAGGGTAAAATGTTCAATCACGAAACACCCACAGCAGTTCACGGAATTGCACGCGAAACGTGGCGCCACGGGGAGCTTGGAATCAAAGCGGCGCTGCCGTGTGGTGGTTCCACCATTGCGTGTCATTGCGCGTGTTTCGTGGTTGGGAAGGTCACTTCCGGCGCCACCAGCACATCAGTTCGCGCCCGGTGCGATTGTGATACGAACGCGGCACCCATTGGTCAATCAAATGGAAGTGCGGCCGGAACCGCGCCCACAACTCGGCAGGCCGCACGGGAAAGGGCGGTTCGCCGTCGCAGACGATGTAATGGACGGCCAGATACGCTCCCCCCGGCTTGAGCCAGCGCAGCAACGCCGCCACGTAGGCATCGCGCTCCGCCGGCTGAATGGCGCAGAACAGCGTGTGCTCGAACACCCAGTCGAACAAAAACGGCGGCTCGTCGCGCAGAAAGTCGCACAAATTGAACGAGGGAATCTGCCGGTTCGGCGGCCCGCGCCGCGCCCACGCCTCCGTCCGCTCGCGCGCGTGACGAAGCGCGCTGGGGGCGATGTCGAAGCCGTGCGCATTGAATCCGAAATCGCACCACGCCCGCACATCGTGGCCCGTGCCGCAGCCCGGCACCGCCACGCTGCCGCGCGGCAGTTCGGGATGGTCATGTAAAAACTCCACCAGCCCGGGGGCCGGCGCGCCCTTGTCCCAGTGCATGTCACCGGACAGATAGCGGGCCTCCCATTCGTTTGCATGATGAACGGGCGATGAAGCCGCAGGGGCAGCCGGACCGGTCATTTCGCTTCCCCTCCGTTCGCGGCGATCCGGCCATCCACCAGTTGAATCACGCGCGGGGCGCGGGCCGCCAGTTTCAGATCGTGCGTGGCGATGATGAGCGTGGCCTGGCGTTCGCGTTGGATTTCGGCGAGCAACTCCAAGATGCCCTCGCCGGTGTGCGAATCGAGGTTGCCCGTCGGTTCGTCGGCCAGAATCAGGTCCGGCTCGTTGATCAGCGCGCGGGCGATGGCCACGCGCTGCTGTTCGCCGCCGGAAAGTTCGTAGGGCTTGTGATCCACCCGTTCACCCAGCCCCACGCGTTCCAAAAGTTGGCGTCCGCGCGCCGCACATTCCGCCACCGGCACCCGGGCCATGCGCGCGGGCAGCGTGACATTCTCCAGCGCGTCCAGTTCGGGCAACAGATGGTAGCTCTGAAAAATGAAGCCCACCCGGCGATTGCGGAACGCCGCCATCTCGCGGGCGGAAAGGGTGGTGAGGTTCCGGCCTTGAAAGACGATCTCCCCGTGACTCGGCGTGTCCAAGCCGCCAAGCAGGTGCAGCAACGTGCTCTTGCCCGCGCCGGAGGCGCCGCGCAGGGCCAGAAACTCGCCGCGCCCCACCGTCAAATCCACGCCGCGCAAGACCTCCAGCGAACGTCGGCCGAGCGAGTAGGTCTTGCGCAAACCGGTGGCGGTGATCAGCGCGGCGCTCATCGAACACCTCCACGGGTTTTGTCAACCTCCAACCTCCCCGAACGCGACCGATGCTCCACCCTCGCAGGTGGGGCGTTGGACGTTGGATGTTGGATGTTCTCCCTGCTACTCATGCCGCAACGCCTCCACCGGTTTGAGCCGCCCCGCCTGCCACGCCGGAATCACCCCTCCCAGCAGGCAGATGACAAACGCGCCGCCGCAGATGATGGCCACGTCCTGCGGAATCACGAGCGCGGGCAGCTCGCCGAAACCGTAAATCTCCGCCGGGAACAACTGCCACCCCGTCGCCTCGCGCATGAAGCGCAAAAACTCGTTCCGGTAATGCACCGCCAGCAGCCCGAGACCAAAGCCCGCCACCACGCCCATCGCGCCAACAAATGCGCTCTGCGCGAGGAAAATCGCCGAAATCTGCCCGCCTGTCGCGCCGATGGCCTTGAGCATTCCGATCTCCCGCGTCTTCTGCACCACAAACGTGATGAGCGCGCTCAGGATGCACAACGCCGCCACGATCATGATGAAGAACAGGAGGTAGAACATCACGTTCTTCTCGACGGCGATGGCATTGAGCAGCGCGGAGTTCTCCTCGGTCCACAAGCTGATGCGGTAATCGTGTCCCAGCGCCGGGAACAACTCCCGCCGCGCGACCCCGGCCATTTCGGGATCATCCAGCATCACGATCAACCCATGCACGGCATCGCCCAGGTCGTAGAGTTCCTGCGCGTTCTCCAGCGAGGTCAGAACGAACGCGGCGTTGTATTCGTAGTAGCCCACGTCAAAGATGCCGCGCACCTCATAATCATCCGGCAGCACCGCCCGCGCCGCCTCGCCGTCGCGCGCGGCCTTCATCCGCTTCAGCGCGCTGGGCGAGAAAATCGAGACCCGGTCGCCCACCATCAGTTGCAGGTTGTCCGCGAAATCGCGCCCCACAAGGATGCCCCGCCCGCTGAAATCGGCGGTGCCCGCCACGACGTTCGTCAGCAGCGAACTGACCGTGGCCTCCGCCACCGGCTCGACACCGCGGACCCACGGCGCGGCGACGAGCGATTCACCGGTCGGCGGGTGGGATTCGAGCAGCACCTGCCCCATCACGAATGGGGCCACCCCGCGCACATGCCGGTTGGAACGAACCAAGTCGGCCAGTGCGGGATAGTCCTGCACATTGCCCCCGCGGGCGACGATGCGGAGATGCGCGTTAAAGCCCAGCAGCTTTTCCCGGAGCTGCTGGTCAAACCCCGTCATCACGCTGATGACGATGATGAGCACTGCGACGCCCAAGGTGACGCCCAGCACGGAGATCAAGGTGATGACCGACACGAACGTGCGTTTGGGCCGCAGATAACGCAGCGCCAGCAGCAGCTCGAAGGGCAGTCGCGACATGGGCGCGCAGGCTAGGAAGCCATCCCTCGCCTGTCAACGAACGCCCCGAGGGAAAGCTGGGTAGATCGTGACCCCTGTGGTGGGGGGAAGGCAAGTAGAGGTGGTGGTGTTTGGAGAGGTTGAGCGGGCGCCAGTTTAACACCGCCCCGGCCAGCGCCGGGGCCTGGGCCTGGAGGATTTGCAGGGGGCTTTGCCATTCCTTGCCGCGATTGGGGCGCACGAGGTTGAAGTAGAGCCAGTAGGTGGTGATTTTGGCCCAGAAGTCGGCGGGGCTGGAGAAGGTTTCGCGGTCGAAGAACTCGTCTTCGACCAGGCGGTGGACGGTTTCGACGTCGCTCTGCCCGGTGTAGCGTTTGGGGGGGATGTAGCGATGATCGGCTCCGAGGGCGCGGACGGTGGCGGGGAGTCCCTGTTCGTCCTGGTTTTCGAGGAACTCCGAACCGTTGTCGGTCTGGAAGGTGAGGTGGGCGAGGTCGACGCCGTGAGCGGCCAGGTGGACGGAGAGTTGTTCGGCCAGGAGGATGGCGTAGCTCTTGGCGAGTTCATCGGCGTAGCCGGTGAAGGCGGCGCCGGAGACGGGTTCGCGGGCGGTGTATTGGAAGCGGGGGAGGTGGAGGCGCGTCATTTGCGGCCAGTAGTGGGGAATGTCCTGCAAATACTTGGTATCGGTGGACAGTTGGCCGAAGAGTTGCCAGTGGCGTTTGACGGCGCGGAGTTGTTTTTTGGTGGCGGGTTTCTTTTTGCGCGGGCGCACCAGTTGATGTCGGCGCAAGACGCGGGCGATGGCGTTGTGGCTGCAGGGCAGCGCGAACTCGTGTTGGAGGCGTTCGGCCCCGAAGCCGGTTTGGTGGCGCAGCTTGACGATCTGGCCTTCCAGGCTGGCGGGGATTTGGTGGGGGCAGTGGCGCGGTCGGCGACTTTGTTCTTGAAGGGCGGACGGTTTGCCCGGCTGCTGCCGGCGGAGCCATTTGCGGACGGTGTTGCGGGAGCAGCCGAACTCGCGAGCGGCCGCCTTGATCCCGTGGCGCTGGGTGAAGGCGACGAGCTTTTGGTGGAGGAAATGGCGGTTGGTGCGCATGCGATACAGTTCAAAGTAAGTGCTGTGCACCGCGGGAGTATGGCAAAAGTCTCGCGCCGCTGCTCCTGCTCCTCCGGAGGAGCAGGAGCAGCTCTTCTTTGCGTCGAGTGCTCAACACTTTGATCTTCACCACAGGGGGGTCACGATCTACCCAGCCTTTCCCACAACGAACGCCCCGGCACTGGATTTTCCAAGCCCCTGTGCCACACTCCCGCGCGTGCAACTAATCCGCGACATTTACGCCGCCCATGCCGGGAAACGACCGGTGATTTCGTTCGAGTTCTTTCCCACCAAGACCGAAGAAGGCGAGCGGACGCTGATGGAAAAAACCATCCCCGCCCTCTGCCGGTTGCAGCCCGACTATTGTTCAGTGACCTACGGGGCCGGGGGCAGCACGCGGGAAAAAACCCTCCAGACCGTGGCCCGCATCCAGAACGAGCACCGGCTGCCCGCCATGGCGCACCTGACCTGTGTGAATGCCACGGTCGCCCAGACGCGCGCCATCCTCGAACAGGCCCGCGCACTCGGCGTGCGGAATATTCTCGCCCTGCGCGGCGATCCCCCGGGCGGCACGGGCGAATTCCAGGCCACGCCGGGCGGCTTCACCTATTCCTACGAACTCGTGCAACTCCTCCGCGAACTGGGTGGTTTCAGCGTGGGCGTGGCGGGCTTCCCCGAGGGACACATCGCGTGCCGCGAAGGCCGGGAGGTGGACTGGCAGCGGCTCATTCACAAAATCAACTGCGGCGCGGACTTCGTCATCACCCAGCTCTTCTTTGACAACGCGGATTACTACGCCTTCCGGGATTATCTCACCCAACGGGGCATCCGCGTGCCGCTGGTGCCGGGCATCATTCCCATTGGCAGCGCGGCGCAGATTCAAAAGTTCACCGCCTTGTGCGGGGCGCGCCTGCCGGACAGGCTGCGGGTCGAGTTGGAGAGGCTTGCCCACGATGACGCCGCCTGCGCGGAATTCGGCATTCGCTATGCCACCGAGCAGTGCGCCGACCTGCTCCAAAAGGGGGTGCCCGGGCTGCACTTCTACACCTTGAACAAGGCCGCCGCGGCCACCGCCATCCTCCGCAACCTTGGCCTCGCCTGAACCGGTGGGGTGCCCGGGCACGGAATCTTGGCCGCGCTGCGCTGAAGTTTGAAGATTCGCCGGAGCGGCGGCGTCACTCGTTGTGCATGCACGTTCGCACCTGTTTTGCCCGGCTCGTCACCCTGTTTTCGTTGCCCACGCTGGCCTCCGCCGCCGACGCCATCCGATCGGACGAACCTTGGTTTGATACCTCTGGGAACCGCATCCATGCCCACGGCGGCGGATTGTTGCGGCACGAAGGTGTTTATTACTGGCACGGCGAGGACCGCACCCGCGGCGGCATCGCCGCCGTGAACACCTACACCTCGACCAACCTGCTGGACTGGCGGTTCGCAGGTGTGGCCTTGCGCCGCGAAAGCCTGCCCCTCGAGGAGGGCCAACGAACGTTCGTCGAGCGGCCGAAGGTGATCCGCAATCCGCGCACCGGGAAATTTGTGATGTGGGCACACCTGGAACAGCGGGGTTACCATTACGCCCGTGCCGGCGTGGCCATCGCCGACCAGCCGGAGGGACCGTTCACCTTCCTGCATGCCATCCGTCCCGTCACCAACGACTTCGATTTCCCCGCCGGTTCGCCCAACCGGCAGAAAGAGCTGGGCGGGACGTTTCGGGACATGAATCTGTTCCTCGACAACGATGGCCGCGCCTACGTCTTTTATGCCTCCGAAGACAACTGGACGATGTATGTCGTGCGGTTGAACGAGGAATTCACCGGCCCGGAAACGCCCACCATCGAGGGCCGCACGTGGGCGCGCATCCTGGTGCGGGACATGCGTGAAGCTCCCGCGCCGTTCAAGCACAACGGACGTTACTACCTCATCACCTCCGGTTGCACCGGCTGGCGGCCCAACCCGGCCCGCTGGCACGTGGCCGATTCGCCGCTCGGCCCGTGGCACACCGGGGGTGATCCCTGCGTCGGCCCCGAGGCGGATACCACGTTCCGCGCCCAAAGCACCTTTGTGTTTCCGCTGCCCGATCGCCCGGGCGAATACCTCTTCATGGCCGACCGATGGAACCCGCAGAATTTGCCCGATTCGCGTTACGTCTGGCTGCCCTTGCGTTTCGACACCAACGGCGCGCCCCGCCTCGAATGGGTGGCGGAATGGAAGCCATAACCCCGGCCACCGGCCGATGGAAAACGGATGGCGCGGCGGAAAGCGCCCTCCCATTTTCCACGCTTTGAATCAGGGCGGCCCCCGCTTAACTTCGCGACGTGCGCACGGTTCAAGTTCCTCTGGGGTCCCGCAGTTATGTGATCCGCATCGGTTCCCGGCTGCTGCCGGGTCTCGGGGCAAACTGCGCCCGCCTCGGCCTCGGGCGCCGTTGCGCGGTCCTGACGGACAGCCGCGTCGGCCCCCGGTTTGCCGCCACCGTCCTCACGAGTCTGAAGCGCAACGGTTTTGAACCGGCGCTCCTCACCGTGCCCGCGGGCGAGACGGCCAAAAACCTCGCCACCGTGCAACGCTGCTATGAACGGCTGGCCGCGCACCGGCTGGAGCGAAAATCGTTCCTCGTCGCGCTCGGCGGCGGGGTCGTGGGGGACCTCGCCGGTTTCGTAGCCGCGACCTATTTGCGCGGCATTCCCTTCGTGCAGGTGCCAACGACGCTCCTGGCGCAGGTGGACAGTTCGGTGGGCGGCAAGACGGGCGTGAACCTCAAAGCGGGCAAAAACCTCGTCGGCGCCTTCCACCAGCCGCGCCTCGTGTTGTGCGACCTGGACACCTTGCAAACCCTGCCGCCGCGCGAATTCCGTGCCGGCCTCGCCGAGGTCATCAAATATGGCATCATCCGGGACGCCGCCCTGTTCCGCCGCCTCGAGCGCGATCTGCCCAAGCTGCTGCGCAAAGAACCGTCCGCGCTGGAGGCGGTCATTGCCCGCTGCTGCGCCATCAAAGCCGACGTGGTGGGACAGGACGAAACCGAAAGCGGCCTGCGCGCGATCCTGAATTTCGGCCACACGCTCGGCCACGCCCTCGAGGCGATTTCCGCCTATGGCCGGTATTTGCATGGCGAGGCGATCTCCATCGGCCAGGTGGCGGCGGCGAAATTGTCGGTGGCCCTCGCGGGGCTGCCCGCGGAGGAAGCAGCCCGCATCACAACCTTGCTCCGGCGCGCCGGCCTGCCCACCACCGTGCAGCTTTCCCCGGCCCGCCGCCGCGCCCTGTTCGCCGCCATGCGCCTCGACAAAAAGGCCAGCGCGGGCGAGGTGAAGTTTGTCCTGGCCCGCCGCATTGGCGAGGTCGTGTGGGGACAGCGCGTCAATGACGAGCTGATCCATGCCGTTCTGGACGAGCTTTCCCAATCTGAACCGTAACCCCTCGACGCCCGTGAGCTCCGTCAGCGAAACCCTCGTCCGCGAATACTTCGAGTTGCATGAATTCCTCGTGCGGCAGCACCGCAAATACACCACGCCTGGCAAGCGCGAGGAGGATGATATTGATTTCTTCGTGCTGAATCCCAAGCCGCAGCCCGCCACCGCCCCCCTGCCCTTCGTGCTGGGGGCGAGCGAACTGCCACGCGTAGCGCGGGCCGTCGTGGTCGTGAAGGGCTGGCACACGGAGACATTCAGCCCGGGCGTATTGCAGAAGGCTTCAGAAATTTTTCGGTTCGTGGAGCCGTCGGTATTCAAACAGGCAATCAAGGCCTTCGGCGCCGATGGCGCCCCCTTGAAAATCCTCGTGGTGCCCGCCCTTCCCACCGGCCCGGAGGCGCGTGAGCAGAGCATCGCGCTGCTGCGGTCCAAGGGCATTGATGCCGTGATTCCCTTCCACACGATGCTGGCGGACCTCATCGCCAAGACGGAGAGAAACCGCAACTATCAGAAGTCCGACCTGCTCCAGGTCATCCGCATCCTCAAGAATTACGACTTCTTCAAGGAACCGCAGTTGGAGCTGTTTAAGCCGCGCAAGGGGCGCCGCGGCTGAACCGCGCCGCGTTGTCCCAATTGCGCTGCGGAGTGGAACGTGGCCCCCCATCAGGGTGTCGCTCGACGGAACTTTCCGCCGCCTCGCAGGGAAAGCGGTGCCCGCAGCTTTGGCGCGGGAAACACCCGGCGATTACCTCACTTCAAACGCCAGGTGATGCGTGCCTTGGCGAGATCGTAGGGGGACATCTCCATTTTCACCCGATCGCCCACGGTGAGGCGAACCCAGCGTTTGCGCATTTTGCCGCAAATGGTGGCCAGGACGAGATGCTTGTTCGGCAGTTCCACCCGGAACATGGTGCCCGGCAACACCGTCTGGATGCGGCCTTCGACTTCAATTGGCTCTTCTTTCATAAATAAAAGCGGGGTCCGGCCGGAGCCGGACCCCGCGGGATCAAGTTGAAAACCCGGATTAGTAACGGTCGCGACCGCCACGGCCACCGCCGTAACCGCCGCCGCCGCCGCGGAATTCGCGACGACCGCCCCCGCCGCCGGCGCGCTCCTCGCGCGGGCGGGCGATGTTGACCGTCAGGGCGCGGCCATCCAGATCGGCGCCATGCAGCGCCTGAATGGCGGCCTCGGCCTCCTCGGGCGTGCTCATGGTGACGAAGCCGAAACCGCGCGGACGGCCCGTCATGCGGTCCATCATGAGGTTGGCTTCGAGGACCGTGCCATGCGCTGCAAAGGCGTCCTGGAGGGCGTTTTCGGTGGTGTTGAAGGAGAGGTTTCCAACAAACAGTTTATTGTTCATGTGATGTTCTTTCGCTGTCCGACCAACTGCTGCTTTCTTGAGACTGTTCCCGAACACCGGGTTTAGAATCATCACCGAACGAAGTTCACCTGAGGATTCGCCATGCCTTGAAAGAGACAAGCCATCTAACAGACGCGCGGAGACTGACAGCCGCGGGCGCAATAGCGAGCTTTATTTTCAATTATTTTCCGCACCGGGCGCATCTCAGTTTATTGCAAGATGGAAGGCGCCAGGTGGCTGTCATGACCCCAGCTTACCCGGAACGATTCCGTTCC
>JBKBTZ010000095.1:0-13052 GCA_046290825.1 Limisphaerales bacterium
CGAGTCGGGCCTGGGCCAGTTGTTCGCCGTCGGGCAGCACGCGGCGGTCATGGCGGAAGCCGCGCGGACGGCGGGGTTGAACCGGGTGCTTGAGTTTGCCGACGCGTCGGGCGCGGCGGCGGCGCTGCGCCAGTTCCTCAAGCCGGGCGACGTGCTGCTGGTCAAGGCATCCCGCGCGGCGCGGCTGGAGCGGTTGTTTACGTTGCTGGGGATGGAGGAGGGCGGCGCATGATTTACTACCTGAGCCAGTGGTTGCTGGAGCAGGCGCAGGGCACGCCGTGGGCGGAGCATCTCTCGCCGTTGCGGGTGTTCCGTTACATCACCACACGGACGGCGGGTGCGGCCATCACGGCGCTGCTCTTGAGCCTGTGGCTCGGACCGCGCGTCATCGCGTGGCTCAAACGGGTGAAGTTCGGGCAGGATTACGAGGACCGCGCGGCGGCCACGGGTGAACTCGCGGCGCGCGTGTTGAGCAAGCGGGGCGTGCCCACGATGGGCGGCATCCTCATCATTGGCGTGCTGCAATTTTCCGCGCTGCTCTGGACGCAGTGGAACGCGATGGTGCTGCTCACGCTGCTCTCGGTGGCCGTGCTGTGCGGGCTGGGCTTCTACGACGATTACGCGAAGATCGCGAAGCAGAACGCGGGCGGAGCGGCGGAGGCGGTCAAGCTGGTTGTGCAGTTCGCGCTGGCCCTGTTTGTCGGCCTTTACCTCTGGCAGTCGCCCGTGGTCAGTTACCTCGTGGACCCGGTGAAGGGCCACCTCGTTGAGAAGCAGAACCTTGTCACCACGCTCATTGCGCCGTTCTACAAGTATCCCGTGGAAATCGGCGTGATCCTCGGGCTGATCCTCATCGCGGGCACCATTGTTGGCAGCTCGAACGCGGTCAATCTCACCGACGGCCTCGATGGCCTGGCCATCGGCTGCACGCTGATTGTGTCGGTGGCGTTCCTGTTCCTCACCTACTTCGCCGGCAACGCGCGGGTGGCGGGCTATCTGCAAATCCCCTACGTGCCGGGCGCGGGCGAATTGACCGTCATTTGCGCGGCGCTCATCGGCGCGGGGCTGGGTTTCCTGTGGTTCAACTGTCACCCGGCGCAGGTGTTCATGGGCGACACCGGCTCGCTGCCGCTGGGCGGCGCGCTGGGCATCATCGCGGTGCTCATTCACCAGCCGTTGCTGCTGTTGATTGCGGGCGGCGTGTTCGTGGCGGAGGCGGTGTCGGTGCTCGCGCAACGGAGCTGGTTCAAATTCACCCGGCGGCGGTATGGCGAGGGCCGGCGGCTGTTCCGGATGGCCCCGCTGCATCATCACTTCGAGAAACTGGGCTGGTATGAGTCCCAGGTGACGACCCGTTTTTACATCCTGTGCTTTCTCTGCGCCGTGCTGGCGTTGAGCACCCTCAAGCTGCGTTAACCCCATGTCTGACTTCACCCACCAGCACATTCTCGTGGCCGGTCTCGGCGGCCGCGGCCGCGCCGCCTGTCTCGCCCTCCGCCGGCGCGGCGCGCGCGTGGTGGCCGTGGACGACGCCGACACGCCCCGTCTCCGGGAGAACACCGCCCCGCTGCGTGTCGAGGGCATCGAGGTCAAACTCGGCGTCAGCACCGTGCCGGACCGGCCTTTTGATCTCGCGGTCGTGACGCCTGGTTTCGCGCCCGGCTCGCCGCTGTTTCGCGCCATCGTCGCGCGGGGCATTCCCGTCATCAGCGAGCTCGAACTGGGCTGGCGGCTGGTCAACTGCCTCACGGTGGCCATCACCGGCACCAACGGCAAATCCACCACCACGCGCCTCCTCGAAGCCATCCTCCACGCGGAGGGCCGCCGCACGCTGGCCGCCGGCCATCGCGAACGCCCGCTTTGCGGCGTCGCGGAAACTTCCCGCGAACTGGATTTTCTCCTCGTGCCCGCCAAGGCGCAGCAGCTCGAGTTCACCGATTATTTCCGGCCCGCTGTCGCCGTGTTGTTGAACGCCGACGCCGACCATCTCGACCGCTACGCCAGTCGCGCGGAACATCTGCGCGCCCTGAGCCGGGTGTTCCGGCGGCAGCAGCCTTTTGACTGGGCCATCATCCAGCACGAGGCCCGCGCGGAACTCGCCGCGCTGGACATCCCGATTCCGTCCAAGGTCGTCACCTTCAGCGCCACGAATCCCGAAGCCGACTTGTATCTCGACCGCGGCCTCATTCTCAGTCGTGTTCCCAACTGGGAAGGCCCGCTGCTCGATACCGCCCAGTGCGCCCTGCGGGGCGCGGGCAATGCCGAGAATCTCATGGCCGCCCTCGCCGCCGGTCGCGCCCTGCGCGTTCCGCTTGAACGCATGGTCGAGGCGGTCCGCGAGGTGCCGCCCGCGCCGCACTGCCTCGAACTCGTCGGTGAACACAACGGCGTCCAGTTCGTCAACGACTCGAAGGCCACAAATCCCGCGGCGCTGGCCCATGCCCTGCGCTCCTTGCCGCCCGGCACCGGCGGTCGTCCGAACCTCTGGCTGCTGGCCGGCGGGCGCGGCAAAGGGCTGGCCTACCACGACGTCGGACCGCTCCTGACACAGCGCGTCAAGGGCGTTTTTACCTTTGGCGAAGAGGCGGAAAATTTGCGCGCGGCGTGGGGTCTGTTTGTCCCTTGCACCCCTGTGGCTTCGTTGTTAGAAGCAGTGAACGAAGCGGTGCGACACGCCTCCGCCGGAGACGTGATTTTGCTCTCGCCCGCCTGTTCGAGCTTCGACCAGTTCCGCGATTACCAGCAACGCGGCGAAGTCTTTTGCCAGGCGGTGAAATCAATCTGTGGGGGTGCGCCCGGCGCAAACTCCAATGGACAGGGTGGCACGGCCACCAAAACCGAGTGACAACCCTTTTGCCCGGCCAGAAGAGGCCAACTGACCGGGCGGAAGCAATCGCAAACCAAAAACCAACACACCTCATTGAAAGGACGCCCACCGGCGCCAGCACAACATGAACCGCAGCAGTAGTAGTTCGCCCTCGCCCTTCTCCACCGCAACCCCGTCGCGCCCCACGCGCTCGCGTATCCAGCTCGCCGTCTTCTCGGTGCTCGGCTTGAACGTGGTTTTCTGTCTCATCCTGCTGCTCACTCCCGGCTGCAAGCGCGAAGTGCCGCCCCCGCCACAACCCGAGCAGCCGCCCATCGCGGACACCAACCTCGACCTGCTGATGGATACGAATGTCGTTGTAGCCGACCCGTGGGCGCAGCCCTTGCCGGGGGCGACGAATGTGGTCGCCCAACCGCAGCCACAGCCGCAGCCTCCAATCACCTTTCCGCCGTTTGGTGAGCCGGCCCCGCAGCCGGTCGCCGGTCCCGGCACCTACAAGATTCAGGCAGGGGACACATTTGACGCCATTGCGCGCCGCCACGGCACGACGGCGGCGGCGATTGCAGCGGCCAACCCCGGCGTGGATCCGCGCCGCCTGAAGATTGGCAGCACCATCAATCTGCCCGCTCCCTCGGCGGCCACCGCGCCCACCGCGCCCACCGCCGCAGCCTCGGGCGAGAACATTTACGTGGTGAAGTCGGGCGACACCCTCTCGCGCATCGCCACCCAGCAGGGCACGACCGTGAAGGCGATCAAG
The DNA here is from genome assembly GCA_046290825.1 of Limisphaerales bacterium. Classification (GTDB taxonomy): domain Bacteria; phylum Verrucomicrobiota; class Verrucomicrobiia; order Limisphaerales; family DSYF01; genus JBKBTZ01. Next base: position 3,585 of record JBKBTZ010000095.1, read on the forward strand.
CAGTTGAATGGCCTGACCACCGACCGCATCACCGTGGGCCAGAAGCTGAAGATTCCGGTGAAGGCTCCCGCCCCCGTGGCTCCCGCGCCATTCGGCCAGCCGCAACCGGGCACCACCGCCCCGACCTTCTGATGCCGCGGCGGGCGGGGCTGGCGCGCCGCCGGCCCCGCCGCGCGCCACGCCATGCGCACCACCGTCACGCTGCTCAGTTTCTGTGTCGCCGCCCTGATGGCCCTGGGGCTGGTGATGCTTTACAGCGCGAAGATGACGGCGGCCAACGCGGCGCACCTGCTGTTGTTGCAATCCCTCTGGGCCGGCCTCGGCCTGCTGGTGTGCGGCGCGCTGGCGGTGATGGATTACCAGCACCTCCGCCGGCTTGCCTGGCCGCTGCTGGCCGTGACCGTGGTGCTCCTGGTGCTGGTGTTCGTGCCCGGGATCGGCAAGGCGGCGGGCGGCGCGCACCGCTGGATCAAGCTGCCCGGGTTCCAGGTGCAGCCTTCGGAACTGGCCAAGCTGGCCCTCATTATTGCCGCCGCGGCCTACGGCGAACGCTTCGCGCGGCAGTTGGGCACCTTCAAACACGGCCTCGCCTGGCCCGCCGTGTTGTTCGGGCCCGTGCTCGCGCTCATTTTTGTGGAGCCGGACCGCGGGTCCACGATCCTGCTGGCGGGCGTGCTGGCGGTAATGTTTCTCGTGGCGGGCGTGCGTTGGCACTACTTCGTCGGCGCGGCGCTGGCGGGTGGCGCGTTCATCGTGTTTTCCGTGTTGAACGACCCGTTGCGCATGCGGCGCGTGTTCGCCTGGTTGGACGTGGAGGCCAACAAGGCGGGCGTCGGCTACCAGCCCTATCAATCCATGCTCGCCATCGGCTCCGGCGGCTGGCTCGGCGTGGGCCTCGGCAACGGAATGCAGAAGATGGGCTACGTGCCCGAGCATCACACGGATTTCATCCTGGCGGTCATCGGCGAGGAGCTGGGGCTGGTGGCCACGCTGGGTGTGTTGCTGGGGTTTGTCCTCATCGTCCTGTGCGGCAGCCACATTGCCATCCGGGCGCGCGACACCTTTGGCACGCTGCTCGCCACCGGGGTTACGTTCCTCATCGGCTGCCAGGCGTTCATCAACATCGGCGTCGTCACCAACGTCCTGCCGAACAAGGGGCTCGCGTTGCCGTTCATCAGCTACGGCGGCTCGAGCCTCGTTGCCATGCTGGCGGGGGTCGGACTGCTCATCAGTGTGGCCCGCCATGCGCGAGACCGCGAGGCGCTGCCTCTGCCGTCCAACCCGCTGGAGCCGGCCAACCCCTTTGCCCCCAAAACCGCATGACGCCGCCTCCTGCTCGCCCCCCTCGCATCGCCATCGCCTGTGGCGGCACCGGCGGCCATCTGTTTCCCGGCCTGGCCGTGGCCGACGAACTTCGGCAACGTGGCTGCGCCGTGCAGTTGTTCATCTCGTCGAAAGAGGTGGATCAGGCCGCCGTGCGCGGCCTGACCGGCGCGTCGGGGCCGGGCGCGGCATTGGAGTTTGTCACGCTGCCCGCCGTGGCGCTGCAGGATGGCCGCTGGCTGGCCTTTGCCCGCGGCTTCGCCCAATCGTTTTTCGCGGCGCGAAAGTTGTTTCGTGCCCGCGCCCCGCATGCGGCGCTCGCGATGGGCGGGTTCACCAGCGTGCCGCCCGTGCTCGCGGCGCGGCGCGCCGGAGCCGCCACGTTCCTGCACGAATCCAACGCCGTCCCCGGCCGCGCCAACCGGCTGCTTGCGCGGTGGGTGGACGTGGCGTTCACCGGCTTTCCCGAGGCGGCGGCGCGGTTGCGTTGTCGTTGCACGATGAACCCCGGCACGCCGGTGCGGCCCGGCTTTGCGGCGCAGGACGCCGCGGAGTGCCGTCGCGCGCTTGGCCTCGCGATGGAGCGGCCCGTGGTGCTCGTCACCGGGGGCAGCCAGGGGGCGCGGGGGTTGAACGACCTGGTGTTGCGCGCGCTGCCGTTGCTGGCGCGCAACGTCCCGGACTGGCAATGGCTGCATCTCACCGGCGCGGCGGATGCGGCGCGCGTGCGCGCGGCCTGGGCGGCGGCGGGTTTGAGCGCGCGCGTCGAGCCGTTCACCGACCGCATGGAACTGTTCCTCGGTGCGGCGGATGCCGCCGTGACCCGTGCGGGCGCGTCGTCGCTTGCCGAACTGGCCGCGTTGCGGCTGCCCGCCGTGCTCGTGCCGCTGCCGACGGCGGCGGATGATCACCAGCGCGCCAACGCCCGCGCGTTTGTCCGGGAGGGCGCGGCGCGGATGCTGGAGCAGGGGAGCGCGACGCCGGAGGATTTTTTCGCCGCGTTGCAACCGCTGGTTGCGGACGCCGCCGTGCGCTTGGCGATGCGGGCCGCTCTGGGGCGCCGGCACACGCCGAACGCGGCGGCGGAAATCGCCACGCAAATCCTCGCCGCGCTGGCGGAACGGTCCGTGCCGGTCGTCCCGGCCGTGAAGGAGGTGCTCGCATGAGCGTGGTGCTGGAACCGGCGGTGGGCGCCTTCGGCGGATTGGCGGAGGCGCTGCGCGCGCGGTTGAGCGCGGCGGCGGTGGTCCGCGCGAACGAACCGCTGGCCCGGCGCACCACGTTGCGCGTGGGCGGCCCGGCGGAAGTTTTTGTGGAGCCGGCCTCCGAGGCCGATTTGGCGGCCACGCTGGCGTTCGCCCGCGAGCACGACCAGCCGTGGTTCGTGCTCGGGCGCGGCTCGAATCTGTTGGTGCGCGACGGCGGGGTGCGCGGGCTGGTGATTTCCCTGGCGCAGCCGGCGTTTGCGCGCATCACCGTGGCGGCCACGCGGTTGCATTGCGGCGCGGGTGCGAAGTTGCGCGACGTGGCGCAGACGGCCCGGCGTTGCAACCTCGCGGGCCTGGAATTTCTCGAAGGCATTCCCGGTTCGGTGGGCGGCGCATTGCGCATGAACGCGGGTGCCTACGGCGGCGGGATGTTTGAGCGCGTCGAAACCCTGCGCGTGATGGACGCCGACGGGCGCATCGAGGAACTGCCCGCCGCCGCCGCCGGGGCGCAATACCGCAGTTGCCCGCTGCTGCGGGACCGCATCGCGCTGGGCGCAGTGCTGCGCGGCGAACTCGCCGACCGCGCGGCCATTGAACAGCGCATGGCCGAGTGCAGCCAGAAACGCTGGAGTTCGCAGCCCAAGGCGCCGAGCGCCGGGTGCGCGTTCAAGAATCCGGCCACCGTGCCCGCCGGCAAGCTGATTGACGAACTGGGCCTCAAGGGCGCGCGCGTCGGCGGCGCGCGGGTGTCGCTCGAACACGGCAATTTCATCGTCACCGAACCGGACGCCACCGCGCGGGACGTGCTCGCGTTGATGGCGTTGATCCGGGAGCGCGCGCGCGCCGAACGGGGCGTGGAACTCGAAACGGAAATCCAGATCATCGGAGTCGAACCATGAACGGCACCTGGAACATCGTCGTCATGCGCGGCGGCCCGAGCGCCGAGCGCGAAGTGTCGCTGCGCTCCGGCGCGGCCGTGGCGCAGGCCCTCCGGGGCCTCGGCCACCGCGTCACCGAACTCGACCCGCAGCCCTGCCAGTGGAAGCTGCCCGAGCAAACCGACGTGGTGTTCCTCGCCCTGCACGGCACCTACGGCGAGGACGGCGCGATCCAGTCCGAACTGGACCACATGGGCGTGCCCTACACCGGCTGTGGCGCGGAGGCGAGCCGGCTCGCGTTTGACAAGGTGCTGACCAAGAACCGCTGCGCCGCGACGGGCGTGCCGGTCGCCAAGTCCCTCGTCGTCGAATCCGCCACCCGCGCCTGGCCGCGCGGCTGGAACCCGCCCGTGGTCATCAAACCGGTCCGGCAAGGCTCCAGCGTGGGCCTGCAGTTCGTGGACCGCGTCGAGGACTGGCCGGCGGCGTTGAAGGAGGCGCTGCGGCACGATACGCAGGTCCTGGTCGAGCCGCGCATCATTGGTCGCGAATGCACCGCCGCCATTCTCGGTGACCGCGCGCTGCCGCTGGTCGAGGTCCGGCCGCGCTCCGGTGCCTACGACTACCGCAGCAAATACACCGCCGGCGCGACGGAATACATTTGTCCGGCGGAATTCGACCCCGCCACCACGGCGCGCATCCAGGAGGCCGCGCTCGGGGCCTTTCGCGCCATCGGCGGGCGCGACTACGGCCGCGTGGACGTGATGGTGACGGCGGCGGGCGAGCCGTTCGTGCTTGAGGTCAACACCTTGCCGGGCATGACGGAGACCAGTTTGTTTCCCAAGGCCGCGGCGGCCGCGGGCCTGACGTATCCCGAACTGTGCCAGCGCATGGTGGAGCTGGCGATGGCGCGGGCGATGGCCACGGCGCGATAGGAACGCAATGCAACTCCTCGAATGAGCAACTGGTTCCAACACTACATCGGCAATCCGGCGCCATGCGCCGCTGCCGGCGATATGCCTTTCACCTCGTAACCTTTCGACTCTCCTCCCCAACCATGTGGCACCCTTTTCGACGCAAATCCCGCAACCGTCGCCTGGGTGGCGACACCGTGCTGGACGTCAAGCTGCGGAGCGACCAGGTGCGGTCGCAGCGCGCCCGGGTTGTGGCCATCGGTTTGGGCGTCACCTTCGCCACGGTGTTTAGCGTTTATCTGCTCTGGCGCACGGGCGAGTGGGCCATGAACCGGCTGGTGTATGAGAATGCCGCCTTTGCCATCCAGACCGTCGCGGTCGAGACCGATGGCGTGCTCGCGCCCGACCAGATCCGCCGGTGGGCGGCCGTGAAGCCCGGGGCGAACCTGATGGCCCTCGACCTGCACCGCGTGCGGCGCGACCTGGAACTTGTCCCCGCCATCGCCGCCGTGGCGGTCGAGCGGGTGCTGCCGCACACCCTGAGCATCCGCGTGACCGAGCGTGTGCCGGTGGCGCAAGTTCACCTGACCCGTGTGCGTGCCGTTGGCGGTGTGGAGACCGTCACGCTGCTGCTCGATGCGGATGGCTGGGTGATGCCGCTGCTGGATCCGCGCGAACGCGCCGTGCCGGTGGCCCCCGGGGAGGAAAACCTGCCCGTGATCGTCGGCGTTGGCGCGGCGGAGGTGCAGATTGGTCGTCGCATCGAGGCGCCCCGGGTGCGGGCCGCGCTCGACATGCTGGCCGCCTTCCATGAATCGCCCCTGGCGGCGGTGCTGGACCTGCGCCGCGTGGATGTGTCCGCGCCCGGTGTGCTCGTGGTGACCACCGATCGCGGCGCGATGGTGACGCTGGGCACCCAGGATTTTGAGCGGCAGTTCCTGCGCTGGCGGGACATCCATGAGCGCGGCCTTCGGCACGGGCGGCTCGTCGCCTCGCTCGACCTCGCCGTCACCAACAACATCCCCGCCCGCTGGATGGAGGCGAGCCTCGACCCGAATCCCGCTCCCCGTCCGCCTGCCCGCCCGACCCGCAAACCCGCGCCCACCCGCCGCAACGCCTGAACCGCCACCGCGTATGTTTGATTCCTCCTCCGTCATCGTCGGTCTCGAAATCGGCACCACCAAGGTCTGCGCCGCCGTCGGCGAACTGAACGCCGACCACGCCCTCAACATCATCGGGCTGGGCCAGGCCCCCTCCCAGGGCGTGCGGAAGGGCGAGATTGTGAATCCCTCCGAGGCGGAGGAATGCATTCGCGCGGCGATGGTGCAGGCCGAGAAGATGGCCAACGCCGAACTGGGCAGCGTGTTCCTCGGCATCACCGGCGGCCATCTGCGCGGCTTGACCAATCACGGCATCCATCCGGTGGTCTCCGCCGACCGGGAAATTACCCAGCAGGACGTCGAGGACGTCGTCAAGAACGCCAAGTCCATCAACCTGCCGGCCGACCACTCCATCCTGCACGCCATTCGCCAGCACTTCACCGTGGACGGCCAGACGGGCTGCCCCAACCCCGTTGGCATGCTCGGCGCGCGCCTCGAAGTGGATGTGCATGTGGTCCACGGCAAGACCAACCGCGTGCAGAACGCCGTCCGCGCCGTCCGGGGGCTGCAACTCGAGGTCGAGGCGGTCGTCTTCAACGGTCTGGCCTCCTCCCTCGCCGTGCTCACTCCCGAACAAAAGGAGACGGGCGCGCTGGTCATTGACCTGGGCGCGGGCACGACCGACTACGTCGCTTACGTGGACGGCATCATCAAACACACCGGCGTGCTGGCGGTGGGCGGCGACCATGTCTCGAACGATCTGGCCTACGGCCTGAAGGTGCCGTTGGGGCGCGCGGAATCCCTCAAGATCGAGCACGGCGCGGCGCGGTTGCAGGAATCGGCGCGCGGCCAGCGGATTGTGTATGGCCGGGATGCCACCGGCGCCGAGCGCACCGTCAGCAAGGAACATCTCCAGCTCATCATGGCCGCGCGCATCGAGGAAACCCTCCAACTGGTGGCCGACGATTTGGACGCGGTCGGCCTGCTGGGCTATCTCGGGGCCGGCGTCGTGCTCTGCGGCGGCGGCGCGCGGATCCCGGAGATCGCCGAGGTGGCGGCGGGCATCTTTGGCACGCCCGTCACCCTGGGCCGCACCAACTGCATCAATGGCCTGAAATCCGCCCTCGACCATCCCGAGTTCGCCACCGCCATCGGCCTGGTGCGCTACGGATCGCTGCAGCAGACCCGCCGACAATCGGGCACCGGTCTGGTCAACACCGTGAAGGAGACCCTTTCCAGCCTGTTCAACCGCCGCAGCTAACCTTCCCATGAGCACTCCTTCCGCCCCTTCCCCCGTCCTCCGCCTCCTCGCGGTCGGCAACGCTGGCTTGGCGATGTTGGAAGCCGTCGGTGACCGGCTGCCGGGTGTGGATGCCATCGCCATCAACACCGACGATCCCGCGCTGACCACCGCCCGCGCGCATCACAAAATCTCCCTCGAGCGCCGCGCGCTCGCCGGCCTGGGCACCGGGGGCGACCCCGAACTGGGCCGCGAGCTGGCCACCGAACACGCCGCCCGCATCCGGGCCGCGTGTGAAGGCGCGGACGCGGTGTTGCTGCTGACCGGCCTCGGACGCGGCACCGGTTCCGGCGCGGCGCCGGTTGCCGCGGAGGCTGCCCGGGCGGCGGGCGCGCTGGTGATCGCGGTCGCCGCGTTGCCATTCGCATTCGAGGGCGTGCGGCGGGAGCGGCAGGCGCAGCGCGCCCTGGATCGGCTCGGTGAATTTGCCCACGGCGTCATCACCTGGCCCAATGAGAGCGTCTTCCAGTTGATCAGCGAGACGCGGCCCGTGGCGGACGTGCTCCGTGAAGTCAACGCCCGCATCGCGGAGGGCGTCGCAGGATTGGGGCGGCTGCTGACCCGCCCCGGCCTGCTCGCGGTGCATTTGCCGGATGTGGCTTCCCTGTTGCGCCAGGCACCCGCCCGCGCGGTGTTGGCCTCCGTTGCGGCTGATGGGCCGGAACGCGCGGCGGTGGTTGTCGAGAAACTGCTGGCCCACCCCCTGTTGCGCGAGGGTGAGGCTTTTACCGGTTGCGGCGCTGTGCTCGTCGGGCTGGCGGCGGGACGTGAGTTGACGATGGCCGAAGTCAAAGTCGTCATGGGCGTTCTCAACGAACGATGTGGCGAGGCGCAGATGTTCGTAAGCGCGACCGAGGATGCGGCGCTGGATGGGAACCTGCAGCTCACGGTCATTGTGGCGCATCCAGCCACTCCCACCGAACCGTCCGTGTCTGGTGCCCGGTCGGTTCGGTCCCCGGCCCGCGCCGAAGCGCCCCCCGAATTGGGTGGTGACTTTCTGGATCCGCATGCCACCCCGACCACCCGGGGGTTGTCCGCCTTCCGTCCGCCGGCCCCGGAACTGCCGCCGGAGCGGGTGCAGCAACTGGCCAGCCGGCGGGGGGGGCGTTCCCGCAAGGGGCTGCCCCGGATGCGTCAGGAACAGCTTCCCCTCCAGCTCGTCTCGAAGGGTCGTTTCGACAGCGTCGAGCCAACCGTGCTGGATGGACAGGACCTCGACGTGCCCACCTTTGTGCGGCGGAACATGGTCTTCAACTGAACGGAACGACGACCGTCAGTTCAACGACGGGTCCGGCGGCAGTTGGGAGAGGATGACATTGCGCCAACCGCCCTGCTGGCGGATGAGCCGACTCCACAGGCGCGCAGGTTCCGGGTCAAAAACGATGTCCAGGGTGGCCGGGATGACCAGCCAGGAGCCGCGCTTCAATTCGCCCTCCAGTTGCCCCGGCCCCCAACCGGAATACCCCGCGAAAGTCCGCAGCTTTTGCGTCGGCGAAAACGAGTTTCCGAGCTCAATCAACTCCTCCAGCGAATGTCCCAGCCGCAGATTCGGCATCACATTCGCGTCCGGCAGAAAGTCGTCGCTCACCAGGTAGCTCATCGCCGTTGGCTGCACCGGCCCGCCGAGGAACACCGGGTGGTTCCGCAACCGCTCCGGCAGGTCCACCGTCACCACGTCGCCAAACAGGCGGCCCGAGTCGTTGTTCAACACCAGTCCGAAGGCCCCTTCCGCGTCGTGCTGGCAGAGGAGCACCACGCTGCGGGCGAAGAAGGACCCGCCAAGCTCGCCGGCATCCAGGAGCAATTGACCGCGCAACGATTTGGTCGCCGCCATGCCGGGAATGTGGCGGAGCCGCCCCGGCGCGGCAACCGGCTTTCGCACACTGGCGGCCCGGCGGTTTCCGCGCTATGCTCGCGCCATGAAATCGTTCCTCGTTTTCCTGCTGCTCGCCGCCCTCGTCCTTGCCGGAGCCACCGGGTGCAAAACCCATTCCGGCAGCCGCGAATTCATCCCTGGTAAGGGCTGGCAGAAAAACTGACCCGCCCCACCCTCACGCGCCCCGCTCCCGGTTCAACTCCCTCACGAACGCCGCCGGATCCTCCGGCGTCACGAGCAGCGTCCGCTGGCGCAACCGGATCACCACCGCGTTCCGCGGATCGGTGGCGTAGGCGCGATATACGCCCAGCGTCCGGTTGCGAAACCAGCCCAGGAATCCGAACAAGCCGCCGCTCCCGCACAGCCGGATGGACCCGCGCATCGCCTCCGGGTCTGCCGTCACCGCCACCACCTCCGCGAGGGGAATGCGGTTTTGCCAGCCCAACCGCAGGATGCGCAGTTCTCCGGAGCCGAGGACATAACCCCTCACCACAAACAGCAGCGTGCCGAAGACAATCAATGGCGGGACCAGGGCAATCGCCCACCGTGCCCACGCCGGTGTGCCCGCTGGCAGGCACCACGGCACCCCCACCGCCACGCCGAGCAACGCCACCACGCTGACCGCTGAGATCAACTTCACCGCCGCCGACCATGGGGCGGCGTGGCGCGTTGCAACGGCGCCTTTCATCCCTGCCGGGTCCGGATGGCCTCCAAAATCTGTGCCACCACTTCCCCCTTCGGCTTCGCGCCCTGCGGACCGCCGTGGTGGAGGCGCACCGAGACGTTGCCGGCCTCCATGTCCTTTGGGCCGACGACCAGCATCGTGTGGACGCGGGTTTTCTCGGCGTCGGCGATCTTGGCCTTGAAGG
>JBKBTZ010000096.1:0-12938 GCA_046290825.1 Limisphaerales bacterium
ATTTGGGGCGACAACACGGCCTCGGCGGTTGGCTTTGCTGACGTGAACTCGCCGCCGCCGTCGTTTGCCAACGCGGGCGTGGTGCGGAAGCTGGGCGGGAGCGGGACGACGACGTGGAGCGTGCCGTTTGTGAACACGGGGACGGTGGAGGTGCAGGCGGGCACGTGCAACTGGAACAACGGGCTGAACAACGCGGGCAACATTACCTCCGTGGCGGGCGCGACTGTTCGTTTCAGCGGCGGCACGAGCACCAATGCAACCGGCGCGGTGGTGCAGTTGGATGGTCCGCTGTTCTTGCAGGGCGGCTCGGGGCAGTTTGGGAGCGGGTTTGAGGCGCGGACGTCGGTGAGCGTGTCGGGGGGAACATGGGTGCTGGCGACGGCGCAGCCGGCGTTGACCTGGAGCGTGAGCAATGGCGACGTGCAGGTGCATGGGGCACAGGTGGCGAACGTGCTGACGGTCAGCGGCGGGTCGCTGGGCGGGACGAATACGTTCACGGTGCAGAGCAACTTCTTGTGGACGGGCGGGACGATATATGGGGCGGGGAGGCTGATAGTGGCGCCCGGCGGACTGCTGGAGATCACGAACGGCGTGACGAAGAACCTGGATGCGGCGCGGGTGCTGGAGAACCAGGGCGTGGCGCGGTGGTGGGCGGGGGATTTGCAGTTGAATCCGACCGGCACCGGCGGCAGCGGGCGGATCGAGAACGCGGCGGGGGCAGTGTGGGAGATTTGGGGCGACAACACGGCCTCGGCGGTTGGCTTTGCTGACGTGAACTCGCCGCCGCCGTCGTTTGCCAACGCGGGCGTGGTGCGGAAGCTGGGCGGGAGCGGGACGACGACGTGGAGCGTGCCGTTTGTGAACACGGGGACGGTGGAGGTGCAGGCGGGCACGTGCAACTGGAACAACGGGCTGAACAACGCGGGCAACATTACCTCCGTGGCGGGCGCGACTGTTCGTTTCAGCGGCGGCACGAGCACCAATGCAACCGGCGCGGTGGTGCAGTTGGATGGTCCGCTGTTCTTGCAGGGCGGCTCGGGGCAGTTTGGGAGCGGGTTTGAGGCGCGGACGTCGGTGAGCGTGTCGGGGGGAACATGGGTGCTGGCGACGGCGCAGCCGGCGTTGACCTGGAGCGTGAGCAATGGCGACGTGCAGGTGCATGGGGCACAGGTGGCGAACGTGCTGACGGTCAGCGGCGGGTCGCTGGGCGGGACGAATACGTTCACGGTGCAGAGCAACTTCTTGTGGACGGGCGGGACGATATATGGGGCGGGGAGGCTGATAGTGGCGCCCGGCGGACTGCTGGAGATCACGAACGGCGTGACGAAGAACCTGGATGCAGCGCGGGTGCTGGAGAACCAGGGCGTGGCGCGGTGGTGGGCGGGGGATTTGCAGTTGAATCCGACCGGCACCGGCGGCAGCGGGCGGATCGAGAACGCGGCGGGGGCAGTGTGGGAGATTTGGGGCGACAACACGGCCTCGGCGGTTGGCTTTGCTGACGTGAACTCGCCGCCGCCGTCGTTTGCCAACGCGGGGACGCTGCGCAAGCTGGGCGGGAGCGGGACGACGACGTGGAGCGTGCCGTTCAGCAATGTCGGCACATTGGAGGTGCAGAGCGGCACCTGGGCCATGTTCTCGGACGCCACGCACAGCGGCGCGTTCGTCATCGCCGGGCCGGGCACGTTGCGGTTCGCCAGCGGCACGCACACGCTGGCGCCGGGGACGCAGTTCAGCGGCGCGGGCACCAACCGCTTCCAGACGCCCATCGTCTTGCAGACCGGCCTGGATTTCGGGACGTTGCAGGTGTTCTTCGAGTCGGCAGCCACGCTGACCGGCGCGTTCCCGTTGAGCAACGCGCCCGGCGGCACGCTGACCTTCGCCAAGACGATGACCGTGCCCGGCTCCGTGACCGTGGCGGGCACGATGACGCTCATCAACGCGGGCTTCACCGTCACCATCAGCGGCACGTTCACCCTGGAGGGCACGGGCACGCTGAACAATCCCGGCACGGTGCAGGTGCAAGCGTTCGTCAACAACGGCGGCACCATCAACGGCAATGCGCCCATCGTGATCGGCGGCCGCCCGGACGTGGTCATCGAATCCATCTCGGTGCCGGCCGACAGCACGGCGCAGGCGCGCGGCGGCCTGGGTGGCGCCGCGGTGCAGCTCGAATTCCGCGGGCCGCCGGGCGCGGCGTTTGCGGTCGAGACCTCGCCGGATTTCCGTGCCTGGACCCGGACTGCCGCTGACATCGAGGAAATCACGCCGGGCCGTTACCGGGCCACGCTCACCGGCCCGCGGCCGTCCATCTGTTTCTTCCGGCTCGTGGAACTCGGCGGGAATTGAGCGGGAACAGGCCTGATTCGGTGTCCACCGGGTTTGCCGGGGAAGCTGTCCGTCTCGTTTCTAGCCCTCACCTGCCGTTCCGCCGTCACGCAATCGTAACGCTTCAGCCACCGGCACGTCACGCGGCTGCCACATTTCATGGCTCAGATGCAGGCGCGCATGGCACGTTTGTCGGTTCTCCTTCTTTTGAGCACGGCCCCGGTCCTCTTCGCGGAACCGCGATTGACCGAGGCCCGCACCACCCTGGAGCAGTGGGTCGAGACCCGCCAGCTCATCTCCCAGACCCGCACCGACTGGCAGGCGGACAAGGATCTGCTGGAGCAGACGGTCGCGTTGTATGAGCGCGAGCTGAAGTCGCTGGCCGAGCAGCGCGGCAAGGTTTCCACCAACAACACGCAGGTGGAAATCGAACGCGCTGCCGCCGTGAAACAGCAGGCCGAACTCGAGGCCGCCACCGCCAGGGTGCGCGAACTCGTGGCCGCGCTCGAAAAGCGGGTCGTCGCCCTCGCGCCGTCCTTCCCGGCCCCGCTGGCCGACAAGGTGCAGCCGCTGCTCGCCCGGATTCCCGCCGACCCGACGGCCGCCCGTCCGACCGGCCTCGAACGAATGCAAAATCTCGTCGGCCTCATCAACGAGGTGGACAAGTTCAACGCCGCCGTCACGGTGGTTTCGCAGGTGCAGAAGAATCCCGCCGGCGCGGAGGTGCAGGTGGAGACGATTTATCTCGGCCTCGCGCAGGCGTTCTTTGTGGACAAGGTGGGCGAATACGCCGGCGTCGGCGTGCCCGGCCCGGCCGGGTGGCAATGGACCCCGAAGCCCGAACTGGCCGGGCGCATCCAGAAATCCATCGCCATGTATAAAAACGCCGCCCCCGCCGCGTTTGTGAGCCTGCCGGTGACGATCCGCTAACCGCCGCTTTCTTCCGCTTCGCATGAAACGCTTTTTCGCCCTGACCGCGTGCCTGCTCTCGCTGGTGTCCGTTCCGGCGGCCGGTCTCGATGGTGTGGTCGCCGCCGCGGGAACCGATTTGCAGGCCGCGCTCGCCGAGCTGACGGCCGTCCGCCAGCAGATAGAAGCCGAACGCCTGCCGCTCGCCCAGCGCGCCCGGGAACTGGAACAGCGCGTTCTGGACGAGCGCCGCGAACTGGAGCGCGCCCAGCGCTTCCAGGAAAACCAGCTCGTGGAACTCAACGCACTCAAGGCCGACGTCAAGCGCCGCACCGACGAGATCAAATTCCTCGAAGCCCTGCTGGCCGAATACCTGCGCGGCTTCGAGACGCGGATCCACATCAGCGAGGTTCCCCGGCTGCAAGCGGCGATTGACACGGCGAAAGGCGCGGTGGCCGCTTCCGAACTGAGTGAGGCGGAGAAAATCGAACGGCAGGCCGCGCTGCTGGCGGCATCGCTGGACCGCCTCGAGCGCGTGACGGGCGGCGACCGTTACGCGGGCAAGGCGCTTTCCCCGCGCGGCCGGCTCGAGAGCGGCCAATACGCGCTGCTCGGTCCGGTGGCGCTGTTCGCGAGCGACGAAAGCCCGGCGGCGGGCGTGGCGGAACTGCAACTGGGTTCCCCGGAGCCGACGGTGCTGGCCCTGCCGCCCGAGTTTGCCCCGGCCATCAAGCAACTGGTCACCACGGGCACGGGGGAACTGCCGTTTGATTCCTCGCTGGGCAACGCGCTCAAGATCAACGCGACCAAGGACGGCCTGTGGACGCACATCCGCAAGGGCGGCCCCGTAATGGTGCCGATTCTCCTGCTGGGCGTGGCCTCGCTGCTGATGTTTGTGTTCCGCTGGATCGCCGTGGGCCGGGTGCGCCGCGCGGGGCCGGAGGATTTGCAAACCATCCTCAGCGCGCTGGCCGCGAACGACCGCACCAAGGCCACGGCGCACGCCAGCAGCATCACCGGGCCGGTGGGCGACATGCTGCACGCGGCGATTGATCACGCCCGCGAGCGCAAGGAATACATCGAGGAGGTCATGTATGAGAAGATGCTGGCCGCCAAGCCGCGCCTCGAAAAGATGCTGCCCTTCCTCGCGTTGTCCGCCGCCGCCGCCCCGCTGCTGGGCCTGCTCGGCACCGTGACGGGCATGATCAACACCTTCAACATGATCACCGTCTTCGGCGCGGGCGATCCGAAGACGCTGGCGGGCGGCATCTCGGAGGCGCTCATCACCACGGAATTCGGCCTCATCGTGGCCATCCCCTCGCTGCTGCTGCACGCGGTCCTCTCGCGCCGCGTGAAGGGCGTGCTGGCGAGCATGGAACAAACGGCGGTGGCCTTCATCAACGGCCTGCCCGCGCAGAGCGAGGAATCCCTGTTTCTGAAGAAAGGAGCCTGATTATGATCGAACGCATCCTCCACATCTGGTCCGCCGGCGGCTGGGTCATGTGGCCCCTCATGGCGCTGGCGTTGCTCATGTTTTTTACGGCCTGCCGGCTGTGGATCAACCTGGGCGCGCGCCAGTTTCGCAAACTGCCCGAGGCCCGCTGGAAGCAGTGGGTCCGCAACCCCGAACAGGGCGAGGGCGAGGTCGGTGAAATTATCCGCTACGTCCAGGACGAGGTGGAGTCCGTCAACGAAATCAACACCCGCTTTGCCGAGGTCACGGCCAAGACGCTGCCGCCCATCGAGCGGCAGTTGCAACTGCTCGGCACTTACGTGGCCGCGGCGCCGCTGGTCGGGCTGCTGGGCACGGTCTTCGGCATGTTGGTCACCTTTCAGGCGCTGGCCAGCGGTGGCGGCGGCAAGGTGACCGAGGCGATGGCCGCCGGCATTTCGCAGGCGCTGTTTCCCCCGGAGGTCGGCCTGTGCATCGCGCTGCCGGGGCTGATTTTCGTGCAGTTGATCAAGCGCCGGAAGCAGGAGCTGGAGGTGTTCCTCGCGCAGTTGGAGAGCTACACCGTGCAATGGCGGCGTTCGCAGCTCGGGCTGCCGTTCGTGCCGGCCCTCGAGGTCGGAGTGGATTCCAAGCCGGACCAGAACGACACCCCGGTCACGCCGCTGCCCTTCCGCCCGGGCATCCAGCCGGTCTGAGCCGTCGGTGCAGACGCGCAGGGTTGGAAACGGCCCCGCCCGACAACGCCATTACCTGGAAATGAGATTCCGCAAGGCCATCGTCGAGACGGACGAGATGAACGACATCAACGTGTCACCGTTGATTGATATGGTGTTCATCCTCCTGATCTTCTTCATCGTCACCACCGTCTTCGTCGAGGAGACGGGGACGGATGTGGACAAGCCGCAGGCCGCTTCGGCCGCGCAACTGGAGAAGAACAGCATCCTGCTCGCGCTGACCGCGAAGGGGCAGGTGGTGTATGGCGGGAAGGAAATCGGCGTGGGCGGGGTGCGTCCGCTGGTGCGCCGGTTGACCCAGCAGGAGCCGATGCCCGTGATCATCCAGGTGGACAAGAACGCCAACGCCGGCCTGCTCGTGCGGGTGATTGATGAATCCAAGCTGGGCGGCGCGAAGAACGTCAGCATCGCGGCGGAGCAGGGAGGGAGTTAAGTCCGGAATCCGCAGCCCGAAATCCGCATGAGGAACCACGAACCCAACTCCCTGGCGCGCCCGGCGGCCATCCGGCCTGCGGACTTTGGGTTGCGGATTTCCCGCTAGGCCATGCGCCGCGTTTATACACCGCCGCCGGGCAGGGTTGGCCCGCTGTGGCCCATCGTGGGCGCGGCGTTCCTGACGTTGTGCGTGTTCCTGGTGCTGCCGCTGACGCAGATGGTTTCCAGCCGCGCCCAGCGGCAGTTGATGCTGTCGAAGGTGGACGCGACGCAACTGGAAGCGCCGCCGCCGGACAACGAACCACCGCCGCCCGAGCCGCCGCCGGAGGAGCAGGAGCCGCCGCCGCCGCCGAGCCTGAGCGACACGCCGCCGCCGATGAACCTGAGCGTGGACCTCGATTTCGCGGTGGGATCGGGCGGGGCGCTGGCCGGCTTTGGCCAGTTCGGCAGTTCGGGCGAGGGCGGAAACCTGATGGACGCGTTCGATGTCGCGGATTTGGAGAAGCGACCCGAGGTGATTTCGTCCGTGCCGCCGGTGTATCCGGAGAGCCTGCGCCGGGCGCGGGTCGAGGGCACGGTGACGCTGGTGTTCGTGCTCGATGAAAACGGCCGCGTCGAGGACCTGCGCGTCGAGCAGTCGTCGCGCCCCGAATTTGAGAAGCCCGCGCTGGACGCGGTGCGCCGCTGGAAGTTCCGGCCCGGCATGAAGGACGGCCAGGCCGTGCGGACCTACATGCGGCTGCCCGTCCGGTTCCGGGTGAGTTCGTGAACGGCCCGTATTTTTTGTGATCATGAGAACGCTTGTCTTGTTGCTGCTCGCGCTGGCCCTCGGCGTCGGAAACGTCACGGCGCAGTCCGGTCGCGCCCGGCGCGCGGAGCCGGCTCCCGCCGCCGCCGAACCCACCAACGCTTCGCCTGTTTTCGCGCCGGTGAATCTCGATCATCCGCTTGCCGCCATCTGGAACGATCCCGCGTTCGCGCGGCAACTGCTCGGCAGCTACGGCTTTGCCGCCGAGGTCGAGCCGCGGCTCTCCGCCGAGGAGCAGCAGTTCTGGCGCGAGAAAGTGGTGCCCGCGTTGCGCGGCGACGCGAACAAGGCGCTGGCCGAGTTGCTGCCGCGCGTGAAGCCCGACGCCAGCGCGTTGTTCGATTTCACCGTGGGCAACCTCTACTTCCAATCAGAAGACCTGACCAACGCGGTGCGGTTCTTCGAGCAGGCCACGGTGAAACACCCCAGTTTCCGCCGCGCGTGGAAGCAGTTGGGCCTCGCCCTGCTGCGGGATGGGAAATTCGAGGCCGCCATCGCGGCGCTCGCCCGGTCGGTGGCGCTGGGCGATATGGACGGCAAGGCGTTCGGGCTGCTGGCCTTCGCCAATCTGAGCGCCGGCAAGAATGTCTCCGCCGAGGCCGCCTACCGGCAGGCCATCCTCCTCGAGCCGGACAACGCCGATTTCAAACTCGGCCTGGTGAAGGCGCTCGTGGCGCAGGCCAACTACGACGGCGCGCTCGCGCTGCTCGACGAACTGCTGCTCCTGCAGCCCGAACGGGAAACGCTCTGGACCATCCAGGCGAACGTGTTCCTGCAAAAGAACCAGCCCGCCAAGGCGGCGGTGAACTTCGAGGTGCTCCGCCGGCTCGACAAGATCACCGCCGACCAGCTTGCCACGCTGGGCGACATCTACATGACGCAGGAGGCGCGGGAACTGGCGCTGGGGGCGTATCTCGAGGCCGTCGAAAAGGACGGCTGGCAGAAGCCGGCGCGCGCCTTGCGGGCGGTCGAAATTCTCGTGAGCCGCGGCGCCTACGCGGAGGCGAAGAAACTCTCCGCCCAGGTGCGCGCCACCGCCGGCGCCAACCTCGCGGCGAACGACGAACTGAAGCTGCTCAAGCTCGAGGCCAAGACCGCGATGGCCACCGGCGCGGGCGAGGAGGCCATTGTGGTGCTGGAGCAAATCATCACGCGCAACCCGCTGGATGGCGAGGCGCTCTTGTTGGCGGGCGATTACTACGCGCGGAACGGCGATTTGGAGCGGGCGGAATTCCGTTACGACGCGGCGGCAAAAATCTCCGGCTTCGAGGCGGATGCCTACGTCAAGCAGGCCCAACTGCTGGTGAAGTCCGCCAAATACGCGCAGGCCACCGAGGTCTTGAAGAAGGCCCAGCGCGTCCGCCCGCGTGACAATGTGCAGCGCTACCTCGAACGCATCGAGCAACTGGCCCGGGGCCGTTCTTGAATGGCGTTCGGGAAAGCGATCAACCAATCCCCCCACTCATGGCGTCACACCAGCAACCGCACGCGATTCGTGGCCAAAGTCCCGGTCCCGGCGTCCCATCGTTCGGCGGCTGGCTGCTGGTGATGCTGTCGCTGCTTTCGGTTCCGCTCCCGCTGCTGGCGCAGGACACCGGCGCGGTTGCGGGCACGGTCATCAGCAGTTGGGACGCCTCGCCGCTCGCGGGCGTGGTGGTGAGCGTGCGCGGCACGACGCTGGCGGCGCAGACGGACGCGAACGGACGTTATGAAATTCGCGGCGTTGCGCCGGGTGACCAGGTTTTGCGGCTCTCCAAATCCGGCTTCGCCACGGCGGTCGTCACCGACGTGCGCGTGCTGCCCGGCCAGACGACGACGTTGAACGGCAATCTCCGGCCGGAGTTCTATGAGATGGAGGAATACGAGGTGACGGCGGAGGAGTTTCAGGAGCAGACGGAGAAGATTCTGTTCGAGCGCCAGTCGGCGGGCGCGATGTTGGATGCCATCGGCTCGGACCAGTTCTCGCGGCTTGGTGCCGGGGACGCGGGGCAGATCGTGGCGCGGGTGACGGGCGTGTCGGTGGTGGGCGGAAAGTTCGCCGTGGTGCGCGGCTTGTCGGACCGCTACACCCGCACGCTGCTCAACAGCATCGAGGTGCCGAGCGCGGATCCCTATCGGATGTCGCCGCAACTGGATTTGTTTCCGTCGGCCATGATTGACCGCGTCTCGGTGAGTAAGACGTTCACGCCGGACCAGCCGGGCGGAACGGGCGGCGGCACGATTGACATCCTCACCAAGCCCTTTCCCGAGGAGCCGTTCGTCAAGGGCGGGTTCGGCACATCGTTCAATCCCGAGTCGAACCTCAAATCCACATTTCTCGCCGACCCGCGCACTTCGATGGACATGTTTGCGCGCCCCTCGGGACCGGCGGAATTGTCGCCCGAGTTGTTCGAGCTGACGTCCCGGATCAACCGGCCCAACAACGCCGGCACCCGCGAGACGCTGCCCAATGCCATCAGCCGCCGCCAGCAGGCCGAGGCCGTGTCCGGTTTGCTGCGCAGCCTCGGCACCACAGACTTCGCCGGCGAGAACCGCGAATCGCCGCTGAACTCGAGCCTGAACGCCTCCGCCGGCGGGACCACGTCGCTGCTTGGCAAGCCGCTGGGGTTGTTTGGTTCGCTCAATTACAGCCGGGCCTTCCGGCTGCTGGAGGATTATGAGGTGCGCAGCTACGGCGCGGGCCAGTTCCTGGCATCCTCGGGTCGGGAAACGCGCAGCAACATCAACACCGACGAGGGCGCCAACGTGAACATCGGTTACCGGCTGTCGGACCTCGCCGAGTTCGGCTTCAACTTTCTCTACGCCCACGCGGTGGATGAGGAGGCGCGGAAGACGGTCATTGACTTCATCGAAAGCCGGGCGGGCGACTCGCTCGAAAAGTGGCAGTTGCACCATACCGACCGCGAGGTGTTCAACTACCAGTTCCGGGGCGATCACCGCGTCGAGGCGCTGGGCGGGACGCATCTGGGCTGGACCGTTGGCCTCGCGGATACGAGCCAGTCCGAGCCGAACCACCGGTTCATGAACTACTTCGTGGACGACGGCGGCCGTTACAGTTTTGGCGACGCGGCCTTGCCGGTGCCCCAGTTTCCCTCGCGCTACTACCGGGTGATTGACGAGCAGAGCGTCAACACCCGCGCCGATCTGAAGGTGCCTCTCGGGTTCCTGCAAGGCGACAGCCACGTTAAATTCGGCTGGTATGGCAGTTCGGTGGAGCGCGATTTCCGCGAGCAGTATTTTGGCTATTCGGGCGCGTCCGGTTTCAACAACAGCAACCCCAATTCCTATCTCAACGATCCCGCGCTGCTCGAGTATCAGGCCAATTGGCTGGGCGGCATCCGCACCAACTACTCCTGGCAGCGCTTCGTCGAGCTGGTCATCGGCCGTCCCTACACCGCCTCACAGGACATCACCGCCGGTTACGCCATGCTGGACGTGGTGACGCTCCCGTGGCTGCGGGTGATTGGCGGCGCGCGGGTGGAACGGACGGAAATGGAGGTCAACGCCCGGGGTGTCGGCTCTTCGTCAATCCAGCAAACCGACCTGCTGCCGGCGGCGGCGGCGGTGTTCAGCGTGGTGACCAACGTGCAGTTGCGCGTCAGCTACGGCGAAACCGTGGCGCGGCCCAGCTTCCGCGAGAAGGCGCCCATCAGCAATTACCTGCCCGATCTGGATTTGTTTGCGGACGGGAATCCCAATCTGAAAATGTCCTCCATCCGCAGTTACGATGCCCGGCTCGAGTGGTTTCCCGCGCCGGGGGACGTCATCAGCTTGGGGGTGTTCACCAAGGACTTGAAGGACCCCATCGAGCTTTACCGGGTGGACTTTCAGAACGCGATCACCTGGATCAACCGCGCGGAGGCCACCGTCCGCGGCCTCGAGTTCGAGGCGCGCAAGAACATGGGCTTCCTCTCCGACCACCTGCGCGACCTCACCCTCGGCGTGAACCTCGCGTTGATCGAGTCCGAGACCCCGTTCACCGATACCGAATATCGCTCGAAGACCGATCCCGACAACGACGGGATCCCCAACATCGCGCTCGGTCCGACGCGCCCCCTGTTTGACCAGTCGCCCTACATCGCGAACTTCGACGTGACCTACAACCTGGCGCGCACCCGCACCACCTTCACGCTGGCGGCGAATATGACGGGCGAACGGATCGTGCTCTCCACCGCCCAAGGGGATGACATTTACGAGCACCCGCCCGTCACGCTGGATGCCTTTATCGAGCAAAAGCTGGGCAAGCACCTCTCCCTCCGGCTCGGCGTCCGCAACCTGCTGGATGAGGAATACCGCCAGACCTACGGGCCGGAATACGACAATCCGCAACGCCTGAGCTACCGACGGGGGCGCACCTACAGCCTCAGCCTCAGCGCCTCCTTCTGACCCGGGGGCTTGTCACGGTTTTGTCACCGGCGCGTCATCCCGCCGCCACTCGGCCCCGCCAGCTTGCCCTCCGCCGTGACTCACCACGGCGTCAAACCAAACCACAGCATCAGACTGACATGAAACTCACTCCACTCAAATCCATGCTGCTTGGCGCTCTTTTGGGCGTCGGGATCATTGCCCCCGCGTCGGCGGGCACCAACTTCCTTTCCGGCCCGCTGCCGGTGGGGACGAACACGTGGTATCGGACCAACGAATATTGGTTGCAGGGCGCCGTGTATGCCCTCAGCAATACCGTCCTCCGCATTGAGGCCGGCACGGTCATCAAGGGCACCAACACGGGCACCTTCGGCACCAACGTCTCCGCCCTCTACATCTGCCAGGGAGCCAAGATTTTCGCCGAGGGCACCAAGGACAACCCGATTATATTCACGACGTGGCAGGATGACGTGAGTGATCCGGATGATCTGGGGATTTGGGACCGGGGTTTGTGGGGTGGTCTGGTGGTGTTGGGGCGGACGACGATCAACGGGGCGCTGGACGTGGCGGGGAATGCGGCGACGCCGAAATACGAGGTGTATGAGGGCTTGGAGGACATTGCGGTGGGGGCGGAGAACCAGCGGGTGTTCCGCTACGGGGGGACGGACGACAACGACGACTCGGGGGTGATCCGGTATGTGAGCATCCGGCACGGGGGCGCGAAGCTGGCGACGGACAAGGAGATCAACGGGTTGTCGCTGGGCGCGGTGGGGCGGGGGACGACGATCGAGTTTGTGGAGGTGTATGCGATTGCGGACGACGGGTTCGAGTTTTTCGGGGGGACGGTGAACACGCGGTATCTGGTGTCGGCGTTCTGCGATGACGACCTGTTTGATACGGACATGGGGTATCGGGGGACGAACCAGTTCTGGTTTGGGATTGCGGCACCGGACGCGCGGAACTACGGGATGGAGTTGAACAACCAGATCAACGAGATTGCGACGACGAATCTGCTGACGCCGCAGGCGGACTTTTCGGTTTACAACATGACGTTGATGGGGGCGGGGGTGACGGCGACGAGCACGACGGGGGGCCGGAACGCGGGGGTGATTCTGCGGCCGTATGTGGCGCCGAAGATCTACAACGCGATTTTCACGGACTTCAACGAGCGGGGGATCGAGTTGGACACGCGGAACGGGGTGAACGCGGCGGTGAGTGTGACCAATGGTTTGGCGGTGTTTGAGAACACGCTGTGGTGGGATTTTGTGGTGGGGTCGGCGACGACGGTGGTGAACAACACGGCGACGAACCTGGGGCGGTTCACGGTGGCGACGAACTACTGGACGAACCCGGCGCTGACGAACCTGATTGCGAACCCGCTGCTGGCGGGGATTTCGCGGACCAACAACGGCGGTCTGGACCCGCGCCCGCTCCCCGGCAGCCCCGCCCTCAACCCCGCCAACATCCGCGCGACGCCCAAGGACGGCTTCCTCACCCCGGTGAACTACATTGGCGCGTTCGCGCCGAATGATCTGTGGATCGAGGGTTGGACCGCGCTGTCGGAATACGGCATCTTGGCAACGCCGTTTGCCAACAAGCAGACCAACTTCCTTTCCGGCCCGTTGCCGGTGGGGACGAACATCTGGTATCGGACCAACGAATACTGGTTGCAGGGGGCGGTGTATGCCCTGAGCAACACCGTCCTCCGCATCGAGCCGGGCACGGTCATCAAGGGCACGAACATCGGCACCTTCGGCACCAACGTCTCCGCCCTCTACATCTGCCAGGGCGCGAAAATTTATGCGGAAGGCACTCCCTGGAGCCCGATTATTTTCACGACGTGGCAGGATGACGTGAGTGATCCGGATGATCTGGGGATTTGGGACCGGGGTTTGTGGGGTGGTCTGGT
>JBKBTZ010000097.1:0-12766 GCA_046290825.1 Limisphaerales bacterium
CGAATGTGTTGAAAAGCCGGACGGCGATCGAGGCCAGCATCCGGGTGGTTCAAGTATTCGTTTCCATGCGCGAGCAGTTGGCCGCGCACAAGGAGCTGGCGGACAAGCTCGCCGAGTTGGAAGGCCGGATTGCCGGGCATGACGAGGCGATTCGGAATTTGTTTGAGGCGATCCGTCAGTTGGTTGAGCCGCCGCTGCCGCAGGACCGCCGTGAAATCGGGTTTCACATTCAGGAAACCCCCACGCCCTATCGGGTAAAAACCAGTTTGAAAAACTAGCCCATGCCGAGCACCCGCGACATCCGCCGCCGCATCCGGTCGGTCACCAACACGGCCAAGATCACCAAGGCCATGCAGATGGTGGCCTCGGCCAAAATGCGCAAGGCCCAGCAGGCCGCGCTGGCGGGCCGGCCCTACGCGAGCCTGTTCAACAAGCTGCTCGCCCACGCCGCCGGGGGCGCGGGGGACTTCAGTCACCCCCTGATGGAGCGCCGCGAGGTCCGCAAGCGCGCCGTCATTCTCATCACCACCGACAAGGGGTTGTGCGGGGCCCTCAACACCAATCTGCTCCGCGAGGCCGCGAAGTTTGACCGCGACACCACGCTGTTCCTCTGCGCCGGCAAGAAGGGCGCGCAGTGGGCGGGCCGCGCCCGGCGGCAGATCGCCGCCGAGTTCACCTGCAAGGACAGCCCGCAGTTCCCCGAGGCGCGCGCCATCTCGAAGTTCGCGCAGGAGATGTTCGTGAAGGGCGAGGTGGACGAGGTGGTGGTGCTTTACACCAACTTCGTCTCCATGCTCACCCAGCGGCCCGAGACGCACACGCTGCTGCCGCTCCAGGGACTCACCGGCGTGCAGGAGACCTTCCTTGGCGAACGCAAGACCGTGGAGCTGGAAGCGGGCGCCCATGAGTATCTGTTCGAGCCGTCGGCGGAGGCCGTGTTAAGCGAGCTGCTGCCGCGCGCCCTGAATTTCGAGGTTTACCAGTTTCTGCTGGAGGCCAAGGCGTCCGAGCACAGCTCGCGCATGATCGCGATGAAGAACGCCACGGACAACGCCAAGCAGCTCGTCAAGGGCCTGACCCTCGAATACAACAAGCTGCGCCAGGCCAACATCACCAAGGAGCTTTTGGAAATCACCACCGCCCAGATGGCGATGGGTTGACGCGCCCGATCCCCCCCCTTCCCATTTCATAGACGCCCATGAACAAAGGCAAAATCGTCCAAATCATCGGTCCGGTCGTGGACCTCGAGTTCACCGGCGCGCTGCCGGCCATCTACAACGCCCTGACCGTCGAATACGACCTGCCCGGCCAGGGGCGCACCAAGCTCACGCTCGAGGTGCAGCAGCACCTGGGCGACAACTGGGTGCGCGCCGTGGCCATGAGCACCACCGAGGGCCTCAAGCGGGGCATGGAGGTGCTCGACACCGGCGGCCCCATCTCCATGCCGGTCGGCGATGCCGTCATGGGCCGCGTGTTTGACGTGACCGGTGCCCCCGTGGACGAGCAGGGGCCGGTCAAGGCCGAGAAGTATTACCCCATCCACCGCCCCGCCCCGCCGCTCGTGGACCAGTCCACCTCCCCGCAGGTGCTGACCACCGGCATCAAGGTGATTGACCTCATTTGCCCCTTCCTCAAGGGCGGCAAGGTCGGCGCGTTCGGCGGCGCTGGCGTCGGCAAGACCGTCGTCATCATGGAACTCATCAACAACATCGCGAAGCTGCACGGCGGCATCTCGATGTTCGCGGGCGTCGGTGAGCGCACCCGCGAGGGCAACGACCTTTACAACGAAATGATCGAGGCCGGGGTCATCAAGGTGAAGAAGGACGCCAAAGGCCACCCCATCAAGGGCGAAAACGGCATGCCCGTGATCGAACCCGGCTCCAAGATCGGCCTCGTCTATGGCCAGATGAACGAGCCGCCCGGCGCCCGTCTCCGCGTCGCGCTGTCCGCGCTGGCCGTGACGGAATACTTCCGCGACGAGCACAATCAGGACGTGCTGCTGTTCGTGGACAACATCTTCCGCTTCTCGCAGGCCGGCTCCGAGGTGTCCGCGCTGCTGGGCCGCACGCCCAGCGCCGTCGGTTACCAGCCCACGCTGGCCGCGGAAATGGGCAACCTCCAGGAGCGCATCACCTCCACCAAGAAGGGGTCCATCACCTCCTTCCAGGCCGTGTATGTGCCGGCGGACGACCTCACCGACCCGGCGCCGGCGACCACCTTCGCGCACCTGGACGCGACCATCGTGCTTGAGCGTTCCATCGCGGAACTCGGCATCTATCCCGCCGTGGACCCGCTGGCCTCGACCTCCCGCGCCCTCGCGCCGGAAATCGTTGGTCAGGAACACTACGAGGTGGCGCGCGGCGTGCAGAAGGTGCTCCAGCGCTACAAGGATCTGCAGGACATCATCGCCATTCTCGGCATGGACGAGTTGTCGCCCGAGGACAAGCTGACGGTGTATCGCGCCCGCAAAATTCAGCGGTTCCTCAGCCAGCCGTTCTCCGTGGCGGAAGTGTTCACCGGCCGCCCCGGCAAACAGGTGCCGGTCGCGGAAACCGTGCGCGGCTTCAAGGAAATCCTCGAAGGCAAGCACGACGACGTGAACGAAATGAACTTCTACATGAAGGGCGGCATCGAGGAGATCCACGAAGGATAGCAAGCGGCAATCACGCATCACGCATCCCGGAGTTTCCGGCGACGTGGCTGCGTGAATCGTCTGCCAGCCAACTGTTCACATGGCCACACTCAAACTCGAAATCGTCACCCCCGAGGCCGTCACCTGGTCCGGCCAGGTGGACATGGTGACGCTGCCCGGCATCGAGGGGGAACTGGGCGTCTATCCCATGCATATTCCGCTGATGACGCAGATCGTCCCGGGCGAAATCTGCGTCCGCAAGGACGGGCAGGACGAGTGGCTGGCCGTGGGCGAGGGCTTCGTGGAAATCACCGGCGACCGCGTCTCGATTCTCACCGACATGGCCGTGAAGGCGGACAACGTGGACGAGGCTGCCGTGCTCGAGGCCCGCAAACGCGCCGAGGCCCGGTTGCTCGAGAAGGTGTCCGCCGAGGAGGAGGCGGCCTTGCGCGCTTCGCTCGCCAACACCGCCGTCCAGCTCAAAGTCCGCCAGCGGCGGCGCAACTGACCCACCCCTCCCGGGGTTGCCGCTGAGTTCCCGCGCGTCGGCGCAGGACCCCGGCGGCTGCGCTCATTGGTTCACGTGGACCACCTTGGCGGGCGGGAAGCCGTTGAAGAACGTGGCGGAAGCCGTTGAGTAGGCTCCGATCCGTTCAGCAAACACCAGGTCGTCCACCTCCAGCTCCGGCAGCAGCGCGGATTGTGAAATCACGTCGAGACCGTCGCAGGTCTGGCCGAAGACGGCGCACACGTCCGCCTTCCCCCGCTTGAACGCCTGCAACGGATACTGGCAGTGATCGAAGATGATACCGCTGTAGGTGTGATAGACGCTGTCGTTGATGTAGTAGCAGCGTTTGCCCTCGCGCACCGCCTTGCCCACGACGCGCGCGATGGCCGTGGCCGCGGTGGCCACCAGGAAGCGCCCCGGCTCGGCGATGATCTGAATGTTCCGATCGAAGAGGCGGTCAATTTCCGCGTTGATGACCCGCGCCAGCTCCCGGAACGGCTTTACATGGGCGTTGTAGGGCGCCGGAAAACCGCCCCCGATGTCGAGAATCTTGATCTCGTGCCCGCCGCGCTCCCGGACCTCCCGGATCACCGCCGCCGCCGCATTCAGCGCCTGAACGAAGTTCTGGAAGTTGGTGCATTGGCTGCCGACGTGAAAACTGATGCCCTCGCAGACCAGCCCCATTTGGAACGCAGCGAGAACCAGGTCTGCCGCCTCGCCCGTCGAGCAGCCAAACTTGTTCGACAGCTCGCATTGTGAACCGGTGTTGGCCACGGCCAGCCGCACCACCACCCCCGCGTGCGGCGCCCAGCGCCGGATTTTTTCCAGTTCGGTCCGGTTGTCGAACGTGACCAGCGGTTTGTAGCGGTCGAGGGCCACCAGCGTCTCCTTCGGCTTCACCGGGTTGGCGTAGATGATCTTGTCCCAAATGAAATCCTGCCGCTGTTGGGCGGGCAGGTGGCGGATGTTCTCATACACCGTCATGAACTCCGGCAGGGAGGCCACATCGAAGCTGGCACCGGCTCGATAGAGCGTGCGAACGATGGCTGGATCGGAGTTGGCCTTCACGGCGTAGTAGCACTGCACCTTCGGCAGATGCCGGCGGAACTCCGCGTAATTGCGGCGGATTTCGTCGTGGTCCACCACCACCAAGGGGGTG
The DNA here is from genome assembly GCA_046290825.1 of Limisphaerales bacterium. Taxonomy (GTDB): domain Bacteria; phylum Verrucomicrobiota; class Verrucomicrobiia; order Limisphaerales; family DSYF01; genus JBKBTZ01. The sequence goes on from JBKBTZ010000097.1 coordinate 4,300, forward strand.
CCGTGTTTCCGGGCGAGAGCGTGGAGCTGCTTTTGGGTCATGGTCTGCGCGTTGGGATCACGTCCAACGGCGCGAGAAGCTGGAACCGCCGCCCGGATGCGTCGAGCACAATTGCGGGGCATTTCCTCGCCGGGAAGTGACCTCAGCCGGTTGCGGCCGGCCGGGCCGTCGCCGGGAGAATTCCTTTCCGCGCCAGTTCCTGCGGGCAGTAATCGAAGCAGCGGGCGCAGGCCACACACGCGCCGCGGTCCGGTTCGTAGTCCTTCCGGTTTCGGTGCAGAGCCAGGCTGAGAAGCTTGCCGCCGATCACCAGGCCGAGCCACGCCCCAAAAATCCAGCCGCCCACCCGCACCTGTCGTTCGAGTTCCGCGCCGCGCTGAAGGACCTTCGCCGGATCGAGATGGGCGCGGCTGAGGGCGTGTTCCTCGGGCGTCATGGGCACCAGCGGGGGCGGGGTATCCGCCTGCGCGGCGAGATTGCGGGCCAGCGCCACCTCCGGGTTCAGGCCCGCCGCCGGGCCGCTCAGGCGGTCGCCCACGGCGATGCCCGCCGCCACCAGCAATGGCAGCGCCGCGATCGTCCAGCCAAGGCGGCGGCGGTCGCGGGGCAGGGTTGGCGGACGGGCGGCGGTTTCCGGTTCGCGCAAGGCGCCGTAGGGACAGGATTTTTCGCAGAGGCGGCACTGCGTGCAGACGTCCGGCGTGGTGCGCACGCGCCATTTGGCCACGATGGCGGCGAGCTTGAGCAGCGCGCCGTAGGGACAGGCAAAGCGGCAATAAGGCCGGCCAATCACCGTGCCCAGCAGCAACAGCGCCATGCCCGTCAACACCATCGCGCTCCGCCCGCCGAACCGGAACAACGGCACAAACGGATCGTAATGGCAAAACAGGAAGATGCTGCCGGTTGTCGCCAGCCAGAGGCCCGCGCCGAGGAAGACAAAAGGCAACAGGCCAAGGCCGTGCTCGAGCCACGGCGGAACGGGCTTGGGCTTCAACAGCACCAAATCCTGCAACGCGCCGTGCGGGCAGACCGCCGCGCAGAACGTCCGGCCCGCGAACAGCGCGAACACGAGCGGCAGCACAAAAAACGCCGTCACCGACAACGGCACGGCGTAGCTGGGATCGAACAGGCCGAGGATGACGTTTTGTGGCGCGCCGATGGCGCAAACGCAGCCGTGCCGCCAGAAGCCGAAGTAGAGCAGGGAGAACACGCCCAGCCAGGCCAGTCCGCGCCGGGAGCGGCGGCGATGCACCAGCCAGGTGGCCAGCGCGAGACAGCCCGCGAGCACGGCGATGTCCGCGAATTGCAGCCAGTCAGCCCGCGCCGGTGGGGTGGTGGTGGCGGGCAGTTGATGGTGTGTCTCGCTGAAGTCGGGCGGAGGGAAGCGTTGTTCAGCGGGAGCCGGGGCAAGACTCAGGACCAGCAGCACCAGGGCCAGCAGCAGCCATTTCCGATCTGCGACATACAATGCACGAACGAACCCGCCGACGGCGCGTAAATCGAAAATCGAAAATCGCCCATCTCCGCCCATGTCAGTGCGTCTCCTTCAGCAGATACGGCTGCGAGGCGGGCAGGCGGACAAAGGCGTCGCCGGGGCAGACGCGGGCAATGGCGCAGACGTTGCAGTTCACGCAGCGGTCGTGGCGGACCTGGAGATAGAGCGAGCCGTTGCCGAAGCGGTTGCAGCCCTCGACACATTTGGCGCAGCCGATGCAGAGCGATTCATCAATCGAGTATTCGTAGTAGGGGTCCTCGATGAAGGTGCGGCGGATGGCGTTGGTGGGGCAGGCCTGATTTTCTGCGCCGGTGTTGAGGTCGTTCGGCTCCGGCTCGAAGTAACCGGTGCAGAGGTTGCAGTAGCCGCAAATGGCGTAGGTGTGGACGCACTTCACCGCCGACTGCTCGAGCACGCAGGTCGTGGCGCACAGACCGCAGCGCAGGCATTTGCGCGGGTCAATCTGCCAGACGGTGCCGTCGGCGCGGCTGCGCGTGCCCACCAGGCCGAGCAGCCCGCCCAGCCCGACCAATGCCGCCGCCCGCGCGCCGTCCCGCAGAAACTGGCGGCGTGGCAAGGTGGGTTCCTTCGGCGGGGACATGGTGACGGTGGCGGGGTCAACTCTGGCTTTTTTCCACCCGGTCTTTCGGCGCCATCACCCGCACGTTGGCGGCGACGAGATCGAGGATGTAAATGCGCCCGGCGGCATCGGCCACGCCGTCAAGACCGCCCAGCGTGCAATCGTTCGGGCCGCAGGCGCGGGCATTCTCGGCAAAGGATTCCGCGCCGGCCACCACGCCGGCGAACGCCCCGTCGGCCTCGTGCAGCTTCACGCGCGGAATGCCCTTCTCGAAGGTGACGACGCGCCCGTCCGCCAGCAGTGTGAGCGCCACGGGATTGCAGCAGCCGCAGAAATGCTCGATGGCCGCGCCGGTCCGGCCCCACGACTGCTCCAGATCGCCGTCCGTTGTGTAAAGCTCGACGCGGTGGCGGCCAGGGTTGGTCACGCGCAACAGACCGTCCGCGCCGAGCCGCACGGCGAAGAACGGACTGGGCACGATGAACCCGGGCACGTTGCGGGCCGGGTCGCGTTCGCCGATGCGACCGCGCAGTTGGCCGGAGCGGTCGTAGCGCAAGACCATGCGCCGGCCCGCGTCGGCGGCAAACACGTCGTTCGCGCCGACGGCGAGGCTGGTGAGATACGCCTTCTCCGGCAGCGCTTCCCACGTGGCGCGGCGGCCGCCCTTACGGTCGAACACTTCCACGCGTTGGCGGAACCCGACGTAGAGCGCGTCATCGGCCACGGCGAGACAGCGGGCTTCCTCGGTGAGCGCGAATTCGCCGAGCAGCGTGCCGTCGGGCTTGAGTTCGTTGACGTATTTGCCGGCGGCGACGAACAGGTGGCCGTCCGGCGCGAGCGCAATGGCGCGGGGTCGCGGATGCGGGGTGGCGAACACCTGCTGTTCCGTGTAGCGGAGCAGTTGCGGGTCGGTGACCAGAAATCGGCGGACGTCGTAGGCGAATGGATTGGCGGGTTTGGGCCGGCTGGCGCCGAGCGCGGCGAGCGCGGTCAACGAAGCGGCCCCGGCCAGCCCGCCGACAAACCCGCGCCGGGAAACGAAACGGTTGGGAGGAAGCTCGCTCATGTTGGACCGCCCACGAAACACACGGAGGGCACGAAAGGGGACACAAGCCCTGAGCGGCTCCGGGATGGGCCGCAGCACTCAAGCGGTCGCTGAAAGGTTCGCGTCATTTCCTGGGTTCCTTGCGGAACAAACTTCACAATGTTCCGGGTTTTGCGCGGGCCTGGGCGGCCTTGGCAGAGAGCGCCGCCGGCAGGCCACAGAATTTGAAGGCGCCGCACCGCCGGCAGACACCGTTGGCGCGGCAGGACTGGCCGCCACGCCGCCGGGCGAGGAGCCATGCGGCGACACCCAGCATCGTCAGCGAGCCGTTCCGGGCCGCTGCCCGGAAAAACTCCCGCCGGTCCACCAGACGCTGGAACGCGAACAACATGGCATCGCTGCCCGAGGGCAGTAACGGCAGCATCGTCCGGAGCGCGGCCCGGGGCTACGTCATTTTTGGCAACAACCGGACATTTTTTGCGCGGCCCGCGGGGCCACGGAACCGCCGGTCAACGGCTGGTGGTCGGCGCCGGCAGCGGGGCGTAGAGTTCCACCTCGATCAATTCCAGCGTGCCGCCGCCGGCAGCGCGGTTGCCGGCCTCGAGCGACTGGCCGGAAACTTCGACGAGACCGAAGCCGTCGCGCTCGTCCACCGCGCCGGTCAATTCCAGCCGGACCGCGCGGCCCCGGGTCGGCGTGAGCGCGAGGGTGACGTAACCAAGGCTTTTCGGGGTGACGCCAGACCACGCGGGCGCGCCGTCCACCGTGACGCGGAGGGGATAGGATTTGCGGCGCCAGCCGCCGGGCTTGAGGACGATCTCGTGGACCGTGTCCGGCTGTTCGAGCGTGAATTCAATCCACGCGGTCGCGCGGCGGCCATCGTTCCTCCAGCCGGTGGTCTCGTTGTCATCGAAGGCCTGCGGGGCGAGGTCGGGGTTGGCGCCGGCGGTGGCGCTAACAATGCGGAGCGGCACGCGCGTGGGTGTGACGGAATCGCCGGGCGGCGTGGGGCCGCGGGCGAGGTTTGGGCGCAGGCCGGCCCCCGGCAGTTCTGTGGCCAGGCCGCCGGTGACAGTGAAGGGGCGGGTGAGGAGTTCGAGGCGGGCGGGCGGGAGGCCTTCGGCGCGGGCGGTGAGTGTCACCGCGCCGGGCTGGGGGTGGGAGCGCAGCAGGACGCGGTTGATGCCGCCCTCGACGGACAGTTCGCGCGCGAGGACAAAGTTATCGGCGCGGCCCTGAGCCAGGCCGCCGCGCCACTCGGCGGGGCCGGTCAGATCGAAGCGGACCAGGCTCAGATTGGTGGGGCAGCGCCGACCTTGGGCGTCCACCACCTCGACGTCCACGAGCGCAATGTCCGCCCCGTCAGCCCGCCAGCCCTCCGGGCCGGTGCGCGGGGTGAGACGGAGCGCGGCGGGTGGGCCGACGGTAATGCGAACGTCCTCGCAAACCTTGTTCCCGGCGGCGTCATAACCGACGGCACGGAGTTCGCCGGGAACGAAGGCGACGTGGGTCCAGGTGAACGCGAAGCGGAAAGTTTGTTCGCCGAAGCCGAGCGACTGGCCGTTGCGGAAGAGTTCCACCCGGTCGGCCGAGGCGATGACGTGAACGGGCTTCACGATGCCGGGCGGGTAATTCCAGTGGCCGAGGAGGTGGAGGCCGGGTTGCTCGACGTCCACCCAGCCGTTCCACATGACCTGGTGGGCAAAGAAGGCGTCCTTGGGAATCCGCAGCGCATCCACTTCGCCGCTGCGGCGGAAGTTTTCCGCGCCGCGATGGTGCGTATTCGAGTCGGAGAAGATGATGTTGACGCCGCCGGCATTGACGCGCGCGCCGGTGCCCGGGCGTTCGCGCCAGTAATCGAACCAGCGTTCGACGGCCTGGAGGGCGAAGGAGTCCTGGTTGCGGTTGTAGGGCGCGCCGCTTTCACCCTTGGGCGCGGGCGGGCCGTCGCCGTCCTGGTGAAACGGGGGTGACCAGTTGTCCCAGTATTTGCGGTGGCCCTCGTCGCGGCAGTATTCGGTGGCCCACAAGGGGATGCGGGAACTCTTGTTGATGTAAAGCATCTCGCCGCCCCACTCGGCCTCGCGGCTGGCGAGCATTTCCCGGCTGCCGGCGGCGCGCCCGCCATGCGGGTCGTAGCGGTCGCGCAAGGCCTTCATCTCGGCCATGTGGGCCTCGCTGACGCCCTTGTTGCCGGCCTCGTAGAACAGGATGCTGGGGTGGTTGCGGAAGGCGATGATGGCGTCCCGCATGACCTCGACGCGCTGTTCCCAGCGGCGGCCTGTCACGTCGGCCTCGGCGTCGCCGGCGGGCATGGCCTGCAGCAAGCCGACGCGGTCGCAGGATTCGACGTCCTGTCTGGCGGGCGCAATGTGCATCCAACGGACGAGGTTGGCGTGACTTTCGACCATGAGGCCGTTGCTGAAATCGCTCAACCACGGGGGCACGGCGTTGCCGAGGGCGGGCCATTCGTTCGAGGTGCGCTGGGCGTAGCCCTTCAAATGCAGCGTGCGCCCGTTCAGTTTCACCCGGCCGTGGGCGAACTCCGTCTGACGGAAACCGGTGCGGGTCACGACCGTGTCCACGGGCTGGTCGCCGACGCGAAGGGTGGTGAACACGTCGTAAAGATACCCGTGACCCCAGCTCCAGAATCGCAGGCCGGCTACCCGGGCAGCGGCCTGGACAATGCGGGTTTCGCCGGGGGCCAGCGTGACGGGGTCGGCGGAAAATTGCCGGAGCACGCGCCCGTCCAGTTCGGCGAGCGTGACCTCGAAACGGAAGGTGCGCGGCTCGGCATGGTCGTTGCGGACCTCGGATTCCGCCGTGACCGTGGCCGCGCCGGCGGAGAGATCGAAGTCGGTGGCATAGAGGTAGGTGCCGGTGGTCTTGAGCTGCGAGTAAAGCGGGAGCGTCTGGTGGAGCCGGTCGGCGAGGTGCAGCTTCACGTTTTTGGTGAGGCCGCCGTAGTTGGCGTTGAAGTTCCGGTCGCTCCACTGAAATCGCTGCCGCGTGGCCTGCTCGCGGTAGTTCCAGTCGTTGTCGGTGCGGACGGCGAGCACGTTGGGGTGCGGCGCGGGCCGGACCTGGTCCGTGATGTCGAAGCCGACCGGTGTGATCCCGTTTTCGTGGCGGCCAATCCACTGGCCGTTCAGGAAGAATTCGCCCGCCTGGCGGAGACCCTCGAATTCGAGGAAGACCTTTTTGCCGACGGCGTTTGGCGGCAGGGTGAAGGACTTGCGATACCAGGCAATGCCGGTGCGGTGTTCGTAGATGGAGACCCGGAAGGCGTCATCCTCGTTCCAGGCGTGGGGGAGCGTGACGGGCTTCCAGGCGGCATCGTCGAAGTCCGGCGCCGCGGCGTTGGTGGGGTCGCCCACGAACACGCGCCAGCCGGGGTTGAAGTTGAACACGGGCCGGGCGGCGGGCGGGGCGGCCAGGGCAATCAGCGACGGCAGCACGAGCATGAGCGCAGCCGCGCAGCGGAAGATTCCGCGTCCTCTGGCGGGCGCGGCAATGTTCGGCGATCGGAGGTTTGGTTTGCGTGTCATTTCGCGGGTTCTGTGATTCTTCTTCCCTTCCGCCGCGGGCCGAAAAACAGGGACGGGAGCCACCACCCCTGATGACTCCCGTCCCACCACTCCGACCCAACATTTTCTCGTTACCGGCCCCGAGCAGGGCACCCCGGCTTTACGGCGCAGTGGTTCGGAAAAACCGCAGCGTCGCCGGCGGATCGTTGGTGACGATGAGCTGGAACAGACCGTTCGAGCCGGCGGTGAGGTTCGTCAGGAAATTCCACGGGCCGGTGACCGAGACGGTGGAGTCCTCGACGGTGTAGGTGTAACCGGGAATGCCGGCGAAAGTGACCTGGAACTGGTTGTCCACCAGGGTCGGCCCGGTGACGACGTTCAACGACGGCGCATTGGTGGAGGTGAGAATGACGTTCACCGTGCCGGTGGCTGTGCCGCCGCGCCCGTCGCTCACGGTGTAGCTGATGGTGTCCGTGGCTCCGCTGGTCGGCGCGATGTAGGTGATCCATCCGCTGCCCAATGTCGCGGTGCCGCCGCCCGGCGTCGGAGAAGTGACGGCAATGATGCTGAGGGTTTCGCCCGGCTCGCCGACGTCGTTGGCGAGGAGCTTGGCGAGGGCGATGGAGTTGGTGGTGCCATGGACGGCGGCGGCGGTGTCCGGGTTGGCCACGGGATGGGCGTGGACCAGCAGTTTGCCCTCGGTGGCGAGCTTGGTGATGTCCCAGGCGAGGCCCGCGCCCGGGGCGGGGGTGATGCCGGTGAACGCGCCGGTGAACGTGGCCGCGCTCAACACGGTGAACTCGTCGCCCGCCGTGAGCGGATCGCCGGTGGCGCTGACGGTGACCGCGCCGCCGCAGGCGAGCGTGGCGATGCCGGCGACAAGATCGCTGGTCAGCGTGAGGCCCGCCTTGTTGACGTCGAGGGCGAGGGTGCCGCCGAGGGTGAGGTTGTTGTTGATGGTGAGGGTGCCCAGGCCGCCCGCGCCGGGGGCGAGGGTGCCGCCGGCGTTCACGCTGACCGGGCCGGCAAGCGAGCCGGTGCCGGAGAGGCTGCCGCCGTTGACGCTGACCGGCGTGTTGCCGAGCGAGCCGTTCACGCGCAGGGAACCGGCAGTGATGGTGGTCTCGCCCGTATAGGTGCTGGCCCCGCTCAAGGTCCAGACGCCGTTGCCCACCTTGGTGATGCGCGCCGCGCCCGCGCCGTCGGCGATGACGCCAGCGAACTCGGCGTCCGTGTTCAGGCCACCGACCTGCCAATTGACGAAGCGCCCGCTGACGGGGTTGCCGCCAAGTGTGGCGGTGGCGACACCGGCCAGTTCGCCAATGGGCTGGATGGTTTGCGTGCCGGTGCCGGTGGGCGGATTGACAACCTGGTGCATGAGCACGCCGGGGCCGAGATGGAGGCGGGCGTTCGGCCAACCGCTGGCGGTGGCCCCGCCGTTGGCAACGCGAAACTCGTCGCTGCCGGTGCGGGTGGTGACGTTAATCTGGCCGGTAAAGGCGGACCAGTTGGCCGCCACATCCCCGCGCACGTAGTTGACCCGGAAGTTCAACGTGCCGCCGCCCGTGAGCGCCCCGGTGAAAGTGCCGCGCGGGGAGTTCCAGATGCGGCCGGTTTCCCCGGCGGGAATGTGAACCGGGCTGGCGAAGACGGGTGTGCTGCCGTCATCGGTGGTGTTGCCGCGATACAATGTGAGCAGGGCGTTGTTGGTGAGGGTCACAGCGCCCGAACCCAGGCCCGCGCCAACGGTGGACAGCGTTATGCCGCCATCGCCGATCACGGTGCCGCCGGTGTGAGCGGGAGAGGTGGCAATGGACAGC
>JBKBTZ010000098.1:0-12349 GCA_046290825.1 Limisphaerales bacterium
CCCGACGGGGCGGCAAATTGCCGCCCAGAACGGCCCAGTTGGCCGTTCCACCCATACCGACGACCTGTTTCCGGCTTGGTTCGCTGCAGCAAGTGCGACGCCCCGGTCACCGTTCCGGGCGGGCGGCCCAAGCCGCACGCACTTGCCCAAGCGGTCTAGCTGGTGTCACATTGGCGGAATGTTGCACCGGCTCGTTCCCCGTCCCCGCGCGCTTCATCGCGCCCTCCTGCTCCTGGTCGGCGGGTTGACCGTCCTGCCCCTCCGCGCCCAAACCACCCTCGTCCCCGCCGATGGCGAATGGCGCTGGCGCAAGGGCACCAACGAGGCCTCCGCGCCCGATCCCGCCGCCTGGCGGCTGCCGGGCTTCGACGACAGCGCGTGGACCGTCAGCAACGCCCCGTTCTGGTATGGCGACGCGCAGCCCGCGCCCGGCACGCTGCTGTCCGACATGAGCGGCGGCTACACCTGCGTTTTCCTGCGCCGCAGTTTCCCCGTGAGCAACCCCGCCGCCGTCGGCGCGTTGCGGCTCGCCGCCCGGAGCGATGACGGTTACATCGCCTGGCTCAACGGCGTGGAGGTGGCGCGCTACAACATGGGCGCGGGCTTCATCCCCTTCAACGGCACGGCGCCCGGCTGGCTGCCGGAACCGGTGCCCTGGGTGACGAACACGCTCGCCAACCCCGCCGCGCTGCTGGTGCCGGGCGAGAACGTCCTGGCCGTCCAGGCCTTCAACGTCGCCCTGGTCAACTCCGACTTCGGCATCAACGTGGCGCTCACCGCCGACGCCGACCTCGTGCCGCCCGCGCTGTCGCTGGTCTGGCCGGCGGCGGGTCTCACGGTGCGCGAACTCACCCGCGTCGAGGTCGGGTTCACGGAGCCGGTGTTGGGCGTGGACGCGGCGGACCTGCTCATCAACGGCCAGCCCGCCACGAATCTTACCGTCATCGGGCCGGAGCAGTTCGTCTTCGAGTTCCCCTCGCCGCCGACCGGCGCGGTGGCCGTGGCCTGGGCGGGCGGGCACGGCATCACGGACGCGGCGGGCAATCCGTTTGCGGGCGGCGCGTGGAATTACACGCTGAACCCCGCCGCCTACTTTGCCGGCGTGTTCATCTCCGAGTTTCTGGCCTCGAACAGTGGCAACGCCTCGAACTCGCTCAAGGACGAACTCGGCAACGCGCCGGACTGGATCGAAATCCACAACAGCCGCCCCGAACCGGTGGACCTGAGCCAGTGCCACCTGACCGACAACGCGGGCAACCTGACCAAGTGGAAGTTTCCGGTCGGCACGCTGATTCCCGCCGACGGCTACCTCGTGGTGTTTGCGTCCGACCGCAACACCAACGTCAACGGCCAGCTCCACACGAACTTCCGCCTCTCCGCCAGCCCGGGTTTTCTCGCCCTGACTGATTCGGCGGGCGTGATCATTTCCGCTTTTGCGCCGACCTATCCGGCGCAGACCGCCGACATCTCGTATGGCCGCGACCGCCTCCAGCCGGAACTGCTTGGCTACTTCACGCAGACCACGCCCGGCGCGCCCAACGCGACAACCGGCGCGGGCTTCGGTCCCGAGGTGGCCGCCTCGCGCGTCAGCGGCACGTTCGTCAGCCCCTTCACGCTGACGTTGAACGTGCCGGACCCGGCGAACTGGGACATCCGTTATCTCCTCGTCACCACCAACGCGCCGGCCACGCAGCCGCCCGCCACGAACATCCCCACCGCCGCCTCGCCGCTTTACACCGGGCCGCTGAACATCACCAACACCGTCCAGGTCCGCGTCCGCGCCTTTCCGAAGACGCCCGGTGCGCGGCCGGGACCGCCCGCGTCGTTCAGCTACGTCCGCCTGGATGCCGCCGCCGCCGCGTTCACTTCGCCGCTGCCGGTCATCCTGGTCCACAACCTCGGCGGCGGCGTGTTTCCCAGCACCAAACCGCGCCAGGACCGTGACAGCATCGTGATGGTCTTCGAGCCGATCAACGGCGTGACGCGCCTGACGAACCCGCCCGCCCTCGTGGCCCGGGCCGGGGTCAACGTGCGCGGCAGCAGCAGCGCGGGGCTGCCGCAGAAAAGTTACGCGGTCGAGACGTGGGACGAGTTCAACGACAACCGCGACGTCGAGTTCCTCGGCCTGCCCGCCGAGTCCGACTGGGTGCTCTACGGCCAGAACGTCTATGACCCGTCGTTCCTGCACAACCCGCTCATGCATCACCTGGGCCGCGCGGCGGGGCGTTACTCGTCGCGCACGCGCTTTGCCGAGGTGTTTGTCAACACGGCCGGCGGCACGGTCTCGTTCAGCGTGCCGGCGGGCGGCGATTACCACGGGCTCTACACCGTCGAGGAGAAGATCAAGCGTGACGATGCGCGGGTGGACATTCCGAAGCTCAACCCCGGCGTCACCAACGCGGCGCTCATCACCGGCGGCTACCTCCTGAAGGTGGACCGGCTCGACACCGACGAGGCGCAGTTCTACGACGCGACCCTCGAGCGGAACCTCGTCTATCAGGACCCGCCCGGTCTCGAGATGATCACCCCCGCCCGCGCCGCGCAGTCCAATTACCTCCGCGCCTACTTCACCGGTTTCGGCGCGGCCCTGACCGGCCCGAACTACACCAACCCCGTCACCGGCTACGCGGCGTGGATTGATGTCGGCTCGTGGATTGACCATCACTTGCTCAACACCTTCGCCCTGAACGCCGACGCCTTCCGCCTGAGCGCCTACCTGTTCAAGGACCGCGACCGCAAGCTCGAGCTGGGGCCGCTCTGGGACTTTGACCGCTCGCTCGGCACACGCACCACGGACGACCCGCGCTCGTTCAATCCGTTGGCGTGGATGGGCACCACGCCGCTCTCCAGCACCGACTACGGCACCGATTTCTTCAACGCGACCAACGTCTTCCCCAACGGCTGGTTCCGGCGCCTCTTCACGGCGCCCGATTTCTGGCAGGCGTGGATTGACCGCTGGACCGACCTCCGCCGCGGCCCGCTCGCCACCAACGCGCTCTTCGCGCAGGTGGACGCCTTCGCCGCCGAAATCGCGCCTGTCCACGCCCGCCAGGTCAGCCGCTGGCCCACCACCGCCCCGCGCACCGGCACCGTCACGGGCAGCGGTTACGCGCACTCCTTCCCCGGCTCGTTCACGGGCGAGCTGGATTTCCTCAAACGCTGGCTCGGCGACCGCGTGAACTTCATTGACACCAATTTCCTCCGCGCGCCGGCGTTGAATCATCCCGGCGGCGACGTAACCAACGGGACCGTGGTCCAGCTCACCACCGGCGCGACGCCGGGCGGCACCGTCACCTACTACACGCTCGATGGCAGCGACCCGCGTCTGCCGGGCGGCGCGATTTCGCCGTCCGCCCTCAGCGGCACCGGCGTGATCACCGTGACACTCACCAACAACGCCCGCCTCGTGGCCCGCAACCGCAACCCGGCCCACCAGAACCTCACCGGCCCGGGCCGCCCGCCGATTTCCAGCCCGTGGTCGGGTATGACCGCCGCCACGTTTCTCACGCAGCCCGCCGCGCTGGCCCTCACGGAAATCATGTTCCACCCGCCCGCCGGACCGGGCGCGACGGACCAGAATGAGTTTGAATTTCTCGAACTGAAGAACACGGGTGCCACGGCGCTGAACCTGGCGGGCTTCCAGTTCACGCGCGGTGTCACATTCACTTTCCCGACCAACGCCGCCTCTGTCCTGCCGCCGGGCGGCTACACCGTGGTGGTGCGGAATCTCGCCGCCTTCCAGACCCGTTACCCGGGCGTGACGAACGTCGCGGGCGTCTTTGCCGGTGCGCTCGACAACGCGGGCGAACGCCTCACGCTCGAGGGCCGGTTCGGCGAGGTTGTGTTCGATTTCAACTATCGCGACCGCTGGCACCGCGCCGCCGATGGAGCAGGCTTCTCGCTCGTGCCCATCGTCGAGGCCGCGCCCGTGGACGATGCCGCCGCGTGGCGGACCAGCGCCTTCCCGCTTGGCTCGCCCGGCCAGGCCGACCCCGCGCCGCCCGCGCGCCCGGCCATCCGCGTGAACGAGGCCCTCGCGCACACCGACGCGCCGCAGGTGGATTCGGTCGAGCTGTTCAACCCGCTGGGCGCGCCGGTGGATCTCGGCGGCTGGTTCCTCACCGACAACCGCAACCAGCCCAAGAAATACACGTTCCCGCCCGGCACCACGATTCCCGCCGACGGTTATCTCGTTGTCACCGAGCCGGAGTTCGGCTTCGGCTTGAGCGCGCTGGGCGAGAGCATCTGGCTGTTCTCCGGGGACGGCACCAACCTGACCGGCTACGCGCACGGCTTCAGCTTTGACGCCTCGTTCAACGGCGTCTCGTTCGGACGGCACGTGGACAGCCTCGGGCGCGAACAGTTCGTCGCCCAGACCACCACCACCTTCGGCGCCGCGAACAGCGGCCCGCGCGTCGGCCCCGTCGTCCTCAGCGAAATCATGTTCCAGCCCCCGTCGCATCCGCTTTACAACGATACGCTCCACGAATTCATCGAGGTGCGGAATCTGGGCGACGTGCCCGTGCCGCTGCACGACCCGGCGCACCCGACGAACACCTGGCGGATCGAGGGCGTGGATTATTCGTTCCCGCCCGGCGCGACGCTCGCGGCCAACGGTTACGCGCTTGTGGTCACGTTTGACCCGGTGGCGGATCCGGTGGCCGCGCAGGCGTTCCGCAGTCGTTACCTGCTGCCGCTCTCGGTGCCGTTGTTCGGCCCGATGAACGGCCGCCTCGCCAACGAGGGCGAACGCCTCTCGCTCTGGCGGCCCGACGCGCCCCAGACCACCGCCAATCCGTTCATCGGCTTCGTGCCCTACGTGCTCGTGGAGGACGTGGACTACCTGTCGTCCGCCCCGTGGCCGGCGGGCACGGCGGGCACCGGCTGGTCGCTGCAACGGCGCGTGGGGGCGGCCTTCGGCAACGACCCCGCCAACTGGGAAGCCGCCCCGCCCACGCCCGGCGAATTGAATTACACCGCCGCGCTCACCGACGCCGATGAGGACGGCCTGCCCGACGCCTGGGAAATTCAGTTCGGCCTCAACCCGAACCTCGCTACCGGCCTGCACGGCTGGAACGGGGACTTGGATGGCGATGGCATGACCAACGGCGAAGAGTATCTCGCGGGCACCGCCCCGAATGATCCTGGCAGCACGCTCCGCCTGGGCATCGTGTCCGTCACCGAACAGGACGTGACGCTGACGTTCGCGGCGGCCGCCGGCCGCAGCTACACGGTGCTGGTGAAGGAGGCGCTGGCGGGCGGCTGGTTCCGGCTGGCCGACGTGCCCGCCGGCGACGCGCGGCCCGTGACCGTGGTGGACGAGGCGGGCGGCGCGGCCCGGCGCTTCTACCGGCTCGTCACCCCCGCGCTGCCGTGAGCGGAACCGCCCCGTTTGTGCGGAGCCACCGCTCCCGCATCGGTCCGGAACCGCAAAAGGGGCGCGGCCTGCGCCGCGCCCCTCCAACCAAACCAACCAACGGATTCACCAACCAAAAACCGTTTACCCGCTCACTCGAAGTCCATCTCGTAGCTGATGACGTCGCCGCGATGATGGCTCCGCACCTTGAGACCGCTGCGGTTGAACACGGTCTGCATGCCCTTGTTTTCCACGAGCACCTCGGCGGTGAAGCCGCTGATGCCGTTCCGGCGCGCCATGCGGACGAGGTGCTTGAGCATGAAGGTCCCGATGCCGCGGCGCTGCCAGGCGTCGGCCACGGTGAACGCCACCTCGGCGCGGTTCGTCTTGGGATCGAGGTAGTAATTCCCGACGGCGATGATCTCATCGCCCGCCGCGGAGGGCAGCACGCCGACGATGCAGACCTCGTTGCGGTGATCCACATAGACGAAGTCCTCGATCTGGCTGCGGGGGACGCGCTTGAGGTGGCCCATGAAGCGGTAGAACTTGGACTGCTCGCTCAGTTTGTAGAACAGGTCGCGCATCCGCGGCTCGTCGGTCGGGTGGATGGGCCGATAGACGATCTGCGTGCCGTCGGGCAGAAGGTGCGTGGTGCGGAGCTCCTTGGGGCCGACGAGCAGCTTGCCCTCCTTGTCGGCCAGTTCGGCGCTGAGGTATTTCGCCTCGATCGCCTCGCGGAGCAGTTGGGCGCGGAACTTGGGATGGGCCACGCAGATGAGCGCCATGGCGCGTTCCTGGATGCTCTTGCCGTGCAGGTAGGCGACGCCGTATTCGGTGACGACGTAGTTGACGCCGGCGCGCGTGGTGACGACGCCCGCGCCGGGGCTGAGGTGCGTGACGATGCGGGAGATCTCGCCGTTGTGGGCGGTGGAGGGCAGCGCGATGATGGCCTTGCCGCCGTGCGCCTTGGCCGCGCCGCGGTTGAAATCCACCTGCCCGCCGACGCCGGAGAAGAACTTGTTGCCCAGCGAGTCGGCGCAGACCTGGCCGGTGAGGTCAATCTCGAGCGCGGTGTTGATGGCCACCATCTTGTATTGCTGGCTGATGACGGACGGGTTGTTGACGTATTCGGTGGGGTGGAACGCAAACACGGGGTTGTCGTGGATGTAGTCGTAGAGCTTCTTCGTGCCGAGGCAAAAGCTGGTGACGACCTTGCCCTTGTCCACCTTCTTGCGCGAGCCGTTGACCACGCCGCTTTCAATGAGGTCCACCACGCCGTCGGTGATCATCTCGGTGTGGATGCCGAGGTCCTTCTTGGTGTGGAGAAAGCCCAGCAGCGCCTGCGGGATGCGACCGATGCCCAGTTCGATGGTCGAGCCGTTCTCGACCAGCGAGGCGAGGTATTCGCCGATCTGGCGCGTCTGGTCGTCCACGGCCGGTTCGTGGATTTCGAGGATCGGCTCGTCCACGGGCACCAGCACGTCAATCTCATGGATGTGCAGCGAGGAATCGCCGTGGGTGCGGGGCATGTTGGGGTTGACCTGGGCGATGACGAGCGAGGCGTTCTCCGCCGCGCTTTTCACGATGTCCACCGAGACGCCCAGGCTGCACATGCCGCGTTCGTCGGGTGGGGTCACCTGGATCAGCGCCGCGTCGAGCGGCAACTGACCGGAATCGAACAGGCGCGGAATGTCCGAGAGATGGATCGGGGTGTAGTCGCCCAAACCCTCCTGGATGATGTCGCGCACGTTCTCGGCGATGAAAAAGCTGTTGATGCGGAAATACTGCGTCAGCTCGCGGTGCGCGTAGGGGGCCTCGCCAAAGGTGAGCAGGTGGACGATCTCGGTGTCGGGCAGCTCGTAGGCGCGCTTGGTCAGGGCGCGGACCAGTTCGAGCGGCTCGGCGACACCGGTGCCGATGAAGACGCGCTGGCCGGGCTTGAGCTTCGCGACGGCTTGCGCGGAACTCATGATGGTGCTGGCGTATTTCTCGCGCCAGAACGGGTCAAAACCGGGTTTCTTGGGATTCATGTCAGCGGGACGGTTGGATCAGCGTCATGCGGGCGTCGGCCACGTAGGGTTCGGTGCCCACTTCGCCAACGATCATCGGGTTGATGTCCAGTTCGGCGATCTGCGGGTAATCGGTGGCAAGCTGGCTGATGCGTTGGAGCGCGCTGGCGATCGCCTCGAGGTCCACCGGGGCCTGGCCCCGGGCGCCCTTGAGCAGCGCATAGCTGCGCGTGCCCTTGAGCATCTGCATCGCCTCGTCCTGCGTGATCGGCGCGAGGTAGAACGTCACGTCCTTCATCACCTCGACGAAGATGCCGCCCAAACCGAACATCAGCATCGGGCCGAACTGCGGATCGCGCGTCATGCCCAGGATGACCTCGCGGCCCCGCGCGCCCATCTTTTCGATGAAGCCGCCGCGGATGTAGGCATTGGGGGCGCGGCGCTGGATGCGGAGCATCATCAGCTCGAAGGCGTCGCGGACCTGTTCGGCGTTGGCCAGGTTGATGCGCACGCCGCCGAAATCGGATTTGTGGATGATGTCGGGGGAGCTGATTTTCAGGACGACCGGGTAGCCGATGCGTTCGGCGGCGGCCACGGCCTCGTCCGGTGTGGTGGCCAGATGCCCGTCGAGCACCTTGAAGTCGTAGGCGCGGAGGATTTCCTTGGCCTCGACCTCGCCGATCTGGGTGTTGCCCATGCGGGCCTGCCATTGCAGGACACGGTCCACGCGGCGGCGATTGACGCTGAAGCGGGTGACCACGCGCGGGGGACGGCGACGCCACGCGGCGTAATCGCACATCGCCTTGAGCGCGGCCACGGCGCGGTCGGGCGACGGATAGCTGGGGATACCCACCCCCATGAGAAACTCGCGGGCGGGGATGACCTCCTGCCCGCCCATGAAGGCGCAGAGCAGCGGCTTCTTCTGGTTGTGTGTGGCATGCAGGCGCTGGGCGAGTTCCAGCGGCTTGGTCATGTTTTGCGGCGTGACCACGATGACGATGGCGTCCACGTTCGGGTCGTCCTGGATAACTTCGAGGGACTTGATGTAGCGGTCCGGCTCGGCGTCGCCGATGACGTCCACCGGATTGCCGACCGCGGCGGCGGCGGGCAGGAACGAACGCAGTTTCGCCTGGGATTCGGGGGCGGGCGGGGTCATGCGCAGGCCCAGCGTTTCCGCCGCGTCCGCCGCCATGATGCCGGGGCCACCGGCATTGGTGATGATGGCGACGCGCTCGCCCTGCGGCACAGGTTGCGTGGCGAAGGCGAGGGCGTAATCGAACAGCGCCTCGAAGTTTTCCGCGCGAATGACGCCGCTGCGTTTGAACGCGGCCCAGTAGGCCATGTCCGCTCCGGCCAGGCTACCGGTGTGGGAGGAGGCGGCCTTGGCCCCGGCGGCGGTGACGCCCACCTTGAGCACGACGACGGGCTTCACCTTGGCAATTTCCTCGGCGATGTCCATGAACGCATCGCCCTCGGTGATGCTTTCGAGGTAGGCGGCCACGACGTTGGTGTCGGGGTCCGCCTGAAACGCCTTGAGAAAATCCACCTCGTTGAGATCGGCCTTGTTGCCGAAGCTGACGACCTTGCTGAGGCCGAGCTTTACGCTGGCCGCCCAGTCGAGAATGCCGACGCATAACGCGCCGGACTGCGAGATGACGGAGATTTTGCCCGGCGGCGGCCACGACGGCGCAAAGGAGGCGTTCAAGTTGGCGTGCAGGTTGACGACGCCCAGGCAGTTCGGGCCGATGAAGCGCACGCCGCTTTCGCGCGCGGCCTGGACGACCTGTTTCTCCAGTTCCAGCCCGGCGGCGCTGGTTTCCTTGAAGCCGGCGGAAATGATGATGGCCGCGCGCACGCCGGCGGCCCCACATTCGCGGACCACGCCCGCAACAGTGGCGGCAGGGGTGATGATGACGGCGAGGTCGCACCGCTCGGGCACGGCGGCGATGTTGGGATAAGCCTTCAGGCCGAGGATGGTGGGGCGCTTGGGATTGACCGGGAAGATGCCGCCGGGGAACCGGATCTTCTGCAGGTTCTCGACCACGGTGCGGCCCACCGCGCCGGGCGTTTCGGTGGCGCCGATGATGGCGATGTTCTGGGGCCGGAAGATGGCCTCAAAATCCTTCGCCTCGGGAGCGGGTTTGGCGGAGCTGGCAGTTTGCATCGTCGTCAGTCGTCACGGACAAATTCCGGCGGGCGGCGTCTGGCGCCTCCTTGTTCGGGAAAATCGCGCCGGGGCGGTTCGCCCGTCAACGGGGGGCACTTTGCCGGAACCGGCGGGTGGGTGGCTTTGCCGGGGTTGGCCAAAACTTCCCCTTTTTTGCCCGGGCCGGTTCAACTGCGGGAGTGTAGCGGCACACGCCGGGGCGGGGCAACGTTGGCGGCAAATACCGCGCAACCGGCCCCGGCCACGATGGGAGCAAGGGCGCAGGCGGAGCAAGCCCCTATTCGCGCGGCTTGCGGCCCAGGCCCCAAATCAGCCACGCCGCGAGCGCGATCAGCAGGATCACCCACCAAAAATAACGCAGCTCACGCGCCGCCATCTCCACAAACCGGAAGGCGGCGGGAAAGACGAGGAACAACGCCACCAGCACGGCCACGAGGATGCCAAACTGCAGGGCGGCGCGGAGGCGGGGGTTCATGGCGCGACGCCGGCTTCGGGACCGAGCGGGAGCAGCAGTCCCGCGCCGGTGTTGTGCGGATCGGCGGGGACGACGAGGGGCGATTTGCCGTTCCAGCGCTCGACGATTTTCAGCCGGAGGAAGGCGGGGTTCATTTTGAGCGCATCGCCGCGGACGCGGATCGCTTCGGCCTCGCCCTTGGCGGTGATGACCGCGGTTTCGGCCTCGACCTGCGTCTGCAACTGCGTAAAGCGGGCCTGCGCGGCCTGCTGTTCGGCGACCATCTTGGCCTCGATGGCCCGCTCCAGTTCGGACGAGAGGTCAATGCTGCGGATGACTATGTCCTCGACGCGCAGGATGTCGCCAATTTTCTGCCGGGCGGCGGCGAGGGCCTTGAGCTTGACCTCCTCGCGTTTCTTCACGATCTGCTCGGCCGTGAGGAGCGCGGTCACTTCTTTCAACGCCTCCTGCACGCGGGGAGCAATCAGGCTGTCGAACGGGTCGCCGGCGTATTGCTTGTAAATCTGCACCACCGACTCCTCGGGAACGCGGTAAAGGACGCGGAGGTCCAGCGTGACCTGCTGCAGGTCCGAGGAAAAACACTCCGCGCGGACCGGCATGGTCTTCTGACGAACGTTCACGGGCACAATCGTGGTGAGGAAGGGCGCTTTGAAACCGAAGCCCTCGGGCAGAAACTGGTCGGACGCCTTGCCGAGGGTGACCTTGATGCCGCGCGTGCCCGGCTCCACGAGGTAGGTGCCCGTGGAGGCGACCACGACCAGGGCAAACACCACGACGCCCACGGCGATGAGTCGGGGAAGAAACAACGGGTTCACGGTGATCTCAGCGGGCGGGCGTCCGCCGGGCGGGTAGGTTCGTCGGGTTGACATGGCTGCGGTTCTGGCTGAGGCGCTCGAGGTCTTGGAGCGGGAAAACGAGGTTGTCCCCGCCGCCAATGACCAGCGGCGTGTAACCGTCCCATTTGTCCACGATCTGCAGTTCGATGAAGGAGGGGTTCTGCTTGAGGGCCTCGCCGCGGATGCGGATGGACTCGGCCTCGCCCCGCGCCTTGATGACGGCGGTGTCGGCCTCGATCTGGGCGCGTTGCTGCACAAAACGGGATTTCGCGGCCTCCTGCTCCTGCACCATCTTGGCCTCGATGGCCCGCTCCAGTTCCTTGGTCAGCGTGATGTTCTCGATGACGATGTCCTCGATGACGAGCAGGTCGCCCACCTTGTTGCGGGCGAGTTCCAGGGAACGGGTCTTGATGGCTTCGCGGTTCTTGACGACCTGCTCGGCGCTCTGGAGGGCGACCACCTCCTTGAGCGCCTCCTGCACACGCGGGGCGACCAGGCTCTCGAAGACCGGTCCGTGGTAATGCTGGAAGAGCTTCACCACGGAGCTTTCCGGAATCCGGAAGAGGACGCGGAGATCAAAGATCACCTGTTGCAGGTCCGCCGAATACGCTTCGGCCTTGTCCTGCGCGGTTTGCTGGCGGATCGAAAGGGGAATAATCGTCGTGATGAGCGGCGTCTTGAGACCGAAGCCCTCCGGAATGAACTGCGGCGACACTTCGCCCAGCGTGACTTTCACGCCGCGAAAGCCGGGCTGCACGACATAGGTGCCGGACGCCGCCATCAGAACGGCGACGAAGATGAGGAGGCCGATGCCGGCCAGCCGGGCGATGCCTTGGGGACTCATGGGTTGATCGGTTGCGGGCGAGCTTACGCGCAATCCGGGCGCACACAAGTTGCATCGCGGGCCACCGACGGGCGACTACAAGCCCGCATGCCGATTGTAAGGGCGGGAACAAAGAGGCCCGCGCCGCCACGGCGGCGGCGCGGGCCAGAAGTTTCCCGTTTGCGGGTTACTCGGTAACCGTGATCTTGCGCGGCTTCACGCGCTCGGACTTGGGCAGGTTTAGCGTGAGCACTCCCTGGGTCATCGAAGCCGCAATGCGGCCGGTGTCAATCGCGGGATCCAACTCAAAGACCCGCCGGTAGTCGGCGGCGTGGCTTTCCCGGAAGATGACCTCGCCCTCCACGGGCGCCGGCCGACGATGACCGATGATGGTCAGTTCATGCCCCTCGAGGAGCACTTCCAGACCGTCTTTGTTCACCCCCGGCATCTCCGCTTCGAGCACGTAGCCGTCCCGCGTCTCGTAAATGTTCACCTCGGGGAGCACGTATTCCTGCCGTTCCGCGCGGGTGGGGACCTCGGGATTGTTCTTGGTCTTCTGCACTGTCGTGTTCATGGCAATCGGCTTTTTCGGTTGTGGGCAAAGGAGAGCGAAAAACCCCAAGAGCAGGTCTCCGGTTTTTTTTCCCCCCCCCAAAACCCCCACCCCCCTCCTTCTTGCTCCT
>JBKBTZ010000098.1:12359-12705 GCA_046290825.1 Limisphaerales bacterium
TTTTTTTTTTTTCCTTTTTGGTTGCTGGTGCGTTTTTTTTTTTTTTTGTGCCCCTGCCCCCCCGCGGCCCCCCGGGCCCGGTTCACTGGTTTGCTTTCCTCAACTGACGCTCACATCAATTTGCTTCGGCTTGGCCTCCTCGGTCTTGGGCAGCGTCACGGTCAGGATGCCGTCCTTGTAGTCGGCCTTCACCTTGTCCACCGCCACCGGCGCGGGCAGGGTGATGGTCCGCTGGAACCGCCCGAAGAACCGCTCCGAGCGATGCAGGCCGCCCTCTTCGACCTTCTGTTCGGCCTTGCGCTCGCCCGCGATGTTCAGCGCCCCTTCATGCAGGGTCACCTCGATG
>JBKBTZ010000009.1:0-51414 GCA_046290825.1 Limisphaerales bacterium
AGCAGGGAACGGAATCGTTCCGGGTAAGCGGGGGTCATGACCACCACCTTGCGCCTTCCATCCTGCAATAAACTGAGCTGCGCCGAGTGCGGGGCGTGGCGGCGATTGCCGCGTGACCGCCGCGCGGGGCTGTGGCACTGTGGCGCGCATGACAACTTCCGAGGCCATCCAACTGCTCGAACGGTTCAAGGCGGGCAAGATTGACCGCGCCGCCGTGCTCCAGAAATTCCAGGCCGCGCCCGTCGCCGAACTCGGATTCGCTGCCGTGGACACCCATCGCGGGCTGCGGAACGGTTTCCCCGAGGTCATCTTCGGTTCCGGCAAGACGCCGGAACAGGTGGTGAAGATCGCCACCAAACTGGTCGAGACCAACGGTCGCGTGCTCGTGACCCGCGTCACCGCCGACCACGCGCGGGCGGTGCGGAAAAAATTCCGGCACGCCGTGCACCACGAGGTGGGCCGCTGTCTGACGATCCAAAAGACGCCGTTGCCCAAGCGGCCCGGCACCATCGCCGTCATTTGCGCGGGCACCAGTGACCTGCCGGTGGCCGAGGAGGCGGCGCTCACCGCCGAGATCATGGGCAACACCGTCGAGCGCGTATGGGATGTGGGCGTGGCCGGTCTGCATCGCATTCTCGCGCGGCTCGAAACCATCCAGCGCGCGAATGTGCTCGTCGTCGTGGCGGGGATGGAAGGCGCGCTGCCGAGCGTGGTTGCCGGGCTGGTCGCCAAGCCGGTCATCGCGGTGCCCACGAGCATCGGTTACGGCGCGAGCTTCGGCGGGCTGGCGGCGTTGCTCGGCATGTTGAACAGTTGCGGCAGCGGGGTGACGGTGACGAACATTGACAACGGTTTTGGCGGCGGCTACGCGGCCAGCCAGATCAATGCCCTGGCGGCTGCGGCCCAATTGTCAGCGTCTTAATCATAATCTTCCTCTTGCTCTGAATCGCCATGCTTCCGGCCCGGGACGAAGATGGAGCGTGGGTCAAGAGTAGGAACCCATGAAAACCCTCTACCTCGACCTCTTCAGCGGCATCAGCGGCGACATGTTCCTCGGCGCGCTGATTGACCTCGGCGTGGACGCCGAGGCCCTTGAACGCGAGCTCGCGAAGCTCGGTGTCCGCGGCTACCACCTCCACGTGGCCCGCCGCGAGAAGGCCGGCATCGCTGGTGTGAAGTTTGACGTCCACCTGGACGCGGAGCACGCGCACGAGCATGACCACGATCACCCCCACGCGCATCACGACCACGGGCCGCTGGCGGTGTTGAAGGCCACGTTCCAGCCCGGCGCGGTCCCCGCGCACTCCCATCCGCATGCCGCCCACCGCACCTATGCCGAAATCCGTGACCTCATCCAGCGCAGCGCGCTTTCCGAATGGGTGAAACAAAAGGCCGTGGCCGTGTTCCATCGCATCGCCGTGGCCGAGGGAAAAATTCACGGCCAGCCGCCGGAGCAGGTGCATTTTCACGAGGTGGGCGCGGTGGATTCGATCGTGGACATCGTGGGCGCGTGCATTGCGCTGGAACTGCTCGGCCAGCCCCGCGTGCGGGCCGGGAACGTGCAGGAGGGCACCGGCTCGGTGAAATGCGCGCATGGCCGGCTGCCCCTGCCCGCGCCCGCCACGCTGGCCATTCTGGGCGAACGCGGCGCGCCGATCACGCAGTGCGACGAGCCGCACGAGCTGGTCACGCCCACCGGCGCGGCCCTGCTCGCCGAGTTCGCGGAGAGCTTCGGCCCGATGCAAAACCTGGTGGCGGAGAAAATTGGCTTTGGCCTCGGCACGCGTGAGAACAAAACACGTCCCAACGTGTTGCGGGTGATGCTGGGCGAGGCGGCGGACTCTGGAGCGGATGCACGCCGCACACCGCACGTTTCACTCGACTGGGACACCGACGCCATCGCCGTCCTCGAAACGAACCTCGACGACATCAGCGCCGAGGTGCTGGGGGCGTTTGTCGAGCGGGCGCTGGCGGCGGGCGCGCTGGACGTGTTCCACACGCCCATCCAGATGAAAAAGAACCGGCCCGGCGTGCTGCTCACCGTGTTGTGCGCGGAGGCGGACGCGGACCGGTTCAGCGAGTTGATGCTGCGCGAGACGACCGCGTTTGGCGTCCGGCGCACGCGGGCGGAGCGGCGCAAGTTGCAGCGCGAATTTGTGAAGGTGCCCACGGCCTACGGCGAGATCACCGTCAAGCTCGGCAGGCTGAACGGACAGGTGGTGCAGGCCGCGCCGGAGTTCGAGTCGTGTCGCGCGGCGGCGGAGCGGACGGGCGCGCCGCTGAAGGCGATTTACGAGGCGGCGCTGCGCGCGCAGGGTGCGCGTTCTTGAGCCGCTCCTCCTTCACAGGCAGCCGGTAAAAAAACCCCGGAGCGGACCTTGCGATCCGCCCCGGGGCAACCACACCCAACCCAACCCAAAACTGGTTTTCGTTATTTGCTGTCCAATTCGATGGTCACAAAGCGCGACCCACTCAAGCCGCCGTCCCGGCTCCACACCCGCAACAACAACGGTTCGTTGCGAGGTGCCCGACCAATCGCTTCCCGCGTGTCGCGCGCGGATTCGACGGCCCGGCGGTTGACCTCCTGGATGACGTTGCCGGGCCGCAAGCCCGCGCCCTGCGCTTTCGAGCCAGGCTCGACGTTCAGAATCAGCGCGCCCCGCACGAAGTTGGGAACCCCGTTCTCGCGGCGGGTGTCGGGGGTGAGATCCGCCAGTTCCACACCCAGGCGGGGGGCCGGGGTGCCGGTGCCTTCGTCGCCGGATTCCATCGCCGCCACTTCGCCTTCGGGCGTCAGTTCCCCGAGGGTCACGCTGATCGTGCGCGGCTTGCCGTCACGGAGAATTTTCAACGTGACTTTGCTGCCGGGCAGGTTCTGCGCGATGAGCAGTCGGATGTGCTGGCTGTCGTTGCCGGCGCGGCCGTTGACCTCGGTGATGACGTCGCCCTCCTTGAGGCCGGCCTTCTCCGCCGGCGTGCCGGGCGAGACGCCGCCCACCAGTGCGCCGCGCGTGTCGGGGGGCAGTTTGAAGGCCCGGGCCAGTTCGGGCGTGATGGGCTGGATGAGCACGCCGAGATACCCGCGCCGCACGGTGCCGTCCGCGACGAGCCGCTCCAGCACCACGCGGGCGAGGTTGACGGGCACGGCGAAACCGATGCCGGTGTTGCCGCGCACGGGGCTGGCGATGGACTGGTTGATGCCGACCAGGCGGCCCTCGGCGTCCACGAGCGCGCCGCCGGAGTTGCCGGGATTGATCGCTGCGTCGGTCTGGATGAAGTCCTCATACTCGGTGGTGCGGAAGCCGCCCATGCCCGAGCGCCCGAGCGCACTGATGATACCCATGCTGACGGACTGACCCACGTTGAAGGGGTTGCCAATCGCGAATACCACGTCGCCCACCTGCAACTTGTCACTGTCCGCCAGCGTGATGGCGGGCAGGTTGGCGCCCTCGATCTTGAGCAACGCGATGTCGGTCTGCGGGTCGGTGCCGATGACCTTGGCCTTGAATTTGCGTTTGCCGTCCGCGAGCGCCACCTCGACACCGTCCGGGTCGGCGCCCTCCACCACATGATTGTTGGTCAGGATGTAACCGTCCTCGGTGACGATCACGCCCGAGCCAAGGCTGCGTTGCTCGATGGCGCGATCCCCGCCGCGGCCGCGCCGGTCGCCAAAGAAGCGGTCGAAGAAGGGGTCGTCAAAAAACTGCTGGAAGCGCGGCATGCGCAGGGTTTTCGTCGAGTAGATGTTCACCACGCTCGGCGCCGCCTTGCTGATGACGGGCGCGTAGCTGCTCGGCGCGGGACCGTCGCGTTTCAACTCGCGGTCATCCACCTTGAGGCGGGCGGGGGGATTGCTGCTGGCAGCGGCGACCGCCAGCGGGAGGCCGATGGCAAGGGCCAGCAGCCAGCGGTTGAAGCGGTGGGAAATCAGGCATTTCATGATCATTTCAAGGGGTGGCGGACAACCGCCATTCTGAACCAATGGACATGCCCGGCGCCGAAACGTTCAAGGGCCGCCCGGTCGTTCCAGCCGCAGCTTCAATTCCGGACCGTCCGCCCCCGCCCGGAGCGTCACGCAGCCCGGCTCAATCTTCTCCACGCGGAAATCCATCCGGTCCGCGCCCAGTTGGAAGCGCACCTCGTCGCCCACCATCACATACCGGCTGTCCGCCCCCTGCCACAATACCGCTGCGGGTCGCGCGGAAATCATCACACTGCGCAGGCGGATTTGCTTCCCGGCCTCGGCCAGCAATCCCGCCGTCACGCGGGGGTCTGTCGCCGGCTGGGTTGCCGACAGAAGGGCGGCCTCGTTGGTTTCCGCATCACGGGCGCGGACGGTCGCGTCGGCGGTCACGGTTTCCATGGCCATGCCCTTGAGCATCCGGTTGAGGAAATGTTTTTTGGACCGGGCGGCGGTATCCTCCGTCACCGTGCCGGACTCGGCGAGCAGGGTTTTGATTTTGTTTTCCGTGTCCGCGAGGGCGCTGATGTAACGAATGTTTCCGGCGCGATCCACCAGCCACGCGCTCGGGTAGTGGCTGATGCCGAACTGCCGGCCAAACCGGTTGTCCGGCCCCTCGAAATGTTGCGGCCACGGAAGCTGGTGCTGCTGGACCACACGCTCGACGGCGGCGCGGTCACGGTCGAAATTGAATGCGACGATCTCCAGTCCCTGTGGCCCGAACTCTGCGTGAATGCGTTTGAGATCCGGCAAAGACTGCAGGCACGGTCCGCACCAGGTCGCCCAAAAGTCGAGCAGCACCACCTTGCCGCGCAGGTCTGCCGCGCTCACCTCGCGCCCGTCCAGCGCGGTGAACGAAAACTCGGCCGATCGGCCCACCCAGTGGGCGTAACGGGCGTCCGATTTGAACTTCAGCGCCTCGCCGGTTCCGGCACCCCGTCCCAGCTTGGCCCAGACGATTGCGCCCACAGCCCCGACCAGCAGCGCGAGGAGGACAACCTTCTTCATGCCCGCGCGAGACAGCAAAGACAACGCCAGCAGGGATCAAGGCGAAATTACAGGCCTCCTGGATCCGGGCGTGTTCCGACTTCATTCCGCCTGTCCTGAAGCGGGACACGCGCCGAGAAATCGCTTGCCGCCCGCCGCCTTTGGCCGTTCACTCAAGACACCCTACCCCCCGGTTTCCATGAAAACCAAGCCAACCCCCACCCGGCGCGGTCTCCTCGTCGGCGGCAACTGGACTCTGGCGCACCTCAAGCAAGTGGATGCGCTGCCTGCTCCCCAACAATCCGCCCTCATCCGCGTGTGTTCCTCCGGTCCCGGCGGTTCCCCTCACTTGCTGCTGCTGGCGCTGGCCCGCGCGGGCGCACCCTTCCCCCTGGCCGGGGCCGGGCTGGTCGGCAAGGACGCCGCCGGCGCGGACATCCTCGCCCGTTGCAAACAGCTCGGCATC
Source organism: Limisphaerales bacterium (assembly GCA_046290825.1). GTDB lineage: Bacteria > Verrucomicrobiota > Verrucomicrobiia > Limisphaerales > DSYF01 > JBKBTZ01. The sequence goes on from JBKBTZ010000009.1 coordinate 5,415, forward strand.
GAGACCAAACACCTGGCCGCCACGCCCAAAGCCCCCACCGGTTTTTCCGATGTGATGATGGACCCGGCGGGCCGGCGGATGAGTTTCCACGCCCGGGGCGCCAACGTGTTGTGGGACGGCGCCGATCTCGATTTTGGCAAACTCAAGGCGCGCCGGTTTCACCTCGGCAACCTCGGCGAACTGGACGCACTCGAAACCGAGGACCGGCAGTTCGACACCCGCTCCGCGCGGCTGCTGGCGGCAGCGCAGGAGGCCGGGATTAAAACCTCGGTGGATGTTGCCCGCGCCCCCGTTGCGCGGCTGACCCAGGTCGTGCCGCCCGCGTTGAAATTCACCAACCACCTCATCATCGGGGAACCCGAGGCCGCGCTCCTCACCGGCTTCAAACTGCGCGAGCCCGACGGACGGCTGGAAACGGTCGCCCTCCGCCATGCCGCCGGGGCGCTGTTGCAGCACGGGGTCCACGACATGGTGATCATCCATTTTCCCGAGGGGGCTTTCGCCCGGACCCGTCGCGGCGAGGACGCCTGGCAATCCGCCGTCAAACTGCCGCCCAAACTGATCGTGGCCCGGGCGGGCGCGGGGGAAGCTTTTGGCGCCGCCTGTTTGCTTGGCCTGCACGAGGGCTGGGAAACAAAGAAGCTGCTCGAGGCCGCCGTGTGTCTTGCCGCCGCCTGTCTCGCGCAACCCGACGGGGTGGTCGGCCTGCCGGATCTCTCCGCCGCGCTCGCGCTGGGCAAGAAGCACCGGTTCCAGCCGCCGCTCGAACCGCCGGAATTCTGACCCGGCGGCTTTGGAATGGATTGCTGCGGCCTCGCGGTTCCCGCTTGCCGGGGGCAAAAGTTCTGCGACTTTTTCCGCACCATGAAATCCCCGTCGCCTTCGTTCGTGGCCCTTGCTGGGGCCGTCATTCTGGGTGTTTCCCCCACCTTCGCCGCCGGCCTTGAATGGCCCCAGTGGCGCGGCCCGCTGCTCAACGGCGTGGCGCCGGACGCCAATCCGCCAATTGAGTGGAGCGAATCAAAAAATGTCCGCTGGAAGGTCGCCGTCCCGGGCAACGGCTCCTCCACGCCCATCATCTCCGGCAAACACCTCTTCCTGCTCGCCGCCGAAGAAGTGACGGGTGCGGAGGTCGGCGCAGCGGAGGCGTCCGCGCCTGCCGAAGCCCAGGGCCGCCGCGGGGGTGGCGGTCGGGCCGAACGCCCGACCACGCCGCACCGCTTCACCGTGCAGGCGTGGGACCGCACCCAGGGCAAACTGCTGTGGCAGAAGACCGCGGTCGAAGAGGTCCCGCACGAGGGCCATCATCGCGACCACGGCTTCGCCTCGGGTTCGCCCGTCACCGACGGGGAGCATGTCTATGCGTGGTTCGGCTCGCGCGGGCTGCACGCTTATGATTTCAACGGCAACCTCAAGTGGTCGCAGCGGTTCGGCCAGATGCGCACGCGCGGCACGTTTGGCGAGGGCAGTTCCCCCGCGCTGCACGGCAACACGCTGGTCATCCTGTGGGACCACGAAGGCGACGACTTCATCGCCGCGCTCGACAAGCGCACGGGCAAGGAATTGTGGCGTCAGTCCCGGGACGAGGGCACCAGTTGGACCACCCCCCTCATCATCTCCCACAACGGCGTCACCCAGGTGCTCGTGAACGGCTCCGGGCGCATCCGCAGTTACGCGCTGGCCGACGGCAAACAGCTCTGGGAATGCGGCGGCATGACGCAGAACGTGATTCCCACGCCCGTGGCGGACGCGGACACGGCGTATTTCATCAGCGGCTTCCGGGGCGCCGCGGCGCTCGCCATCAGGCTGGGCGGCTCGGGGGATTTGACCGGCACGGAGTTCGTCCGCTGGTCGCACAACAAGAGCACGCCCTACGTGCCCTCGCCGCTGCTCTACGATGGTTTCTTCTATTTCCTCGCCGGCAACAACGCCACGCTCTCCTGCCTCGACGCAAAGACCGGGAAGATTCATTACGAGGCCGCGCGGCTGGAGGGGGTGTTTGGCATGTATGCCTCGCCGGTCGGCGCGGGCGGGCGTGTCTATCTCGCGGGACGGGACGGCAAGGTGGCGGTGATCAAGAACGGCCCCGCGCTCGAGGTGCTGGCCGTGAACGCGCTCGACGACAAATTTGACGCCTCGCCCGCCGTGGTCGGCAACGAACTCTACCTGCGGGGGCACAAGTCGCTCTATTGCATCGCGGAGCCGGGGAAGGAATAGAGTGAGGCGCCTTCGTTAACCAATCGGCAGACGGCGAACTCTGATCTCGTGTTCGCGAACCGAAATGACCGCGCCGCGTATCGTTTCGTCTTTGCAGCGGGAAAGCACCTGCTGCACGAGGCCGGCAAACTCTCCGGCTTGCAATCGCTCGACCCGGATGCGATCACGGACGGACGGTCTGCTCCCGACAGCGCCAGCAGGGTGCGAAAATCTGCATCCAGCGTGACGACCACGGCACCTGCCCCGGCGGCGTGAGCCAGAATTTCCGCGTCACTGGCGGACGCCAGTCCCGCTTCAGCCGTATGAACGGCATTGAAGTTCATCCCTCGCAGCAGCGCCGCTGCCGACCGGGGTGTCCCTTGATCCAGCAGCAACTTCATCGGGTGGCCAGATCAACCATCTGATCGTCAAGATTCGCCGCCGCGTAAGCCAGTGCCTCTTGGATGTCCTCGTCCTCGAGCTCGGGATACTCGCGCTTCAAGTCCTCGCGGTTTGGGTAGGTCGCCACGGCTTCCACCACACGCCGCACCGTTAGACGAAGCCCGCGAATGCAGGGCTGGCCATTCATCTGGCCGGGATGCGCGGTAATTCTTTTGAATTTCATGCAATCATCCTATTCCCGCCCGTCAGGAGGGTCAACTGCCCGCGCCGGATGGCCCCTCGGCTCGAACCGCGGTGTCGTCGAACGGCTGTTCCATGGCAGCCTCACCACCCCGGTCCGCCGAACGATTGCCGCTCAATCGAGCGTGATCATCACCGGACAATGATCCGAGCCGGTCACCTGGGCCAGGATGGCCGCCCGTTTCAGGCGCGGCCGCAGCGCGGCGCTGATGAGGAAATAATCAATCCGCCATCCCACGTTGCGCGCGCGTGCCCCGGCCAGCGGACTCCACCACGTGTAATGGCCGCCGCCCTTTTCAAACTCGCGGAAGGTGTCCACGAAGCCCGCCCGCACCAGCGCCGAAAAGCCGTTGCGCTCCTCGATGGTGAAGCCGTGGTTGCGGACGTTGGCCTTCGGGTTCGCCAGGTCAATCTCCGTGTGCGCCACGTTGAGGTCGCCGCAAAAAACGACCGGCTTGGTGCGCTCCAACTTCTTCAGGAACTTGAGGAACGCCGCGTCCCACTCCTGCCGGTAGGGCAGCCGCTCCAGTCCGCGTTTCGAGTTGGGCGTATAGACGTTGACCAGGAAAAAGTCGTCATACTCCGCGGTGATCACGCGGCCCTCGCGGTCGTGTTCGGCCAGACCCATGCCGTTGGTAACGCGGAGGGGGCGGCGGCGGGTGAAGATGGCCGTGCCGCTGTAACCCTTTTTCTCGGCGCAGTTCCAGTAGGTCGCGTAGCTCGCCGGCCAGAGCTGCTCCACGTCGTCCGGGGAGCACTTGGTTTCCTGCAGGCAGAGCACGTCGGGGTTTTCGTCGGCGAGGAACTCGAGGAAGTTCTTCTTCAACACGGCGCGGAGGCCGTTGACGTTCCAGGAGATCAATTTCACGCGGCGCAGCCTAACGCAAACCGTCGCGCGCGGGCAGCCGGAAACCGCCGTCCGGCGGTTACCGCCGCCACCAGCTCGTCTTGCCCTTGGGCCGGGCCGCCTCGACGGGCGCCTGGGATTGCTGGATGAGCAACTGGCCGCGCGCCGCCTCGAGGGCCATGCGCAACTCGAAGTAGCTGAGGAACCGCTCGCTCGGGTTCTTGGCCATCATCCGGACCAGCGCGTCGCTGGTGGCGGCCGTGATTTCGGGTAACACCTCGTTGGGCGGCGTCAGCGGGGTATGGACATGCGCGGCCACCAGTTCCTCGACCGTCGGCGCCTCGAACGGCGTGTGGCCGGTGAGCGCGTGGTAAAGCGTCCCGCCCAGGCTATACATGTCCGAGAGGAAGGTCTCCTTCTCCCGCTTCACCTTCTCCGGCGCGACGTAATAGGGCGTGCCGCGCAGGTCGTCATCCGGCTCGGAATCCACCTTCCGCGCCAGGCCGAAATCCACCAGCTTCGGCTCGTTGTCCGCGTTGAACAGGATGTTGCCCGGCTTGATGTCGCAATGGATGAGATCGTGGTTGAGGATGAGGTCGAGCGCCGAGGCCATCTTGATGCCGATGTCCAGCACGTCCAGCTCGGGCAGGCGTTTGTATTTCTCGATGCGCGAGTCCAGGCTGCCCCGGTCGGCCAGTTCCATCACCAGGAAGCGCAGGCCGTCGAGTTCGTCGTAGCTATAGACCTGCACGATGTTCGTGTGGTTGAGCGAGGCGCAGATGCGGGCTTCGCGGTAGAAGTTTTCGAGGCCCTTCGGGTCCTGCTCGATCTCCTTCTTCATCAGCTTCACCGCCACCTCGCGTTCGAGGACGGTGTCGAACGCCCGATACACCGTGCCCATGCCGCCGGAGGCGATCTTGGCGCGCAACTCGAGGTTCCGCAGCCGCAGCGGCATCATGATCGAGTGCCCGCACTTGGTGCAGGGAACGGAGGAGAGCGGTTCGAGGTCGCCGGGGATGAACACCTTGGTGTGACAGCTCAGGCAGGTGACCATCCGGAGGGGTTTGTCCGACGCGCTCATGATGAGGCAATTAACCACCCGTGTTCCACCGCTGCAAGCGTCGCGTTGGCCGGGGTGCCGCCATCCGGAGACCCGGGGTGTGGACGCCGAAGTCCTTCCGGGCTGGAGCCGTTCGGATTTCGCAATCGGGAACGATGGCTCACCACTCCCGATACCGCTGCGCCACCGGAATCCGGCGGCCCACGCCGAACGCCTTGCTCGTGACCTTCAACCCCGGCGCGGCCTGGCGGCGTTTGTATTCCGCGCCGTCAATCAGTTGCACCACGCGCCGCACGTCGGCCTCGGCGAACCCGGCCCGCACGATGTCCGCGGGGGATTGCGCATTCACCACGTAGGCCTCGAGAATCGCGTCCAGCACCTCGTAAGGCGGCAGCGAATCCTGGTCCGTCTGGTTTGGGCGCAGTTCGGCCGACGGCGGTTTGGTGATCGAGGCGGCGGGGATGATTTCGCGCTCGCGGTTGATCCAGCGGGCGAGGCGATAGACCATCATCTTCGGCACGTCGCTGATCACCGCCAAACCGCCGCACATGTCGCCGTAAAGCGTGCAATAGCCCACCGCCAGTTCGCTTTTGTTGCCGGTGGTCAGCAGCAGCGATCCGAACTTGTTGGACAACGCCATCAGGATCACCCCGCGCAGCCGCGCCTGGATGTTCTCCTCCGTGGTGTCCTCGGCGCGCCCGGCGAACACGTCGCGCAACTGCTCCTTCACCGCCAGGAACGGCGGCTGGATCGGGATGACGTCGTAGTGAATGCCCAGATTCGCCGCGAGCTGGCGCGCGTCGGCGAGGCTGCCTGCGGAACTGAATTGCGAGGGCAGCGAAACGCCGCGCACGTTCTCCGGGCCGAGCGCGGCGGCGGCCAGCACGGCGACGAGCGCGGAATCAATCCCGCCGCTCAGGCCCAGCACCGCCGAGCGGAAACCACACTTGTGCAGGTAATCGCGCAGGCCCAACACCAGCGCTTGGTAAAGCAATTCCTCGTCGCAGGTGGGCGGGGCGCCCTTCACCCCGGCCCTCTCCCCATCCGATGGAACAAGCGAGGCGTCTCGCCCGGTGAGGGGAGGGACGGGCAGTTCCACCAGAAGGAAGTCTTCGGCAAACAGCTTGCCGCGCGCGATCACCGCCCCCGCCCCATCAAACACCAGGCTGCCGCCGTCAAACACCAGTTCATCGTTCCCGCCCACTTGGTTGCAGAATACGACGGGCCGACCCGCTTTCCGGGCCAGGCTTTGCAGCATCGCCCGGCGCGTCGCGTCCTTGCCCAGCCACCACGGCGAGGCCGAGAGGTTGAACAGGATTTGCGCCCCGGCCGCGGCCAGTTCGAGCGGCGGGTTCGCGCGGTAACGGCGTTCCGGCCAGAAATCCTCGTCGTTCCAGATGTCCTCGCAGATGGTGATGCCGATGGGCGTGCCGTTGAACGACACCGGGGTGTTCTCCGTGGCCGGCTCGAAGTAGCGGTCCTCGTCGAACACGTCATACGTCGGGAGCAGCGTCTTGGTGCGGGTGGCGATGATCTTCCCGTGCTGGAGCAGCGCGGCGGCGTTCGTCACCTCGCGGCCAGGCCGCACGGGGTTTTCGCCCACGAACCCGACGAGCAGGCCGGTCTGGCCCGTGGCGGCGGCGAGGCGTTCGAGGGCGGCACGATTCTGCAGTCGCAGCCCGGGGCGGAGCAGCAGATCGCGCGGCGGATAGCCGGTGAGCGCCAGTTCCGGCGTGAGGACGAGGTCCGCGCCCGCCGCGGCGGCGCGCTGGTAGGCGGCGAGGATTTTCGCCTCGTTGCCGGCCAGGTCGCCGACCGTCAGGTTCAACTGGGCCAGGGCGATGTTCATCGGGGGCCGCTCGAGTTGCCAAAAAACGTCTGTCGCAACGGGCCGCGTTCGGTCATGACCACCATGCCGGTGCGCACGCCGTGCCGCGCGAACCAGCCACGCGGCGTCTCGAGCACGAACATCACGTTGTCCGACGCGGCGACGAGCGAGTTCGTGTTGTGGGGTTCCATCGCGAGGATTTCCAGGATGACGCCCTCGGGATCCATGTAGGCCCCGTCGAGCGGCACGGGGCAGTTCTTCATCCAGAACGCCGCGCGGTGCGGTTGCGCAAAAACGAACAACATTCCCTCATCCGGCACCAGGTTGGTGCGGAACATCATGCCCGTGGCGATTTCGCGCGCCGAGACGGCCACCTCGGCGGTGATTTCCGCCGGACCGACGTAAAGCTTGAGCGTGGGCAGGCGCGGCTGGGCGGCGGTTGGCTCCCACGGGGCCGGAGCGGCGGGCAGCGCGGGGGGCGCGTCCCCGCAACCGGCCAAGCCGAGTGCCAGAAGCAGAAAGGGCAACCACGCTTTCATCGTGCCGGCAAACTGGAAGAGGTGGCGGGGCTTTTCAACCCGGAACCGGCAGGGGCGCGATGGCGTTGTGGCAACCCGCCGCGTCCCATTGCTCGCATTCCGCCTCCGGCGACCGCGGGAAACCGGACGTAGTGTTTTTGCCCGCCGCTGGATTGTGTGATTTCGGGCTGCGGATTTGTTTTTCCCGCCTTTCCCGCGCGGCCTATCCTCCCGCCCGTGAGCAAGGGCAGTTGGGTCGGGTTGATCGTGTTTGCGATCCTGTGGACCGCGCTGATCGGGCTGTTCGATGGCCTGATTGCGCGCGGCCTGTGGCGGCAGGCACGGACCGCGAATTACGCCGAGACTACCGGCATGGTGACGCACAGCGCCGTCACCTCGCACCGCGGCTCGAAGGGCGGCGTCAATTACGGCGTGGACATCCGCTACACCTACGCGGTCGAGGGGCAGACGTTCGAAGGCCGGCGCTACCGGCATGGAGCGTTCAACCGCAGTTCGGACCGCAAATGGGCCGACCAGGCCGTCGCCACGCACGCCGTCGGCAATCCCACCACCGTTTTCTACGACCCGCGGAACCCCGCCGAGGCCGTGCTGCATCGCGGTTTCCTCGGCTCGGATGTCTTTGTTGCGCTTTTCCTGCTGCCCTTCAACGCCGTCATGCTGGGCCTGTGGTCGGTCCCGGCGGGAATGCTGTGGCGGCGCTGGCGGCGGCCCGAGGCGGGCGGGGTGGTCTGGCAGGATGACGGGTTGCGGTTCCGCGTGCGGCTGCCGCGCTGGTCCCCGTGGCTGGCGGGGCTGGCGGCGACGGGGCTGGGCGCGTTCCTGAGCATCTTCATCGTTGGGCTGAGCAGCGGCTTTCGCCCGGGCCTCGGAACAGCGGTGGGCACGTTGCTGACCGTGCTGGGTCTTGGGCTGGCCGCGGCGTGGTGGACCTGGCGCGAGCAAAACGACGGGCGCATGGACCTCGTGGTGGACCGCCTGGCGCGCACCGTGGAGTTGCCCGCCACCCATGGCCGGAAAAGCCGCCGCACATTGCCTGCCGACGCCCTCTCCGGCGTGACGGTCGAAACTCTCACCCGCCGGGGTCGCAAGGGCCGCACCACGGTGACTTTTGCCGTCCACCTCCACGCCCAGGGCCGCGCGGAAAAGCTTGTCGAGTGGATGGACGAGGCCCGGGCCAATGCGTTTGCGGACTGGCTGCGCGGCCAGCTCCCGATGGGCGAACCCGCCGCCCCGCCGCGCAAGTCTCTCTTTCCGGCCGAGAAGTAAGGCGTGGCACTGCTCATTCTACGGCCGCGGCGCGGAACCGGCCTCGTGCTTGGCCGCGGTTGGTCCTCGTTCTTCCCGTCGCTCCGCGCGTCTCACCCTGGCGGCCACGTCAGCGGGCGGCCGCCCAGCAGATGGAAATGCAGGTGCGGCACCTCCTGGCCGGCGTCGCGCCCGTTGTTGAGCACCAGCCGGTAGCCCGTTTCCTTGAGACCGAGCTTCGCGGCAATCTCGGGCACCTTCAACAGCAGATGGCCCAGCACCGCGTGATCGGCCGGGGTGGCGTCCTCCAGCCGCGCAATGGGCTTGCGCGGCACGACCAGCACATGTGCCGGCGCGACGGGCCGGATGTCGTGGAACGCGACCACGTGTTCGTCCTCGAAGACGATGTGGGCGGGGATTTCCCGGGCGGCGATACGTTCAAAGAGGGTTTTGCTCATGGCAGTGGAACTTGGTTTCGGGTTTGGAGTTTCGGGTTTCGGATGGAAGTTGTCTCAGCACGGCGGCGGCCCGGCCACTCATTTCCCCTCCAGCACGGCCTCCACGCGGGCCACGTCGGCGGGCACGTCCACGCCGATGCTCTCGTAGTCCACCTTCACCACGGCAATGGCAATGCCGTTTTCGAGGGCGCGAAGCTGCTCGAGTTTTTCCGCGTTCTCCAGCGGCGAGACCGGAAACCGCACCAGCCGCAGCAGCGTGTCGCGCCGGTAGCCGTAAATGCCCAGGTGCTTGAGGAACGGAAACGCCGCCATCTGCGCCGCCACCGGCTGGCCCGCCGCATCGCGCAGATACGGAATGGTGCGGCGGGAAAAATAGAGCGCGCGGCCCGCCGCGCTGACGACCACCTTCACCACGTTTGGGTTGTCGTATTCCGCCGCGTCGCGGAGGGCGGTGGCAGCGGTGGACATTTCGACGTGCGCCAGCGCGCCGGCCACGGCGTCAATGACCGCCGGGTCCATCAGCGGTTCGTCACCCTGCACGTTGAGAACGGCATCGCAGGCGCAGCGCGCGGCCACTTCGGCGATGCGGTCCGAGCCGCTGGGATGGTCGGAGCGGGTCATTTCCACGCGGGCGAACGGGCGGACGGCGGCGGCGATGCGTTCGTCGTCGGTGGCCACGATGACATCGGCGAGCGCGCGGGCCTGGCGGCATTGCTCGACCACGCGCTGGATGAGGGGTTTGCCCGCAATCGGATGGAGCGGTTTGCCGGGAAACCGGGTGCTGGCATACCGCGCGGGAATGATGCCGAGGATCTTCACACGCCGCAGTGAGCCAGAAAAACGCCCGGCGGGAAATGGCGGAGTTGCGCCCCGGTGGCGGCTCCTCCCCAAAACCGGCTTGCCGGGGCCGGGGCTTCGTGCGATTACCACGCCGGGGCGCCCGTAGCTCAGTTGGATAGAGCATCTGCCTTCTAAGCAGAGGGTCGCGTGTTCGACTCACGCCGGGCGCGCCAGTCCGGTTTGCGGTTTTCCGGTTCCGGTTTACCCTCCCCGCCTTGTGCTGACGCTCGAACATCTCGCCGAACTGCTCGACCACCACCGCGCCGCCGCCGCCGCGCGGGTGAAGGAATTCGCCCTTGGCGGGCGGCCCTTCGCCTTCAATTCCCGCCCCGCCCTCATGGGCGTGATCAACCTCTCCGCCGATTCCTGGTATCGCGAGAGCGTCTGCCTCTCGGCGGACGCCGCCATTCAGCGCGGCCACGTCCTCGCCGCGCAGGGGGCCGACATCGTGGACATCGGCGCGGAATCCACGCTGGCCCACGCCGCGCGCGTGGACGAGGCCGGGCAGAACAGCAAGCTCCTGCCCGTCATCCAAGCCTTGCGCGCCGCGAACATCCTCGTCTCGGTGGAAACCTATCAACCCGCCGTGACCCGCGCCTGCCTCGAAGCCGGCGCAAACGTGCTCAACCTGACCGGCACCGACCGCAGCGACGAACTGTTCCGCATGGTCGCGGACCACGACGCGGCGGTCATCATCTGCTACGTGCAGGGCAAAAACGTCCGCGAGGTGGGCGACTTCGATTTCAGCGCCGACCCGACGGCGATGATGCGCGACTATTTTGCGCGGCAGATCGAACTCGCGACGCGCAACGGCGTGGAGCGCATCTTCATTGATCCCGGCCTGGGCTTCTACTACCGCAACCTCCAGGACAGCGCCGTCCGGGTGCGGCATCAAATGCGGGTGTTCCTGAACACCTTCCGGCTGCGGACGCTGGGCTTTCCCGTGTGCCACGCGCTGCCGCACGCCTTCGAGTATTTCAGCGAGGAAGTGCGCTGCGCCGAGCCGTTCATGGCCGTGCTGGCCGCGCTGGGCAAAACCGACCTGTTCCGCACCCACGAAGTCCCCCGCACCAAAGCGGTGCTGGACACGCTGCGGGTGTATTGAGCCACCGAAGAGCGCAAAAGGCGCAGCGAGCAGAGGCAGGGGAATCGGCCTTCCATCTTCTCTTCAACTGCGGATGGACGCGGATTCCGGCTGAACAAGCCGGAAGCGAGCTACACGCCAAATTCCCAATTGAAAACACCCGCAAAAGGGACCAGGAGGCGTAAGTGGCGAAGCCCTCCTCCAGCAGCCGATACGCGCCCTTCTTGGTGTATTCGCTGGTGTCCCCGTCCCGCGTGTAATCCAGGTTGTGCAGCTCGAAATGCCATTTCGATGCCGTATCACTGCAAAACCCGTAAAATTTAGTCTGCGCTCTCTGCCGCTTGGCGCAATGCGAGGAACGCTTCCTTCAACGCTTGGCTCACCGCGCTGTCCGGCTCACGAAGAATAAGGACTTGATACTGGTCGAGAAATTCTTTCCGCAGGCGGTGAAACAGATGGAGGAAGTGGCGCAGAAACCCGATGCAATCCAGAATCGCGATTTCTACGCCGCCCGTTTCGTCATACTTGGATCGGGCGTAATCTCGAACCTCGTCGGAGACGGCTTCGGTTGTGATGAAGATGTAGTTCTGGACGTGCTGGCCCTGCGCGGCGATCTTCTGGAGCGCCCGGTCAATGTCGCCCCGCTGGACCGCCTTGTTCTTCATCTCGTAGCTCGTGACCACCTTGTCTTCGCCCAGCAGCGTGATTTGCACGTCGCCGACAGCGCCGGTTTGTTCGTCGGCGGCGTTGTGAGCCGTCAGGTTCAACACGCGCTCGCCAAGCCGCGCCTGTGCGGCTTCATAGGCGGCGGCCACAATCAAGACCGGCAGGCGGCTTGAGCCTTTGCAGCGCATGTGCTGTTCGATCAGGTTCACCGTGTCCTCGGACGACAGCGGCAGCACACCGGTCACGCGATCAACTCCGGACAGCAGCATCTTGAGCCGCGCCTTCCGTGCATCGCGTTCGAGCAAAAGCAGCCGGATGGACTCGTCCAGCACGTCTTTCGCCGATACCCGCCCGCGATGCACGTCATCCAGCAGCCGCAACGCCTCCTGATACATGGCCGCTGGACGCCCGACCAAGACCACTTTCGTCGTCAGCGTTTGATCCATGTTCCTCAGCGTCGGAGTGAGAAACGCCGTCGTTGAGTTGCACGGCAGGTTGTGCTTCGTGATGAAGTCACCGATGAATTGCTCGTCGTAGCTGCGGCCAGAGAAACAATCCTTGCTGCCGATTTTCGTGTAGGGCTTCCGTGGATCAACCTCCGAACGATGCACCTTGGCCAGCATGCAGGCCATGAGCAATCGCACGCCGGCACGATTGCTGGCACAGTTTACCACTGACGCAACGCGCGCTGCGATCTCGGGATCGCGGACAAAGGAATGACCGAGATTCTGTTGGGCGCGCTTCAGCGAAGCTTCAAGTAGGGGGGAACAATTCTCCATTCAAGTGCCGGCCGTTGCGTTTGATTTTGTGCGGGTCGTAGTTGGTCCACAGCACCTCGACACGCTTGTCCTTTGTTGAATGGTTCGTGCGCTCGGGCGAAACGGTTTTGTGCCACTTCGACGCCGGATAAAGTTTGTCGAGCAACGGCGCTTGGTAGTTCGACAACGCCACCATCCCTTGAACCGAGTTCAGCACTTGAGCCAGCTCACCGTGCTGTTCGTCCGTCATTTCAAATCCGTAAGCCTTGGAATCGCCGCGCGTCGAATGAACGTAAGGCGGGTCGCAGTAGAACAGCGTGACTGGCGAATCATAGAGGCGAATCACGTCAATCGCCGGGCGGTTTTCAATTTGAACACGAAGCAATCGCTCGGCAACGGCTGGCAAATCCTCCACCGCGCCAAGCCAGCGGCTGATGACGCCGCTCATGCCTGCGCGACTGGTGTTCTTGCAGTTCGCCCAGCGGCCAATAGTGGCTGTCTGTGCCAGTCCTGTGCGCACCTGACGCGCGCGAACGTAAAACCGCCGGGCGCGCTCCAGCGGTGACAAGTCCGGGCTGACATCGCAGGCAATCGCAAACTCCTCGCGAGAAAACGGTGTCAATCCAATGGCCTCAACCAACCGGTCCTTTTGCTCGCGGAGAACACGAAAGAAGTTCACCACTTCGCCGTCGAGGTCGTTGAATGTTTCCACAGGCGATGGCTCGCGATTGAGCAGCACCGCTCCCGAGCCAGCGAATGGCTCGCAGTAGTGATGACAATCGGGCAACAGCGGCAGCAGCCAGTCGAGGTGAGAAAACTTTCCGCCATACCAGCCGAATGGGATGAGTTTCTTTTTCTCGCCAAGGCGGGCAACGGGCGGCGGCACGGTTCGACCACGGTGCGATTCACCACCATTGACGCGATACTCCGGCGTGTCCTCATGCAATGCGCCAACTCCACCTGGCTGGCGTTTAGCTCGGCTGGCTCTGTTGGTTTTCTCGGGCATTCGCGTTGCGCTGGCCGGATGATAACATCTTCACTGCCGGCTTCAATGCGGATGAATATGACCATTCGGCGTTACCAATGGGTGTCGAAAAGCAGAAGATGCCTCGCCCGATCAGCGCGTGTTCGGCCGGGCGTCCGCCGGCCTTTCCGGCCCAGCGACACGGCGCGTCCACGGCGATGACGGTTGCGCGGATTCCGTTCGCGCACCAGTTCGCCAGTTCCGCTGGATCGTGAAAAAGGTGCCGCTCGCGAAAGTGCCCGCCTTCGAGCGCGACGGCATGGAAGCCTTTCTTCGCCGCGCCCACGTCAATGCCCGCGACCACGATGGATTTGCGGTGGGCGGTTCCGGCGTTTGGCGGAGATGAACCTGGGTTCATACGTGCCGTTGCACGGCAAACACGCCCTCCTCGCCGGACGGCGTGAGCCATTCGGCCTGCACCGCGAGGCCGTGTTGGGCCAGCACCGCGCGGACCCGCTCCGGGGTGTAGCGATACGAGAAGAAGAGGCGCACGATGTCGCCGGGCGGGAAGACGAAGGTTTCCTCCGGCAGGACGAGTCGGCGCGGGCGGACGAAGCGAAAATCCGCGACCACGCGCCACAGGCCGGCGGGCGTGGCCTCGGCGGTGAAGCGCAGTTCACCATCCGCCCGCTCCACCCCGAGATCGAGCAGGAACGTCAGCAGCCAGTCGTGGGTCAGGGGGTTGTTGTATTGCGGCAGAATCTGGCGCACGCCGGCGGCGTAATCCGCGCCGGGCGCGAGGTTGGCGCTGAACAGCAGGAGATCGTCCGGGCGCGCCAACGCCGCCAGCACGGGCAAAATGACCTCCGGCTCGAAGTTCGGAATCATCCCAAAGAACGTGATGACGCGCGCAGCTCCGGCAGGAGCGGTTGCCGCCAGGTCCGGCACCGGGCTGTCCGTTGCCGCGAGGTCGCACACGAAGGGGAAGCACGCTTCCGGCGGCACCACTGCCAGCGCCGCCTTGCGGGCCACGAGGGTCATGGCCGGGCTGACATCGCAGGGCGTGTAGCTGACCTCGCGTCCGGTGTCAGCCAATTGCCGCAGCAGGCGGGAGTCCTTCTGGCCGCCGCCGCAGCCGAGGCCGAGCAGGTGTGCGCGGGGCGCGCGGATTTGTTTGGCGGCGAAGGCGAACGCGCGGTCATACATGGCGGCGCACTCCGCATCGTGCCGGGACGGGGAGTGGGCCTGGTGCAGCGCGAGCCATTGCAGCGTTTGTTTGACGCTGTCGTAGTGGAACTTGGGTGGGATGCGGCGCTGGCGCAGGCCGTCGAGCAGTTCCGCGCGCACCCGTGCCGGAAACTGGCTGGCGTGAATCTGAACCGTGGCAGTCATCCGGCGGGCGCTGGCGCGGCGGGCTGCGGGAAAATCTGGTAAAGCAGCAAATAGATCAGGACGCCGGTGACGGACACATACATCCACATCGGCCATGTCCAGCGGGCGATTTTGCGATGCGACTCGAACCGTCCGCGAATGGCCTGGATGACCGCCGCGAAGACCAGCGGCACGATGACCACCGCCAGCACGGTGTGCGTGAGCAGGATGCCGAGGTAGATCGGGCGGAACCAGTTGTCGGGGAAGATCGTCCGCCCGGCGTGGTAGTGGTAATAGAGATAGCTCGCCAGGAAGAGTGTCGAGGTGGCAAGGGCGGCGACCATGCAATTGCGGTGGGCGCGCTCGTGCTTGCGCTTGATGAAGACGTAACCCGCCGTGAGGAACACGGTGCTTAGGCTGTTCAGGCAGGCGTTGACGAGCGGGAGGTCGGTGACGTTCATTCTAAAATCGCATTTTAACCACGGATGCGCACGAATGCCCCTCACCCCGTCCCTCTCCCCATCCGATGGGGAGAGGGTGGCCGAAGGCCGGGTGAGGGGTTGGTGGAATCCGCGTTCATCGGTGTCTATCCGTGGTTTGATTAAATCGGCCGCGAAGCTTTGTCATGGCTCCTGTTCGAGCTGTTTCACGGCGGCGAGGATGCGCTGCTTCACTTCGGGCCAGTTCACATGGTCGCCCTGCGTTTCAAACGAGCCGCGCAGCCGGCCCAGCTTGTCCACCACCACGAAAATGGTCGCGTGAACGAACAGGTCGGCCGGGTCGGTCCGTTCTTCGGGCGGCTTGGCGAGGGTGGTGAGCTTGAGGCCGTCAATGGCGAGGTTGGCCACGGCCACCTTGTCGCCGGTGAGGAACTGCCAGCGGGCCGGGTCGGCGCCGAATTTGGCGGCGTAGGCGGCCAGCACCTCGGGCGTGTCGTAATCCGCGTCCGTCGTCAGCGTAACCAGCGCGGCGCGGCTGTCGCGGGGCAGCGCGTCCTGCAACTCGCGCATCTGGCGGGTCATGATGGGGCACGGCCCGGCGCAACGGGTGAAGATGATGTCGCCCACCCAGACGCGCCCCCGCAGGGTGTCGAGGGTGACGGGCTGGCCGGCCTGGTTGGTGAGCGTGAAGGGGGCGAGTGTGTGAATGACCGGCAGCGTGTTCTGGCGGGCGACGTAATCGCGCTTCAACTGGAAGAGCGCGACGATGACGGCCACGGTGACGGCAAGGAGCGCGAGGCCGAACCACAGCGTCCAAGGGGCGGATTTGGGGGCGGAAGGAGCCGGTTCCATGCGGCGCGGAACTTAAACCGGAAGCGGCGCGGCGCAAGCGGGGAAGCGGCACGGCGGAACACATTGCAAGATTGATGAACGCACAAGAGTCATCCACACTTTCTCAAAGCCAGAGCGTTGGTCGAGAGCTTGAGCAGAGGACAACATGCAAGGAACCCCCTACCTGACCGCGCAGGACGGCTTGCCTGCCCGCAAGAGCGGCCCTTGGGCAAAGCGAAACATCATTATCTACGGAACTACTGCGGCATCACAACCGTCTCCAT
Organism: Limisphaerales bacterium; assembly: GCA_046290825.1. Lineage (GTDB taxonomy): Bacteria > Verrucomicrobiota > Verrucomicrobiia > Limisphaerales > DSYF01 > JBKBTZ01. The sequence continues at coordinate 21,468 of JBKBTZ010000009.1, forward strand.
GCGCAACCGGTTCAAGCTTGTGTATCTGGATGTGATGGCCGGTCCCGGGCTTTGCAAAATGGAAGAAACTGGCGAGGAATTTGCCGGATCTCCGTTCGTGGCGCTCGACTACGACTTTTCCGAATACATCTTGATTGAGGAGGATCCCAATCTGGCCGCAGCCTTGAAGCAGAGAGTGTCCGAACACCCCAAGGCGCGGCGAACCCAAATCATCCAGGAGAACTGGGTGCATGTGGTTGAATCCGGTCGCTTGAGATTTGACAGCTCGACACTTGTAGTCGCGTTCGTGGACCCGACGGGAGTTTCCCAAATTCCCATCGCCGCGATGCGCAAACTGGCTGCCAATCCGAAAATTGATCTGCTGGTCACCATCCAGCACCGGCTCGGCATCGTTTGGAACGAGCCCCAATACCGGCGTTCGGCTGACGGCCAAACGGCGCTGGATGCGTTTCTGGGAAGCCCGGAGTGGAGGGCTTGGGAAACCAAGGACGCCACCACGTTCGGCCAGCGGGCCGTCGAAACGTTTTGCCGGCGGCTTGAAGAGGAAGGCTTCATCGCGACCCGGCATGTTTCCGTTCCGGAAGAAAACCCCCTTTACCGCTTCACCTTGTTCAGCCGCCATCCGCGCGGCGAAGATTTCTGGCTCAAGGTCTTGAAAACCGATGAGAAGGGGCAGCGAGAATTGCTTTGATGGATGGGTTGGAGGGACCGCCGTTGTTCCACCCGTGTGTTATTGTGTCGGCAAGCGTCCAGCAAACCATGAGTGACAAGACAAAAATCGAGTGGACGGATGCAACGTGGAACCCCGTGCGCGGTTGCACCAAGATCAGTCCGGGCTGCGCCCACTGCTACGCCGAGACGTTCGCCGAACGCTTTCGCGGGGTGCCCGGCCATCCGTTTGAGTTCGGCTTTGACCTGCGGCTCGTTCCCGAGAAGCTGGGAGACCCGCTGCGATGGGCGACCCCCCGGATGATCTTCGTAAATTCGATGAGTGACCTTTTCCATCCGGAGGTGCCGGACGATTACATCCTGAAAGTTGCCCGGGTGATGGTGGCGGCGAACTGGCACACCTATCAGATCCTTACCAAACGGGCGGACCGGATGGCCGATCTGCTTCGCGGGAAACTGCGGTTTGCCGGCGCGCAAAACCACATCTGGTGGGGGGTCAGCGTGGAAAACCGCCGCCACGGCCTGCCCCGCCTCGAGTTGTTGCGCAGCGCCCCAGCCGCCGTGCGCTTTCTTTCAATCGAACCATTGCTCGAAGATCTGGGCACGATGAACTTGCGCGACATCAATTGGGTGATTGTGGGCGGCGAAAGCGGCCCGGGAGCCAGACCGATGGAGGCTGCCTGGGTGCGGAACATCCGGGCACAGTGCCGTGCGGCGAGAGTGGCTTTCTTCTTCAAACAATGGGGCGGGACCCGCAAGGCCGAGGCGGGGCGCGAACTGGATGGACGAACCTACTCCGAATTTCCGGCCCGCCCGCGCATTCCTGCTCCGGCGGCGGAAATCCGCCGGGAGCGATGGGAAGAACTGGCGGTCACACTTGGCTGACATGATTTTCTCCGCCCGCGCATTTTCCCAAACTGCCAGTTGAATTCCCGCCGCGCGGTCCTATGATGCGCGCGTTTTCAACGACGCGTGATGAGCAATCCCTCCGCACCCGACGGCTCATGGAGCATCCAGGCCGCCCGCGACCTCTATAACATCCGCCGCTGGGGCGCCAATTACTTCGACATCAACGACGCGGGGCGCGTCGTGGCGCGGCCGCAGCAGGACGCCGGCTGCGCGGTGGACCTGACCGACGTCATCGAGGAGGCAAAAGGCCGCGGCCTGAAGTTTCCGCTGCTCATCCGGTTCCAGGACATTCTACGGCACCGCGTCGAGGCGCTGAACCAGGCCTTCCGCAATTCCATCGCTGAATACGGCTACCAGGGCCGGTATCGCGGCGTGTTCCCCATCAAGGTCAACCAGCTTCGCGAGGTGGTGGAGGAGATTCTCGACGCGGGCAAGCCCTTCGAGTTCGGCCTCGAGGTGGGCAGCAAGCCGGAACTGTTCGCCGGCCTCGCGTTGCAGGGCGCGCCGGGCGACCTCATCATCTGCAACGGCTACAAGGACGCGGGCTTCATCAAGATGGCGCTGCTCGGCACCAAGCTGGGCAAGAAGGTCATCATGGTGGTCGAGAAACTGGAGGAACTGAAACAAATCATCTCCATCTCCAAACAACTGGGCGTCGAGCCGCTCGTGGGCATCCGCGCGCGCCTGCTCTCAAAGGGCGCGGGCCGCTGGGCCGAGAGCGGCGGCGAGAACGCCAAGTTTGGCCTGAGCACGGCGGAAATTCTCGTCGCCACCCGGCTGCTCCAGCAGGAAAATCTCGCGCACTGCCTCAAGCTGCTGCATTTCCACATCGGCTCGCAGGTGCCGGACATTCTCACGGTGAAGAAGGCCGTGCAGGAGGCGGCGCGGTTCTACGCCAAGCTGCACAAGATGGGCTTCCCCATCGAGTTTTTCGACGTGGGCGGCGGCCTGGGCGTGGACTACGACGGCAGCCGCTCGGCGTTTGACAGTTCCACGAACTACACGCTTCAGGAATACACGAACGACGTGGTCTATTACGTCGCCGACGTGTGCAACGCGGAGAAGGTGCCGCACCCGAACCTCGTCAGCGAAAGCGGGCGGGCGATTGTGGCGCACCACAGCGTCCTCATCGTCGAGGTCTTCGGCGCCATCGAGAAGCGCCGCGCCGAGGCGCAGTTTGAATACGGCGACAACGAGCATCCGCTCGTGCGCGAGCTGCTCGACATGCGGAAGAACCTGCCCCGGCTGAACAAGCTGGAGGCCTATCACGACGCCCTCGAGCGCAAGGAGGACGCCCAGCACATGTTCACCCTCGGGCTGCTCGACCTGCCCGACAAGGCGAAGATCGAAAACCTTTACTGGGACATCAGCGCCGCCGTGGTCGAGAGCTTCAAGGGCCAGGCCTATGTGCCCGAGGAAATCCGCAAGCTCGAGGACGCGCTGGGCGACCAGTATCTCTGCAATTTCTCCATCTTCCAGTCGCTGCTCGATCACTGGGCGCTCGGCCAGTTGTTCCCCATCATGCCGGTCGCGCGGCTGAACGAGCCACCCACGCGCGAGGCCACGCTGGTGGACATCACCTGCGATTCGGACGGCCAGATCAACAAGTTCATTGACCTGCGCGACGTCCGCGACACGCTGCCGCTCCACCCGCTCCGCGCCAACGGCAACGGCAAGCCCGAGCCGTATTATCTCGGGTTCTTCCTCATGGGCGCCTACCAGGACATCATGGGCGACCTGCACAACCTCTTTGGCCGCGTCAACGAGGTGCATGTGTTCCTCGATCCCGACGAGCCGGCCGGCTACTACGTCGAGGAAATCATCGAGGGCACCACCATTGCGCAGGCGCTTGGTGCCGTGCAATACGACGAGAATGAACTCAAGCGGCAGATGAAGGCGCAGATGGACGACGCCATCAAGAGCGACCGCATGAAGCCCAGCGAGGCCATGCGGCTGCTGGATGATTACGAACGCGGGTTGAAGGAATACACCTACCTGAGCATGTGACCGGGATGACACGCGAAGAACGTCATCGGATGGGACCGCGAAAACATCCAACCTCCAACGTCCAACATCGAACATCCAACGGTTGCCGATGTGGATGCCCTGGGGCGTTGGAGGTTGGACGTTGGTTGGGGGCTCTTCTCGCCCAACCCGCGCGCCGCCTCGTGCTTCTCGCGGGGCTGCTGCTTCCACTGGCTTTCTCCGTTTCCGCCCAGACCGGCGTCGCGCCCACCAACCGGCCGACCGGCCCCGTCACGCCCAACATCATCCTCATTGTGGCTGACGACCTCGGTTACGGCGACCTTGGCTGCTACGGCCAGACGCGCATTCGCACTCCCAACCTCGACCGCTTGGCGGCCGAGGGCACGCGCTTCACCCAGTTCTACGCGGGCAGCACGGTGTGCGCGCCATCGCGTTCGGCGCTGATGACCGGCCAGCACACCGGCCACACGCGCTTTCGCGGCAACCGCCCCAACGTCAGCCTGCAGCCGGAGGACAACACGCTCGGCCTGATGCTGAAAGGCGCCGGCTATTTCACGGGTGTCATCGGCAAGTGGGCCTTGGGCGACGAGGGCAGCCCCGGTCAGCCGGGCGACAAGGGATTTGACGAGTTCGCGGGCTACCTCAACCAGCGCCGCGCCCACCAGTATTACCCGACCTACCTTGACCGCTACGACGCCGAGGAAGGCGCCCGCCGCGTCGAATTGCCGCGCAACTTCAACGGCCAGCGCGGCCAGTATGCGCCCGATCTGTTGCAGCGTGCCGCCCTCAATTTCATCCGCATCAACCGGCCCGACCCCTTCAACCGTTTCCGCCCCATTTTCCTCTACTATGCGCCGACAATTCCCCACGCCAACAACGCGCTGGGCAACGAGACCGGCAATGGCATGGAAGTGCCCGACCCGAATCCCTATGCCAACGAGGACTGGCCCGCGCCCGAGCGCAACAAGGCCGCCATGATCACCCGCCTCGACGGCTACGTCGGCGAGATCCTCGCCCGCCTCCAGCAATACCGGCAGGACTCGAACACCGTCATCCTGTTCACCAGCGACAACGGCCCGCACAGCGAAGGCGGCGTGAATGCCGGCTTTTTCCACAGCTCGGGGAAATTGCGGGGCCAGAAACGCGACCTCTACGAAGGCGGCATCCGCGTGCCTTTGATTGCCCGGTGGCCCGGCAAAATTCCCGCCGGGCGCGTCAGCGACGAGCCGTGGGCGATGTGGGATTTGCTGCCCACGCTCGCCGAACTGGCCAAACTCCCCCCGCCCGGCAACGTGGACGGGCTATCGTATTTGCCGACGCTGCTCGGCCAGCCGCAGACCAACCGTCACGAATTCTTCTACTGGGAATTCCACGAGGGCGACTTCCAGCAGGCTGCCCGCAGCGGGGACTGGAAAGCCGTGCGGAAGAAACCGGGCGGCCCGTTGGAGCTTTACCATCTCGGGCGCGATCCCGGCGAAACGCAGGACGTAGCCGCCGAACATCCCGAAGTCGTCGCCCGTTTCGAGGAATACTTCCGCCGCGCCCGCACCGCCTCGCCCCACTGGCCGGTGAAGTAGGCGCAGGAACCTCCGCACGACGCCCCTCGCCTCAACGGACGGAACGGCCTTTCCGATTCGGTGGGGCCGGAGGGAGCGAACTTCTGGCGCGCGCGAGCAACGCTTCGCCCTTGTCGGTCAGCGGCGGAAAAACCTCGAGGCCCTCGGCCACGGCCACCGCTGCCAGCGTGTCATCGAAGGTCAGGAGCCGTTCCGCCCCGCCGAGGCGCGACGCGGCAAGGATGGCGGCGTCGAGCGTGCCCAGCGGAATCCGGTGAGAGTAGCGGGCGAACAACGTGAACGCGTCCCTTCGGGTCAAATCCCAGTCGAGCGGGTCCACGAACAACAGCCCGCCCTTGTCGGCCTCCAGCTCGGCCCACTCGGGAGGCTCGGGCTGCCTGGCAATCCGCGAGAAGACATTCCTTGCCTCGCAATACACCAGGGCGCAAACGCCAAGGCGCTGGCCGTGCATCCGGCCAAACCGTTCCACCAGCCGACGTCGTTTTTGGCCCTCGGGGTCGTCATCGAGCGGGGCGAAATACATCGCCTCCAGCCAGTTGGTGTCCGCGAAGTTCACCGCTCACGGCCCCTGACTTCATCCGCACAATACCGGACCTTGCGGCGGGGCCGTTTGAAAAATGCCTCCCACGAGTCGGGCGGCTGTTTTTCCAACGCGGCCTCGATCAGGGAGTTCACCCACCGGTTGATGTTTCCGCCGCTGACCTTTTCCAGGACGGACTTGGGCACGGTGGGGCGGATGGTGACAGTCTCTGGCACACAGCGACTGTAACACAGCGTCCGGCCCCGGCAAGGTTTGGAAATGGGAACCGCCTTGGCCGCGTGAGCGTCCCTTTCACGGCGGACTCTGTTTGATGTGCTGGATGCGCTTGGTGCGTTCCGCCTCGCGCATCACGCCCAGCACGGCGATGACAATCCCCAAAACCACCACCGCCAGCAGAATCCACGGCCAACGGTAGGTGGGGCGTTCCGGCGCTTCATTCATGACGGCACTTATCGGCCTTCCCGCCCGCCCGGGCAAATGAAAACTCCGGCGCAGCCGGATTCCGGGTCTGCGGGCGTCGGACTTTGTCCGCACCTTGGGCTTGTTTGCGGGACGGCGTTTTCCGCATTCTTTCCGGCGATGCTGTGGGTTTTGCTGATGTTCTTCGACCCGGTCCGGGGCTGGCAACGGGCGGCGGAAGCCGCGCGCAACTATCCCTGTCTGGTGCTTTGCCATCTGCTGCCGCTCGCCCTCGTGGGTTGCGTGGCCGAGGGCTGGGGCATGGCCCGCTGGGGCAAACGGCTGGGCGAGTTCGGGACGCTGCACCGGTTCACAATGGAGGAAATCGTCCGTTACGAGGCGGTGCGGTTCGGCCTGGCGTTGCTGCTGGTGCTGGCGGTGGCCGTGTTGTTGAAGCAACTGGCCAACACGTTCCATTCCCGCAACGGTTTCCGTTCCGCCCTGGCGGCGGCGGTGTTCGGCCTCGGTCCGGTGTTGTTGCTGCGCGTGGCGGACATGTTTCCGTGGATGCCAATGTGGCTGACCTGGCTGGTCGGCGCGGTGCTCTCGGCGGCCATTCTGTATCAGGGAATTCCCCGGCTGCTCCACACCGACCCCGCCCATGCGATGGGCCTGTATTTTTGCGGTGCCGCCCTGGTGGTGCTGGCTTCCGGCGTAGCCCATCTGCTGGGAATGTTTTTTCTCCATCCCGACCGCAGTCCGCTGTTCCGGGACACGGCGGCGGTTGCGCGCCAACTGGCCATCGCCTAGCGTCCGCGCATGACGCAACCGGAACAGGAATTGCACGCTGCGCTGGTCGCGCTGGAAGCCGCTGTGCGCGACCTGGCGGGCGGACGGCGCGTGGACCTGCTCCCGCTCTTCGCGCGGATTGATGAACTGGGCGCTGCGCTGCCCGCGGGCACCGACCCGCAACTCCGCCATTTCCTCGAACGCAAGAGTTTCGAGAAAGCCCGCCTCTGGCTCGAGCAGCGGCGCTCGGAAATCACGCGCGGCCTCTGCGGCAACGGGAACTGACTACCAGCTTGGGCGGTTCCGGTCGCGCGGTTTGCTTTCCTGGTCGCCGCCCATCGGCAATCGCCGGTCGCCATCCAGCCGGAACCCGTCCAGCAGCCGGCCCGCGTCCTCCCGCGACATTGGCAACTGTTCCTCCCCCTCCCGCCCCGGTCCTTCCTCGTGCCCCGGCCGCGGCCCGCCCGGTTCGTCCTCCTCTTCCTCGTCGCCCGCGGCGCCCGGCGGCATGTTCTCAGCGGGAATGCGGCCCTTGAGCGCGTCGAGTTTCTCCTTCAACTCCGGCCCGCGCTGCCCCGCGCCGCCGAGCATCTGCTGCATCTGGCGGATCTGGTCCACGAGTTTGGCGATGTGCTGCTTCACCACCTTGGCGTTGTGGGTGGCATTGGTGTCTGCCGGGTTCAATTCCGCCGCGCCCTGAAAATCCCCCAGTGCGCGCTGCCAGCGGAGCAGCGTGGCGGCGTGGGCTTCGAGCGCCTGCCGGACCGCCTTCTCGGCGGCCCGCATTTCGCGCCGCACGGCCCGGCCCTGTTGATAGGCGTCAATCATGCGCTCCAGATTGTTGCCCGCCAGCGCGGCATCCGCCTGCCGGATGGCCGCCTCCGCGTGGGCGACGGCGGCGCGGGCGCGGCTGGTGGTGCCCGCCACGTCCGGAGATTTTTTCAGCGCCTCGACGCCCTGGGCAAAACGCACGTGCCCGAGATTGTAAAGCGCCGCCGGCTGCCAGCGCGCCTCCTGGCGCATCAAGACGGCCTGCAACTGCGCCTCGGCTTCGCGAAGCTGGTTGGTTTGCAGATGCCGCACGCCGGAATTGAACAGTTCGCGCGTGGTTTGCGGCTCCGCGCCCCGCGCCGGTTGGGTGAGCAGGCCGAACAGCAGAAACAACGAGGCGCACGCGGCCAGGTTTGGCCGCCATTCGGATTTCGGATTTCGGATTTCGGATTTCATCTCTATCCCCTGCGGCGCGTTCCGAGGAGAGACTCGCCCACCACCAGCGCCAGCGCCAGCGCCACGAACCAGTGAAACTGGTCCACCCCCTCGCGGCGCGCGCCCGGGCCGCCCTCGGCCCGCACGGTGTGCAGCAGCGATTGCACGCGCGCCAGCCCTTCGCCCGCCGGACCGAGCGGTTGATACGTGCCGCCGGTGGCCGCCGCAATGGCGCGGAGGGTGGTTTCATCGAGCCGACTGCGCACCACTTCGCCCTTCGCGTCGCGCAGCAACTCCAACTGGCCCTGCTCATTCAGGATTTGAATCTCCGCCCCCGTCGGCGTGCCGACGCCCACGGCATGGACCACCACGCCGTTCGTCGCCAGCGCCTGGGCCTGCTTCACGCCGCCCTTCTCCAAATCCTCGCCGTCGGTGATGAGGATGATGGTCCGGGTGCGGCTTTGCTTGTCCATGGCGCGGAATGCCTCATCCAGTGCGCGGCCCACGTCGGTGCCGGGCACGGGGATGGTGCGGTCATCCAGCGCCATCAGCGCGTCGCGGAAGGCGTCGTGATCGAAGGTCAGCGGGCACTGCAAAAACGCCTGCCCCGCGAAGGCCACCAGCCCGACGCGGCCCCGCGCGTGTTGCTGGACGAAATCCAGGATTGCCAGCCGGGCGCGTTGCAGGCGGTTCGGGCTGACATCCGCCGCCAGCATGCTGCGGGAGGTGTCGAGCGCGAACACCACGTCCTCACCCAGCAGTTGCGACTGCGGCAACACCGCCTCGCCCCATTGCGGGCGCGCGAGCGCCACGCCGATGGCGGCCAAGGCCACCAGTTGCAACACCTCCTTCACCCGCCGCCGCGCGGGGCTGTGCGAGCGGGTCAGTTCCGCGAGCGCCTCGGGTGCCGCGATCTGCGCCAGTTGCCGTCGCCGCGCCCGCGCCGCCCAAATCTGCAAGGCGAGCAACGCCAACGGCCCCAGGACGGCCAGCCACAGCCAGCGCGGGTCGGCAAATTGGAAGGTGGCGAGGAACATTGGGCTAGCGGGGGATGAGCGTTGCCGACGGGCAAGGAACTGGCGCCGAGCTTCGTGACGAGGCGTGAGGCGTGAGGCGTGAGGCGTGAGGGAGGGGGCGATTGGCCGCCCGCAAATCACAAATTGCAAAGCGGAAATTGCTCATGGCGCCCTCCGGTAGCGGGTGTTGCCCAGGACCAGTTCCAGCGCCAGCAGCCCGAGCGCGGCGAGCAGCGGCCACTGGAACAGCGGGGTGTAGGTGGTGTAACGGCGCAGCTTCACCTCGGATTTTTCCAGCCGGTCAATGTCCGCGTAAATGCCGCGCAACTCGCGCAGGTTGGCGGCGCGATACGAGCGCCCGCCCGACAGGCGCGACATTTTCGTCAGCACATCGTAGTTGGCCGGCTGCAGGGTCATCGTGGGAATGACGTTGCCCGCGGGGTCGAGGTTCAACTTGCCGGTGTCGGGATTGAACGACGGCAACTGGCACGGCTGATCCACGCCGATGCCGATGGTGTAAATCTTGATGCCGAGCGCGGCGGCCAGTTGCGCGGCGGGCACGGGGTCAATGTCGCCCTTGTTGTTGTCGCCGTCGGTCAGCACGATCATCACCCGGCTGCGGCTGTCCTTCTGCGCCCGCAATCGTTTCGCGGCGGCAGCGGTGGCGTCGCCGATGGCCGTGCCCAGTTCGCGGATGATGCCGACGTGCAGCCGGCGGAGATTCTGGATGAGCCACTCGTGATTCATCGTGATGGGGCTGGCCAGATACGGCACGGCGGAAAAGACGATCAGCCCGATGCGATCATCGGGGCGTTTGCGGATGAATTCCTCGAGCACGGATTGCGCGATGTCGAAGCGCGTCACGCGCTCGCCCGGTTTGGCCATGTCGAGCGCCATCATGGACCACGAAAGATCAAGCACGAGCATGATGTCCACGCCGCGCGTTTCGGTTTCGGTGCGGTCATTGGCGAAGCGCGGCCCCGCGAGCGCCACAATCAGCAAGGCCGCCGTCAGCAGACGCAGGAACAGCAACAAACGTCCTGGCGCCGACCGGGCCGCGGCACCCGCCGCCCGCGCGATGTCGGCGCTGGAGAACCGCAGCGCGGAGAGCCGGCCAACGCGGCCGCGCAGGAAGGCGTAAAGCGGCAGCAACGCCAGCAGTGCCAGCAGCCACGGGTATTGGAACTCAAAGCTGGAGGTCATGGCCGGGACGCGGGCGTTTCGCCGGCGGCTTGGTTCTGGTGGCGCCGCGCCTCGGCGAGTTCCACGAGTTCCAGGGCGCGCACAGCGGCAGGCAACGGCGCGGCCGGCGGCACAGGGGAGAACTTCCGTTCATCACATTCGCGCAGAAACTGGCTGAGGGCCGCCGCCAGCTCGGGACCGATTGCGGGAGATTCGTTCAGCTTCCCGCAAAACTCGGTGGTGGTCAGCTCTTCCGACGGCAGGGCAAACGCAGCCACCAGGTAACGACGCAAGGACTGCGAAACGCGGCTCAGGACTTCGCCGGTTTCGGGCTGCCCGCGCAGGACTTGCAATTCGGTCCGAACGCGCTCCGCTGGCGGCACCGGAGGCGTGGGTTTGCGGCGCAGCGCCAGGCGCAGCAGGGCCGCGAGCAACAGCAGCCCGGCACCGACCCCGAGCAGGACGTGCATCTGGTATTGCTCCCAGAATGTCGGCGCGATTTCCGGCAGCGGCGGCGCGAGCGGGGGGATTTCTTCGGCACCAATGGCCGAAAACGGCGTGGCCCCGCGGGCCAGCAGCAGGCCGACCGTGACGAGCTCGGGTCTGATGCGTGATGCGTGTTGCGTGATGGGCCGGTTCACCTTCACCCGCGCCTCCTTCCCCGGCGGGTTTCAAAGAAGCGCTGCAAGGCGGGCGCAAAATCCGTCGCCGTGCTGAAGCGCAGCGTCTCGACGCCCGCGCGGTTCAGGGCGCGGTCGAGGTCGGCGAGGCGCGCGGCGTTGGTTTCGGCAAAGCGGCGGCGGACGGCGTGGCTGCCGGAGTCCAGTTCGAGCAGTTCACCGGTTTCCGCGTCCTCCAGGGTGACGAGGCCCGCCGCGGGCAGTTCGCCCTCGCGCGGATCGTGCAGGTGGAGGCAGACGAGGTCGTGGCGCGAATTGGTGAGGCCCAGTTCCTGAATCACGTCGCGACCCCTTACCCCGGCCCTCTCGCCAGCGGATGCGGAGAGGGGGTGGGATGGCTGCATGGTGTGCAGGAAATCCGTCATCAGGAAAACAATCGAGCGGCGTTTGAGGACGTGGTTCACGAAGTTCAGGGCGGCGGGGATGTTCGTGCCCCTGTGCTTCGGTTCGCAGGCGAGCAATTCGCGAAGCACGCGCAGAATGTGGCGGCGGCCCTTGCGCGGCGGGAGGTAGAGTTCCACTTCATCGGTGAAGAGCAGCAACGCCACCTTGTCGCTGCTGCGCGAGGCGGAGAGGGCGAGCGTGGCGGCGATCTCGGTGGCGAACTCGCGTTTGGTGCGGCGCAACGAGCCGAAGGCGGACGACGCCGAGATGTCCACGGCCAGCACGACGGCGAGTTCGCGTTCCTCGCGGTAACGTTTCACGAAGGGGCGGCCCATGCGGTAGGTGACATTCCAGTCAATGTCCCGCACGTCGTCGCCGGGGATGTATTCGCGGAGCTCCTCGAAGTCCATGCCGCGGCCCTTGAAATGGCTGAGGTAGGCGCCGACCATCGTGTCGTTCACGAGGCGGTTGGTGCGCACCTCAACGCGGCGGACGGTGGCGAGGAGATCCGGGAGGTTCATGTGACAGGCGTTTCCGCATCGTCCGGGCGGCCCGCCTCCGCGTCAAGGAACGAGCCGGTGGACTTTGGCGGGCGGTCGGACCGGGCCAGGCCGGCGCAGCGGTTACCCCTAGGAATCGGCGTCTTCCACCGGCAGCGCACGGGCGGGAACGCGGATTTCGGGGTGGTTGATTTTGCCGCCGAAGTTGGCGGTGCGCGCCATGCAGAAGGCCACGCCGAGGCAGGCGATGAGCGCCAGGGTCATGAACCAGCGGGGCGGCACGCGGGTGCCCCGGAACCACATCAAACCACCCAGCGCGAACGCCCCCGCCGCGAGCGCCGCCCACAGGGCGATTTCGGCGGCTTCCTCATGTTCGGACATCCAGCGGCTGCTGACGCCGGGGAGGCCCTTGACGAAGCGTTCGCTGGGTTCGCCGGTGAGGAATGCGGGAATCGTCACCACGCCCACGAGGAAGAGGGCGGTGAGGGCGATGCGTTTGGACTCGGGAGAATTGCGGAGGAATCCCCAGCCGAGCAGGAGCAGGGCGGCGAGGCTGCCGACGACGGGGAGATGGTTGAGCACCAGGTGCCAGTGAGCGGCGTTGGAAGGCCAGAGATCCATGGCGGCGGCTCAGTTCTGGGGTTTGGCCTCGGCGGTGACGACCTTGGGTTTGCCGAGCAGCCCGAGGTAATCCACGAGGATTGCCTTGGCCTCATCGAGGGTGGCGTCCACGGGGGGTGCGTTTTCCGTGCTGTCCTCCCCGCCAACGGCGAGGGGGTCGTTGGCGGCGGCGTTGAGCGTGGGGTGGCCGGGGTCGGCGAGGGCGGTGCTGACGCTGTTGGTGCGGGCGAGCGGCGGGGGCAGGCCGGGTTCGAGGGCGTTTTTGAGGGTCAGCTCGTATTCCTTGTAATCGGGCTGCGGGCGGGCGAGCCGCTCGCGGTCGCGAGCCTTCTTGCGGGCGTCCTCTTGCTGTTTTTCGCGGAGGCGTTCGGGTTCGTTGAGGGAGATGGTTTTGTCCTCCTGGCGCTTGAGGAATTCGGCGATGTCTTCGCGGATGTAATCGAATTCGCGGGAAGCGGCGACGCGGGCGGCGGATTTCTGGCGCAGTTCGGCAAGGTAGGGGGCCACGCGGTTGACCGGCTCGAAGGGGACGGCGCTGATGGTGTTCCACGGGAGGGCGTTGTCATGCGCGGTTTCGCCGATGTCTTTGGAATGGTTCAATACGGAGGGCAGGACAATGTCCGGCTCGACGCCCTTGAACTGAGTGGCGGCGCCGGTGGCGCGGTAGAACTTGCGGATGGTGAACTTGAGCGCGCCGGGGTCGTTGGTGAACCGTCCGCCGAAGGAGAGATATGGGGCAAGGCGGCTGAGGCTCTGGACGGTGCCCTTGCCATGGGTGGTGGCATCGCCCACGACGATCGCGCGGCCATAGTCTTGCAGGGCGGCGGCCACAATCTCGGAGGCGGACGCGCTGAAGCGGCTGGTGAGCACGGCCAGGGGGCCGTCCCACAGGACGGACGGGTCGTCATCGGTTTCAATGATCGGATCACCTTCCGGTCCGCGGACCTGGACGACGGGGCCGGTCTTGATAAACAGGCCGGTGAGCTTGACGGCCTCCTCGAGCGAGCCGCCGCCGTTGCGGCGGAGGTCAAGGATGATGCCGCGCACGTCCTCCTGTTTCATCTTTTCGATGAGCAGGGCGACGTCCTTGCTGGTGAAGCGGGGTTCGGATTTGCCGCGCGCGGATTCCATGCTGGCGTAGAAGGAGGGCAGGTCAATGACCCCGAGGCGGAGGCGGGCGCCATCGGGGCCGGGCATTTCGACGAGCCGGGCCTTGGCCTGCTGCTCCTCGAGGGGGATTTCGTCGCGGATGAGCGAGACCTCGCGGCGTTCATGGGTTTCGGGGTCCTCGAGGGTGAGGCGGACCTCGGTGCCCTTGGGTCCGCGCACGAGCTGAACAGTCTTGTTCAGGTTCATGCCCACGACGTCCACGGGGGGCTGATTGCTCTGGGCGACGGCGACGATGCGCCATTTTTCGCGGACCTGCTTGTTTTTGCTGGCCGGCCCGCCGGGCATGATGCGCTCAATGTTGCAATAGCCGTCGTCATCCATGCGCAACTGCGCGCCGATGCCGAAGAGCGCGAGGTTCATGTTGATGCTGAACTGCTCGAACTGGGACTTGCCGAGGTAATCGGTGTGGGGGTCGTAGGTGCGGGCGAGGGAACTGAGGTAAAGCTCGAACACGTCGTCACTGTCCATCTCGCGAAAGATGCGGAGGTTGCGGTGATTGCGCTTGGAGAGGAGCTGGGCGATTTCCTCGTCCACGGTTTTCGGCTTGAGGGCGGGGGCGTTGGTGCCGGCGGCCTTGGCGGGGGCGTTGGTCTTTTTCTCGCCGCTGCGGGCGAGTTTTTCCTGGAGATATTCGAACCGGAGGCGCTCGCGCCAGAGTTGGCGGGCCTCGACGAGGTTTTTGGGGGCGGGTTCGTCCTTGCGGTTGATGAGGACGCGCTCGTTGCCGCTGAAGTCAAAGGGGATGTTCTTGAGGAGTTCGTCGCAGTATTCGACGCGTTGGGTGAGGCGCTCGAGGAAGACGTTGAAGATCTCGTAGGCGGGCCAGGTGTCGCCCCGGCGGAGGCTCAGATCGTCGAGCCGGTTCCGATATGGCTCGAACTTGGCGAGGTCGGTCTGGAGGAAGTGCATCCGCTGCGGGTCGAGCAACTGGAGGTAGCGGTCGAGCATCTTGCTGGAGACCTCGTCGTTGAAGGGCTGGCGGAGGTAGTGGCTCTGCTCGAGCATCCGGGCGGCGACAAAGGCGATGCTGGCGTCGGCCTCGCCGGGCTTGAGTTCACGGCGGGGCGCGCCGTTGGTGTCGGCAGCGGTGACGAGGCCCGCCGGGAACAGCAGGGCGGCCAGGAGCAGGGCGACGAATTTGTTCATGTGCAACGGGGCGAAGATAACACGGTTTGGACCGGCTGCGGCAAGAACCGTTCAGTGGACGCGGCGTTCAAAGGGTGAATTCGACGGGGCATGGCGCGGGGCGGGCGCGGCGGGCATCGGCCAGCCGGGGAAGCAGGCGGAGGTATTCGTTCGCGAGGCGGAGGGCCTGCTCCGGCGTGAGGCGTGGGCCGCCAAGGTCGGCACCGGTCCAGTCGGGGAACTCGAGGTCAGGCACCGGCGCGGCGGGCGCGGTCGAGTTCGACAAGTTTGGGATGGAGGTCGGGCGGGCCATATTTCTGGAAGAGTTCGCGCCATTCCGGCTGATTCACGTCCACGCGGTTCAATTCGACCAAACGTATCACATCATCGGCATCTTTCAGCAGGCGGCCCGGATGGCCGTGTTTGAGGGCGTGGCATTTGAGGGCGAGCAGGTGGGCGAGCGAGACAACGGGGAGGCGGGCCAGTTCTGGCGGTCCTTCCACGGCGGCAGCGGCAAGCTTGGCGAAGGTTTCCTGGTTCAACAGCATCAGGTCCACCGGCAAGCCGCCCTCCGGGGGCGGGTTGAACTGGAGAAAAGTGGGAGCCTCGCGCAGCATGGTATGCCCTTCGGCAGCCAGGAGGTCCTTCCATGCGTCGGCAGTCTCGCGGGGGATCGCGAGGTCCAGGTCAAAGGTGGTGCGGGCCAGCCCGTGCAGGATGACCGCATGACCGCCGATCACCAGGCAGGGCAGCCCGGCGGCGCGGGCGGCGGCGGCGAGGCGGTCGAACGGGTTCATGCGCGCCTCACAACGGTTTCTGGTGCGCCTGCTGGTGGGCGGCGGCGATGAAGCCCTTGAACAGCGGGTGCGGCTGGTGCGGTTTGCTCAGAAATTCGGGGTGAAACTGGCAGGCAATGTAGAACGGATGGGCCGGCAGCTCGATGATTTCCACCAGTTTGCCGTCCGGCGAGGTGCCACTGAAGCAGAGGCCCGCCCGGGTGAACTTCTCGCGGTAGTTGTTGTTGAACTCGTAACGGTGTCGGTGGCGCTCCTTGATGACGAACGCGCCATACAGCCTGGCCGCCAGCGAATCCATCGCGAGTTGGCAGGGCATCGCCCCGAGCCGCATGGTGCCGCCCTTCTTCGTCACCTTGAGCTGGCTGTCCATCATCGCGATGACCGGGTGGGGCGTTTCGGGGTCAAACTCGACCGAGTGGGCCTTTTCGAGCTTGAGCACGTTGCGGGCGAACTCGATGCAGGCGATCTGCATCCCGAGGCACAGGCCGAGATACGGGATGTTGTTCTCGCGGGCGTATTGGGCGGCGCGGATTTTGCCCTCGATGCCCCGGTCGCCGAAGCCGCCCGGCACCAGGATGCCCCCCATGCCTCGCAGGAGCGGCTCCGGCCCGAGCCGTTCGATTTCCTCCGCGTCCACCCGCACCAGTTCCACGCCGCAATCGTGCCCGATGCCGCCGTGGATGACCGCCTCATAGACGGACTTGTAGGCGTCCTGCAAGCCGATGTATTTGCCAACGACGGCGACACGGACGCGGTGGGCGGGGGCGATGAGCTTGCGGACGATTTCCTGCCACTGCGTCATGTTGGCGGCGGGCTTGTCGAGCCGCAACTGGTCGCAGACGAGCTGGTCCATGCGCTCGCGCTGGAGCATCAGCGGCATCTCATAGATGCTGTGGTCCACGTCCTTGACCTCGATGACCGCCTCGAAGGGGACGTTGCAGAAGAGGGAGATTTTCTGGCGCAGTTCCTTGTCGAGGGGCTTCTCGCAGCGGCAGGCAATGATCTGGGGCGTGATGCCGATCTCGCGGAGTTTGGCGACGCTCTGCTGGGTGGGCTTGGTCTTTAGCTCGCCGGCCGCCTTGATGAACGGCACGTAGGTGACGTGGATGAACAGCGCGTTGTGCGGTCCCTGTTCGAGGGCGAACTCGCGGATGGCCTCCAGAAACGGCAGCCCCTCGATGTCGCCGGTGGTGCCGCCGATCTCGGTGATGACCACGTCCGCGCCGGAGGCATTGGCGGTTTCGAGGATGCGGTTCTGGATTTCGTCGGTGACGTGCGGGATGACCTGCACGGTCTTGCCGAGGTAGTCGCCGCGCCGCTCCTTTTCGATGACGTTGAGATAGACCCGGCCGCTGGTCAGGTTGTTCAGCCGCGAGAGCTGGGTGTGGGTGAACCGCTCATAATGGCCGAGGTCGAGGTCCGTCTCCGTCCCGTCGTCGAGCACATACACCTCGCCATGCTGGAAGGGGCTCATGGTGCCGGGGTCCACGTTCAGGTAGGGGTCGAATTTCTGGAGCGCCACCTTGAGGCCGCGGTTTTCGAGCAGGGTGCCGAGCGCCGCCGCCGTCAGGCCCTTGCCGAGGGAGCTGACCACGCCGCCCGTGACGAAGATGTATTTCATCGGGGAGAAAAATGCCGGGGACGGCGTGAACACCGTCCCCGGAAGGAGGTTGTAGCCGAGAGGACCGGGCAGCTTCAAGCCCGCCGTGGGCGGGCGCGGCCCCGGCGCGCGGGCCGGGGTGCATCTCGGAAACGCGGCGGCAGGGGCTTGCTTAGAGCGTTTCCATAAACCTAAATTCCGCAGTTGGAGGGTGAGTTTTCATGCGCTGGCGGCTCCGATTTGAGTTGGGATAGGCACGGCCAACGGCTGGCTTTTCAACTGCGGCGCAGTTGCCGCCAACCACGCGCACACCCGCTCGTAGCCGGCCCGTAATTGCTTCCACCATTTCCCGCTCACACTGATTTGCAGCGTCTTTTGCCGGCCACTCTGCACCAGCCGGGCCGCGATCAGCAAAAACCACCGCCGCCCGCCCGCGCTCTCCACATGCCGCCCCGGTTCCAGCAACCGCAGGAACAAATGCCACAGATTGTAAAACAGCAGCCCCAGTCGCGCCGCCAGCGCCGTCGCGTTGCGCTTCCGGCAGCAAAAGCCCTCCAGCCCCCACTGATGCTTGAGCTCGTCGAACACGTTCTCCGTGTCCGCCCGCTGCCGATACAGCTCGATGATCTGCCAGGCATTGACTTCCCCCGTCGGCAGGCTGGTCACATAGGCCTCAAACTCGTGCTTCGCCTCGTCCCAGAACGTGCCGGCCACGTCCTTGCTCACTTCCCCCAGACACCGCCGCCCCACCACCACCCGGCGGCTGCGGCTCCAGTCCGGCAGGCGCAAGGTCAACTCCGCCACCTGCAACACGCCCAGCCGCGCCGGCCCTTGCCAGTCTTTTTCCGGAACGGCGGCGATGGCCCGCTTCACGTTGGCCGTCAGCTTGAGCCGGAACAGATAGTGCGGCCGGCCCGCCTGGGCTTCGTGCCAGGCGCAGATGCGTTCGTGGCCCAGCCCCAGGTCGCCCCGATTGAGCCACACCCGGGCTTTCCCCAGCCAGGACTGGCATTCCGCCATCGCGCTTTCCCATTGACTGGCCGTGACCGTGTCGCCGCGGCGAAACCGGTAATACGGACAGAGCCGTGTGCCCGCCGCCACCGCCAGCAGCGGATGAAAACTTTTGCGCCCCCGTTTCTGCGGGTTGTAACCCACGGCTGCCCCCTCCTGCCGCCCATACTTGGTCTGCACCGTCGAATCCCAGTCCAGGATCAGCCTGGACGGCAGCGCCCCCCAAAGCCGTTGCGCCACCCCCGCCACCCACGCCGCCCCCTCGGCCTCCGGCACGCTGGCCACAAAACGCCGCAGGGTGTCGTCGCTGACCACGCCTTCCAATCCGAAGAGTTCGTTGAGCGTGGGATCCTCGCGCAGCCGCTGCACATGGGCAAAGCGTTTGCCGTCACACAGCACGGTCAGGCCAAAGCTGGTGAGCACGTCATAGACCGGCGCGGCGTTGGGACTGGTGCGCGCGACCGGGCACGTCGCGGCCAGCGTCTCGATCAGCCCGCACTGTTTCTGAAAGGCCGCCCACGGCACCAAGCCGCCGAAGGGCGTCAGGGCATCGTTGGTAGGACGGAGGCGGACGGGGCCACCGTAGGTGGGAAAGGTGAAAACCGCTTCACCTGCCGGGTGAAGCGCTTCGCGGGCAGGGGGATTCATGCCCGCCATTTATCCGCAACGACTTGTCCGTGCAATCCCCCACTCGCCGCCACTTCAACTGCGGAAGTTAGGATCATTCGTCGTGCTTTACGCGGCAAACATTGGGGCGGCCGACTGGCCTCACTGGCGCGGGCCAGCGTTCAATGGCAGCTCGCCGGAGACGAACCTGCCGTCCGAATTCTCGCCATCCACCAACGTGAAGTGGACTGCCCCCATGCCCGGCCCGTCCGCCGCCACGCCCATCGTGTTCAGCAATCACGTTTTCATCAGTTCAACCGACCTCAGAAGAAAGTCCCTGCTCGCCCTGGCGTATGACCGCCGGGATGGCCGCCTGCTCTGGTCACGGGAAATGGGATCGGAGTTTTCTCGTGACGAGCGCAGCAATCTGGCCTCGCCCTCGCCCGTTACCGACGGCCAGCGCGTGGTTTTTCTCTACGGAAACGGCGAACTCGCCGCGTTTAATCTCGCCGACGAACGGCTCTGGGGCCGGAATCTGGAAAATGATTACGGCCCGTTGACCTACCAGTGGACCTACGGGGCCAGCCCGACAATCTGGCAGGGCAAACTCTTCGTGCAGGTGCTTCAGCGCGATACCCCCGTCCATGGACGGGGCCGGGCGGACGGCCCCAACCACTCCTATCTGCTCGCACTCGACCCCGCCACCGGCCGCGAATTGTGGCGGCACATCCGCCCCAGCGAGGCCAGGGCCGAATCGCAGGAGGCCTACAGCACCCCCGTTCCGGTGCGTGTTGGCACCCAGACCCAGATGCTCGTCGTTGGCGGCGATTGCCTCACCGGCCACGATCTCGCAGACGGAAGAGAACTCTGGCGCTGGGGCACGTGGAACACATCCCGCATCAGCCACTGGCGGCTCGTGCCCTGCGCGGTTACGGACGGGAAGGTGGCGCTGGCGGTGGCGCCAAAGGGCGCGCCGGTTTACGCCGTGAAATTGGGCGGCGAGGGCACCCTGGATGACAACTGGCTCGCGTGGAAGAGCGAGGCGCGCGAAGTCTCGAGCGACGTCAGCACGCCGGCGTTTTATCAGGGAAAATTCTTTGTCTTAAACAGCGACCGGAAAACCATCGCCCGGGTGGACCCTGCCACCGGCAAGGCGGACTGGATTGGCAATCTGGAAAGCCGCCCCAAATTTGAAAGCTCGCCGACGGCCGCGGACGGCAAGCTCTACTTTCAGAACCACGCGGGCGAGGTCTTTGTCGTCAGCGCAGGCGATGAGTTCAGGGTGTTGCACCGGGTGGCGATGGGCGACCCGGGTGAACGCGACACGCGGGCGAGCATTGCGGTGAGCGCCGGCAACCTGTTCATCCGCACGGCGGGCAGGCTGTATTGCGTGGGGAAATGAGTTGAACCGAAGCGATGAAGGGTGAAGACCGGCGGCGCGCCCCTCCGACGCTTCAGCCCAAGGCTTGCAGACCTTGAACTTTTGACAAACGCATGCGTCCGCCTTCCTTCCCCCCCATGTCATTACCCTACAAAATTTCCACAGCGTTTTGGAGATAATAACAAACTCCGCCTGAGTGTCAAATGCCGTGATGCGAAAGGCCCAGGAGTAATGAGAAATCAACGTGCCTGAGCGTTGCTTACCGCCTCTGCTCTCGCTTGCTATTCAATCGTTCTGCCTCGCCAATCATTCGACTGAGCGGGACGCCCAAAGCATCCGCAATGGCTTTGGCTGTGTCCAAGTTTGGACTCCTTTCCTCACGCTCAAGAAGGCCAATGTAGGTTTGATGCAGACCTGCAAGTTTAGCCAACGCCGCACGACTCAGCCCCATCCGCTCACGATGCTTCCTCACAACCCGTGAGAAGGCGTCTGACAACCCTGATTGAGCGTGCGACATCCATGTTAGAATGCCCACCCATGCAGGATGACGGCATAAGACATTTGTCTTGCTTGCAGGACTGGGGCTTTGAACAATTCGGCAACCGACGTAAAACCGAAAACATCAATAACGCCATGAACAATCCCTGCAACGCTTGAACCCTATGAACATGAACCCCAAGATCACGGGAAAGCACTGGCTCATCGCCGCCATAGTCGCCATTGTCGTATTCATCGGGTGGCGTGTTGTAGAAGCCCAGAAGGCGGCAGCGAAGATTTACAACTCAGAGTTTGTTATCCATGCCGAAATGCCCACGGCGGATGAAGCAGTTCAATGGGCATTCATGGAATGCGAATGCTCAGTATTACGCTTTTGAATCCGTCGCAACCAACGCGACATTTGCTCCGATTGAAAAAGTTTTCAGGGGACAATATGACTCTGACAGAGTGCGAGCAAATAGCAGGGCGTTTGGAAGTGCCTACGACAGTTCCGACTCGTTCAAGCGAGCGGAAACGAACTGGACATGCGACCTGACGATTACCCACGCCAAGCCCAAACCGCCGCACAAAGTTTCAAGATTTCTTTGGGATGACGAGGACTTGGAAGCAGGCACCCCCGAAGGCCCAGATGGAAGACTGAAATCTCTCGTTGAACTGAAAGCCGAGAAGAAGTTTGCCAAGTTTGAAATCATACGAACTGGACACTACAAAGCCGAGCGTGTTCGGTATGGTGCGTTAATGAAGATGGTCAACACGGGCAATGGCGTTGGCTACGTTTGGAACACGGATGAAAGGGACAAATCCATAACGAAACCAGCGTGGGTTTATTTCATCGAGGTTGGCAACGTGACAGAGAAGTGAAGCGAGCTTTGCAAGCACGAACAGACTGTGGATTTATGAATGCGTCTCCGTTGACCATGCCACAGCAAAAAACAGCCGCATCTGTGGCGGGATTGTAACCGATTTTTTCTTGCGTTCGGAAACCAAAAGCAAAAACTCAAACTACGGCTGAACTCAGCCAGCACGGGGAGACGGCCACAAACCAAAAGGAAGACGGTGAACATGAAAACGATCAGGAGTCGTGCGATCGGAACCGCAGCTTGTCTGCTGTTCGCAACCGCAGTTCACACCTACGCCATTGAAGGGCTTCAACTGTCGCTGCAATGCAGCAACGTCGTCTTGACGTGGCCCAGCGTGGAGGGCGAAACGTATATCGTCCAATACCGCCCCACACTCGACACGAACTCGACTTGGCAAACGCTCACAAACTTTATGCCCGCCGAAACGGGAGTGAGCATGACAACCTTTGTTCATTCCAATGTGGTTCAAATGCCGAACTGTGATGGCGGCTCATTTGCGGCCATGTCCTACGGCGGCGAAAGCAGCTTGATGGTAGTTGCGGTTGAGGATGACACGCCAACTGAGCCAATGGTGATTTCCACAAACGGAACAGGCGAGGCAACTCCGCTCCAACTGTATCCACCGGGATTTGATTTGTCGGGCTTCTACATTTATGACCCCAGAAGTGAAGAATTGGTGAGTGGCTCTGCCTTCATGCAGGCAGCATCAGAGTTGGACTTCCCAGAACCAGAAGAAGGCGAGGGATCGGGCGAGGGCGGAACAAACTTTGTTTCGGAAACAGGATTTTACCGAGTTGTTCGGAATGGTGTTCACTTCTACGGCCTGACAAATGGTGTGGTATTAAGCGACGTTGTGACCATCCCCATTGAACTCTCTTTGACGAACGCTGACACAATCACAGGCATGTCGTTTTATACAGACGACGGCTCGCCGCTGGTGGGGGCGAACGACAGTGAAAACGCCCCGTGGGTTTTGGAATGGGATACCCGCATGGTGCCGAATGGAACGTATTCGATTTATGCAGAAGTAAACTTCGCCTCGGATGCCTCCGTGACCAACGAGCCAATCAGCGTGACGGTTAGCAATTTCGTTTCCTTTCCGAACTACTTCACACGGAACTTTGAAGATTGGATGTGGCTTTATGCGGAGCTTGCGACTCCAGAAGCCGATTACGAGATTGCGATGTATGCAGACGAAACCAACTATCTCGGCTCGTTTTTTGGCTCCACATCAGATGGCGTGATCTCGTTTCTCTGGGACTTAACGGACGGACAAAGCTACACTTTCACCAACGACACGTTCAGTGCCGAATATATCATAACGCCTACATCTTCGTCGTTTGGGCCACAACAAAACGGCCCTCAAACAACCGTGACCGCTACAAACTTTTGGGCCAGAGAATATGCTTGGAAAGGTTCAGGCATTGGCAAGTTTGTAGTTGCTTACAGCCCGCTGGATAACAATGGAACCAAGACCCTAAAGATTGGCTTGATGGTTTCAGGCGGCACGGGTGGAGAATACGGCGGCGTGACGCAAACGCTCGGAAGTTATGGGCTTGGTCCCTATCAACTGTCACCGGGGAATCAACAGGGAAGTGCGTTTCAGATGTATGATGGCACAACAAAGACGAACTTGTTGAGCTATCTATGGGACGTGAGCTATCGCAACTTCTACTACTTTGGACACGGTTCGCCATCGGCTGTTGGCGGTGCTCCCGGAACAACCGTGCCGACAATAACAGCGAGGGATTTCAGGCGAGTTCTGTATAACTTTCCAAGCTCAGGAAAGCCGCTCAATGCTCATCCATATCGGTTGGTCTTTTTTGACGGATGCCGTGTGGGGGCGGGCAATATGTGCGAGCAATTCGGTATTCCGACGCAAACCACGGATAACAACTTTTTCCTGTATTCGGGTGTGCGTTCACGGGCCTTTTTCGGCTTCAAAGACACTATCAGTTTCAATGAGCAGCAGTGGACTTGGCGTTCTTTGATGATTGGTGGTTTCTTTGCTGATTGGATTAGCGGTCAACCGTTGTTCTCATGTGCCACGAATGCCGTGGCTGGAGGACACAGTTCTGGCTATCAGTCAATGGACACATCTTGGATTATCCGTGGTGCGACCAACCTCCAAATCAACACGGTGCCATGATTAAAGCTCTGGCCACACTGGCATTGGGATTCACATGCCTTCAGGTGGTATTATCACAAACCACTCCACCTGAAGGCATGGATGCGGAGCAAGCGGAGATTCTCGGCCTAGCCCAGAAGTTATCCCGTGTATCCTTGGCATATAGGATGGCGGCTGGCCAACAGATGCTTGATGAAGCAAACTCCTTTGCGAGTCATTTGAAGCTGCCGATACAGCAGCCGATCACATTTCAAAATGCGATGAACATTCATGTGACGGCACCGTGGTATAGCAAGGCGGACAATCCTGATGCCAGCCTTTCCAAAGCCGACAGAATACGCAAAGGAAGGTTCTTTGCCGCAGGAGCAATCGAAACGTCCAACTTCTATTTTGGCTATACAAAAGGAAGACTGTGGAGCGTTCAGCGGTTGAAACTCAAAGACGAAAGTTCGATTGTGGAGTTGTTTCCAGAACTGATTAAAACGCCCTCGGTGGTTGATTCCAACGGAGCATATCAGTTGGCAACTCAATGGTTAGCGTCCGTCTCTGTGGACGTGGCAAAAATGGAACGCAAGAATAAGGCTGCATTCCACCAATGGCACTTCAACGGAAAGCCAGACGATATTCCCAAAAGCGATTTGATGCCTGAGTCTGCCAAGTCAACGAACACAACCATGCTGCCGATCTTTGACATTCAATGGGGGGAAGGTGAAGCGTTTGCGGCGAAGGTGACGGTGATTGGCACAACGAAAGAGTTGTTCAGGCTTGAAGTAAGAGACGAGACGCTATCCAAAAGGCCACTGCTGGCAGTTCCCAATGCCGTTGAACTGAATGAACGCCCTGAACCTCCAGTTATGAAACTGCAACGTGCCACTCCTGACGGCTCGCATCCAAAGGCGGGCACCCCAAATCCGCCAGCGACACCGCCGCCCCCATTTCAGCAACGAGTTTCGCCGTAGTGTAAACGGCGGCTGAAAAGTGCGGCGGGGTCATGAGTGTGACGTGGCGGTTCAAAAGTGCGGCATCTTCATTAACCATGAAGCATGTATCGCAATATGAACGACTGGGCCGAGATTCGCAGAAGAGTGTTGGTGGGTGGTGTTAGCCGGCGGCAGATTCTCCGGGAGACGGGGATGCACCGGAAGACGTTAAAGAACACCGGAAGACGTTAAAGAAGATTCTGGAACACAGTGAACCGCCGGGTTACCGGCAACAAAAGCCGCGACCGAAGCAGAAGCTGGGAGCCTTTCTGGGACGGATCGAACAGATCCTGAAGGAGGACCAGGTCATGCCGCGCAAGCAGCGGCACACGGCCAAGCGGATCTTGGAACGGCTGCGGGAGGATGGCTTCACGGGCGGCTACACCGTCGTCAAGGATGCGGTGCGTGAGCTGACCCAGAAGCATCAGGAGGTGTTTGTGCCGTTGCAGCATCTCCCCGGCGAGGCCCAGGTGGACTTCGGCCACGCGTTGGTCAAGATCAATGGCCAGTTACGCAAGGTGGCGTTTTTCGTGATGGCGTTGCCGAATAGCGACGCGACCTTTGTGATGGCCTTCGAGCGCGAATGCACCGAGACGTTCTGGGAGGGGCATGTGCGGGCGTTTGAGTTCTTCGGCGGCGTTCCCAAACGGATCACCTATGACAACACGAAGGTGGCCGTGAGCCAGATCCTCGGCAAGGAGCGGCGGCTGACACAGGGTTTTCTCCAACTCAAAAGCCATTACCTGTTTGACCATCACTTCTGCCGGGTGGCGCGTGGCAACGAAAAAGGCGTGGTGGAAGGCCAGGTGAAGTTCACCCGGCTGAACTACTTTGTGCCCGTGCCCCAGGTGCGGGATCTGGCCGAACTCAACGCACATCTGCTCGGGCGCTGCCAGGAGGATCAGCAGCGCTGGTTGCGGGGGCAGGCGGGCTCCAAGGCGCAGTTGTTGTTGGACGATCAAAAAGCCTTCCTGCCGCTGCCGACCACGCCGTTCGAGGCTTGTCGCAAGTTTTCCACGACGGCCAGTTCGTTGTCACTGGTGCGCTTCGACGGGAATGATTATTCGGTGCCGGTGCGCTGGGCCCATCATCCCATCGTGGCCAAGGGCTATTTTGACCGCGTGGTGCTGTGCGGCGACGGACAGGCAGTAGCGCAGCATGCCCGGATCTGGGAAGACGAGCAGGTCTGCTTTGAACCGCTGCATTATCTGGCACTGCTGGAGACCAAGCCGGGAGCCTTGGATCATGCCCGGCCGCTGATGGGGTGGACCTTGCCGGAGTGTTTTGCGTTGTTGCGCCGCCGCCTGGAGGCGGAACGGGACGGTGAGGGCGTCCGGGAGTATATCAAGGTGCTTCGCCTGCTGGAGAAGCATTCGCTGCCGCAGTTGCGGCGGGCCGTGGAACAGGCGCTGGCGGTTGGGGCGATCACCCGCGATGCCGTGGCCCAGTTCCTTTATCCACGCGAAGACTGGGCGGCCACGCAGTTCTCGCTGGATGGCCATCCGCATCTACGACACGTTCGCGTCGCCGCGCCGAATCTGGCTTCATACGCGGAACTGGTGGGAGGTGTCGCATGAGCAAGAATCCCGCCGTGCTCCTGCTGGAGCATCACTTGAAGGAACTTAAACTGCCGACCTTCCTACGCGACTACGACAGTGTTGGCGCCGTGTGTAGTCAGGAACGCTGCGATTATCCAACGTATCTGCTGCGGCTAGCCGAGCGGGAGCTGATTGACCGGGAGCGCCGTGCCACCGAACGGCGGATCAAGGAAGCCGCCTTCCCGGTGTTGAAGACCATCGAGACCTTTGACTTCGCCGCCCAAGTCTCGATCAATGAACCCCTGGTGCGGGAACTCTTGCGGGGTGAATACATCGGCAAACGCGAGAACCTGCTGCTGGTGGGCAACCCCGGAACCGGCAAGACGCATCTGGCCACGGCCTTGGGCTTGGGCGCATCTCAGTTTCTTGCAGGGTCGAAGGCGGTGTGGGGGAAGAGGAGGGACCAGCGGTCGTTGCGCCAGAAGGTTTCCAGGCAGAGCAGCGCTTCGTCGCCGATCGTGCTCCAGAACTGGCCGGGCCGCTTGAACCGGCACTGCGCCTGCCGACCGGTCGCTTCCACCGCCCCGCTGCCGATCGGTTCGCCCGCCCGCCGCCCCGCCCGGTAGTCCATCCGCTCCTGATGCGCTTTCAAGCAGGCGATTTCTTTGGCCACGGTTTCGGCGTCGGGTCCGGCGGACCATCCCGCCAGGGCCTCGTCCAGTTGCCGGATCACTTTCACCGCCGACTCGTTCTTGAGTTGGCGCACCAAGGGTTTGAGCCACGCTTGGAATTGCTCCTGGTCCTCGCCCCACAACGCCCGCCCCACCGCCGCCAGGTGTTGCACGGCGTGGTAGAAGTCCAGCCGTGGTCGGGCCTGCGGCCAGCGGTCGTCGGCCAGCCGCCAGAGCCACCCCGCCCCGTCGCCAATGACCCGCACGCTGGCCGCCTGGCCCAACCCGCGCCGCCGCGCCTCGCCCTGCATCTGCTGGCGCAGGGCGTCCAGCCCCTGGCGCGTGAGCACATAGCCCCGTTCGCTGATGACGGGCCGCCCGCCCGCCGTCTGCCCGCGCTGATCCAGGCGGAAGACGGTGCCGGTATAGACCCAGTGCCAGCGTGCGGGTTCCGTGCCGTGGCGGCGAAGTTGGGTGCTTTGCCCCCAGTCGTCGCGTTCGCGCAGACTCCAGGCGTCCAGTTGGCGGATCATCTGGTAAGGCTCCAAGGTGAGTTCGAGTTGGCGGGGGGCCGTGGCGGCTGGCGCATCCAGTTGGGTGCGCAGGCGTTGGGCGCGCTGGCCCTGGCGTTCGGCTTCGCGGTCGAGGGTGGCCGGCGGCAACTTCACGCCGCTGAGGTGTTCGAGCACGACGCTGGCGTCAGCGAGGGGCAGCTTGCTGGCGGCCAGGGCGGCCAGGGCTTGCACGGCGGGCGAGTAGCCGGCGGTGTCGTCCAGGCCCAGGGCCGTGTCGGCGGGCGTGCGCCACTTGTGGCAGCGCGGGCAGTAGCCGCGGGGGCGCTGGATCGTGATGTCCCCGAACCGGGTCTGGAAGGTGCGGGCGTGGCCGGCAGAGCCGCGGCGCAAGGGCTGGCCGCAGACCGGGCAGCGCAGGGGCGTGGCGTCGGCTTTGGCCTGGGCCGCGCGCTGGGTGGTGGTGCGCAGCAGGGCTTGAACATCGTGGAGGGCCTGGGCTTCGAGGTGGCCGAGGTTTTGGTCGGCGGCGCCGAGGAAGCGGGCGGCCGAGGCTTCCAACGTCACGGCCAGGCGGGCGGCCAGCACGGCCAGGGGTTCGGGCGCAGCGGGCACGGAGGGCCGACGGCAGGCAGCAGTGGAGGTTGCGGGTGCGGGGGTAGGCAGGGTTGTTGTCATGGCCCCAGCTTACACCCCCCTGCAAAAAACTGAGATGCGCCCCGCGGGCCGGGGCCGGGGAATTGA
The DNA here is from genome assembly GCA_046290825.1 of Limisphaerales bacterium. Classification (GTDB taxonomy): domain Bacteria; phylum Verrucomicrobiota; class Verrucomicrobiia; order Limisphaerales; family DSYF01; genus JBKBTZ01. The sequence continues at coordinate 49,548 of JBKBTZ010000009.1, forward strand.
GGCTTGACGGAAACGGGGCCGAGATTTTACGGTTTTGACAAGACAGGTAAAGATTGCTGGTCCGCCAGCGCGCCGAGTCGGAAGATGCTCATCTGCCGACTTTTTTGTTCCCCGGAAGGGGACGACGACAACGAGCCATGAACGCAGAGTTTCTCGCAGTATTGGATTTTTGGGAGAAGGAAAAGGGCATCAGCCGTGATGTCCTGATGGCGGCTGTCCAGGAATCGCTCATCACTGCGGCCAAGAAAGCCGTCGGCCCGGCGCGCGAACTCCGGGTGAGCATTGATCCCAAGAACGGCGACATCAAGGCGTTTGCCAAGCTGGTGGTGGCCGAGCGGGTCATTTCCAAGCATGACCAGATTTCGCAGTTTGACGCCCGGCGCATCAAGCCGGATGCCGTGGTGGGGGAGGAACTGGAGGTGGAAGTTACCCCGACCGGCTTCGGCCGCATTGCCGCCCAATACGCCAAACAGGCCCTCATGCAGCAGATCCGCAAGGCGGAGAAGGCCCTGATCTTCTCCGAGTTCAAGGACCGGGTCGGCGACATTGTCAGCGGCACCGTGCGGCGGTTCGAGCGGTCGGACGTGATCATTGACCTCGGGAAATACGAGGCCCTCCTGCCCAACCGCGAGCGGGTGCCCACCGAGGAATACCAGGTGGGGGAGCGCATCCGTTGCTACGTCAAGGCCGTTGAACAACTCGCTCACGGCCCGGAAATCATCCTGTCCCGCGCCGACCCGCGCTTCGTCCTCAAGCTGTTCCAGCTTGAGGTGTCCGAAATCAACGATGGCACCATCGAGATCAAGGGCATCGCCCGCGAGGCCGGGTTCCGCACCAAGCTGGCGGTCTGGACCCGGGACGAAAAAGTGGACCCCGTCGGTGCCTGCGTGGGCCTCCGCGGCCAGCGGGTCAAGAACATCGTCCGCGAGCTGAACAACGAGAAGGTGGACATTATTCGTTGGGACCCGAATATCCGGACCTTTTTGACCAACGCCCTGGCACCCGCGAAACTCAAGACGTTTGAAATTGACGAGGAACGCCGCCGCGCCCGCATTCTCGTCAGCGAGGACCAGCTTTCCCTGGCCATCGGCAAACGCGGGCAGAACGCCCGGCTCACCTCCAAGCTGACCGGCTGGCAGGTGGACATCGAGGCCGAGGTGGTCGTGACCAAGGGGTTTGAGGAAAAAGTCGCCGAGGCTGTCGCCGAACTGGCGGCCATTCCGGGTTTGACCCGGGAGCAGGCGGATGTCCTTGTGCGCAACGGCTTGGGCAGCCTCGAGATGCTGGCCCAGGCCGAAGAGTCCGACCTGGCCGAACTGCCCGAGGTCGGTCCGAATGCCGCCGCGATTTTGCAGGCCGCCCGTGACGAGATCGCACGCCGCACCATCAAGGTGAGCGACGCGGCTCCTGCGTGACCATGCGTGCCGTGCTGGGACAACTGATTTGCCGCGTCCGCCTATGATTGCTCGGCTGGCAATCCCGGGTGGCGGCGGCGGAATGAATTTATGCCCGTTCGCATCTACGAAATCGCCAAGAAACTTGGCTTGGAGAACAAACAAGTTCTGACCAAGGCCAAGGAACTGGGCATTGCCGCCGCCAAAGTCCCCTCCAGCTCCCTCGACAAAATCACCGCGGAATACCTCGAACAGCAATTGTTCGAGGCGCATCCCGATCTCAAGGCCCGGCTCGAAACTCCGCCGCCTCCGCCCACCCCGCCTCCCGCGCCCGAACCGCCGCCCGTCGTAGTCGTCAGTCCGTCCCCGGAGCCGCCCCCCGTTGCCCCCGAAGTCCCTGCCCCCGCCCCCCCGGTGGCCGCCGAGGTGGCTCCCCCCGAACCGGTTCCGGTCCCGGTGCCCGAAATCCCGCC